>MFEO01000026.1:40918-47385 GCA_001777585.1 Candidatus Doudnabacteria bacterium RIFCSPHIGHO2_01_FULL_50_11 | reverse complement strand
GTGGAAGTGGGAGCTAAAACATTCTGGGGATTGTAGAGGTTGAATTGGGACGGCGCGCCGGTTGCGGCAATCGTGAGATTGCCCGAGCTGTTGGTGACTGAGATGTTGGCGCCGGCCTTAATGTCGTTCTCGGTTAAGACCGTGGATGAAGCGTTCAAGCGGTTGTCAAAAGCATTGTTGAACCCAGTCCCTGAGAGCGAGGTATTAACCACCAATGTATCAATATTGGAGGATGTCGAGTTGAGGGTAGTAGCTCTAAGATCGGAGGCTGTCAGCAGGTTAGCAAAGATTGAGGACGTCGCCACAGCCATACCGTAACCATCCCAGGGAGTAGAGGTCGCCACGGTGAAATTGCCGCCTACCCGGAGTCTTGCGTCAATGGTGGACGAGGCGAGGACATAGATGCCGGCGGTGGTAGAGGTAGGAGTGAGGGCGGTGCCTGAGAAGATGGAGTTCCATTGGGAGGAAACGGCGGAGCTATTGCCGCAGTATACCGCACCCGTGGCAGAAGTCTGCAGGGTGCAGTTGAACATAGAAGATGTGGTGGCGAAAGACAACGCTGTCGTGGTGACTCCGCGAGTGGCATAGAGGCCGCCATCTATCGTCAACCGTTCTCCATAGGTCCCACCCGGTGTGGTGGTGGCAATGCCGACATTGCCATCGCTTCGCACGACAAATGGATTCGCGCCCGCAGAGTAAATTTGATAATTATTTATTGCGCTATTGGCGACGCCAGATTGATTGGAAATATACAGGCCGTAATTATTAGTGGCGGTGCCAGCGCTTCGGGAGTTCGTATCAGCATACAAAGCCGCCATATCTGTCACGGTGCCTGGGCTTGTGTTTTGCGCGAAGCCTACTACGCCGGCCAGAGTCGTGACATCTCCGCCACCCCGATTTAATGCGTCACCTTCAACTCCAGCAACCAAGGCCTTGGTTCCACCTGAATGTACGGCGTCTACCGTCGCATAGAGTCCAAACGAGTTGCCAGTTGTTCTGTCTGGACCGTAAACACCCAAGATGCTCTGATCGGTTGCTCTCTGGCCTACGCCGACATGTCCTAGTGCCGCATCGACATCAAGTATAGGAGCGTTGATTGAATTTGAAGTAGATGCTACTCGGAAATACCCATAAGCTGTCGTTGTAGCAAATGGATTGGCCTGTGAGCCATCGCCCGTATTAACGATGAAGGCAGGCAGGTCGTTTACTTTCTGCACATTGAGGGCGGTGGTGGAAGCGACGTTTAAGAAAATGCCGGTGGGCGAGAGCAGGACAGGCGCTGAGAAATCCGTGCCGCCCACCGCTATGGTCTGGGCGGTGTTGGTGGGAGCCGCCAGGGTGCCAGAAAGGTATGAATTCCAGATGTTGGTAGCTGAAGTAGCTTGGCTGACAGCACCGCAGCCCACAGCTCCGGAAGCCGTGGTCTGCAGCGCATTGGCTCCCGCACAGGAGGTGATGCTTGTTATAGCCAGGTTGGTGGTGGTAGCTCTGCCGGCCAGGAAGTCGCCTGCCAGCATGTTGATGGTCGGCTGGAGGGCTCCGAGAATCAGATAACCGGTAGTGGTGGCATTGCCATTGAGATAAGTGGAGCCGGTGACTGAGAGGGTGGAAGTGGCGGTCTGGGTGCCGACGGCTAAGAGAGCTGAGGTGTTGGTCGGGGCAATGACGCCGCCGACATAGGTATTGAAGGGTGAGAAGTTGGAGCCGGCGATTACCCCTAATGCTCCTGAGGTGATCGTAAGCCCGCTGCCGGTCAGGTCAGTGAAATATTCGTTGTTTACTCCCAGGGTCCCGACGGCTTGGGTCTTGGTGGTGGTGGCATTACCGTCAACCCTGAAGTCGGCAGCTATGGTGGAGGAAGCGGTGACGAATATCCCGGCAGTTGAAGAAGTAGGGGTGAGGGCGGTGGCATTGAAGATGCTATTCCACTGGGTTGCTCCCAGGCCGTTAGTGGCAATGCTGATGGAACCAGCGCCGGAGGTTACGGTAATCCCCGATCCCTGGCTTAAGGTCGCGGCAACCGGAGCGGCGCCCGTGGAGCCGATGAGTAGTTGGCCGGAGGTGAGAGTGGTGCCCCCGACGGCTCCTCCCGTGCCGGTGTAGAGCAAAGTATTGGCCGGGATAGTGGAAATAGCTAGATTGGTGGTGGTGGCTCTTCTCGCCCACAGGTCGCCGTCTTGGAGGTTGACGGTGGGATTGTTGGCAATACCTACCACCAGCTTGGAGGTGGTGGCGGTACCAGACACGGTGAGATTGGTGGTGGAGGCAAGGCCTGCGGAGGTGACTAAGAACGGGGCGTTGGTATCCGTCCCCCCAATGGCGAAGGAAGCGGTAGTGGAAGTGGGAGCTAAAACATTCTGGGGATTGTAGAGGTTGAATTGGGACGGCGCGCCGGTTGCGGCAATCGTGAGATTGCCCGAGCTATTGGTGACTGAGATGTTGGCGCCGGCCTTGAGATCATTTTCCGTAAGCACCGTTGAAGTTGCGTTGAGTTTAGTGTTGAATTCGCTCTGGAACCCCGCCCATGTAGATGTGGCGTTGAAGCGGGAATCCCAGAAGTTATTGGCTCCAGTCCCCTGCAGGAGAGTGTTAACTGTTAGGGTATCGACATTGGTAGTGGTGGAGTTGAGAGTGGTGATGCGACCCCCGGTGGCAAAAAGATTGTCAATATTTGTAGTCGTGGCATTGAGCACGGAAATTCTCGACGCGCCACTCACGAAGAGCTGTCTTCCCACAAAGAGATCCCCGGCCTGCAGATTGAAGGAGGGGTTAGTAGCCCCAACTACCAATGATGCGGAGGTAGTCGCCGCGCCCGAGACAGTGAGTTGGGTGGTGGAGGCAAGACCTGTGCTGGTCACTAAGAACGGGGCGTTAGTGTCGCTCCCCCCAATGGCGAAGGAAGCGGTAGTGGAAGTGGGGGCAATAATGTTTTGAGGAAGATAGGTATTCCAGATGATCGCACTTCCAGATCCGCCCGTAAGATCGGTGCCGCAGAAAACGTTTCCGGCAGAATCAGTCTTGAGTGTACACCCTGACAAGGTGGTGATCGCAAGTGCTGTGGTCGTCGCGCGCCCAGCCCATAGATCTCCCGGGATAAGATTCAGTGTGGGCGGTGTCGTGCCAATGACGAGAGCACCGCTCGTGGTAGCATTCCCTGAAGCGGCGTCTACGAAAAATTTGGCCGAACTTTGTGTGGAACCGCCGATGGCCAGGGAAGCGCCGGTGGAAGTAGGGGCTAAGATATTGCCATCAAAAATGTTCCATTGCGAAGCGGTGATGCCGCTGCTTCCACCCGTCGCGTCACTGCCGCATACCACATTTCCTGATCCATCGGTATCCAGGGTGTCGCAGTTCGTTAGGGAAGTTATCTTTATCGTGTCAGTAACAAAGGTCGAGGCTGAAAGGTATTTAAAAGAACCAGCCAGACCTCCTTCTTTGGCGTCTGGCGCAACTATGATGATATTACTAGTTCCAGCTGGACCTTGCGGCCCAGCAAGTCCGGGTGGTCCTTGGGGACCAGTAGGTCCCTGCAGACCTTGTGATCCCGGGAGTCCGGAAATTATTTTTGTCACCACAGACCCGTTGGAACCTTGAAGAACGGAGCTGCCGTCTGGTCTGATCGTGATGGTCGAGGGTGCAGGTAATCTTGTCTTGGCGATCAGAGCAAAAATCGTGAAGTGGTAGGTCGTGGCCGTCACCGTGTGAGAGAAGGTATCAACTTGTGATTGGGGCAGCTCAACCCAGCTCTGGACTTGCTCGTCCCAGTAAAAAATACTTAGGTCATCTTCTTTGTATCCGGCAATCTTATCTAGATCGTAGGAAAATGTGATTGTTAGGGGTTTGCCGAATTGCGAAACGGCGGTCTCATCCGTTTTCGCGCTGATCTGATATATCTGCGAATCTACGATCGCCTGACCTTTGTTCGGTTTGAGACTTTCCAAATCATCAATCGCGAGTCCGGACACTGTGACGTGCGTCAATTCCGAAACCGTATTTTGAGGAAAATTCAGATCGAGTAAAGTGTGATCGTCTTTCACGAGAGAGAGCCTGCCACCGCGCTGATCAATGTCCTTCGTGAGCGGAAAGGTGAGCTTCGGCTGATAATTCTGTCCGAAAAACTGCTGGCGGATCTGCTCGCCGAACAATGCGAGCTTGTTGTCAGTCTTTTGAAGGGCAAAGTATGTCGAGCCGAGTACTGCCAGAACCAGTATCGCGAAAGCTGCTAGGACGAAAGCTACCCGACTCCCTCTATTCTTTCCCACTTCTGCGATATCGCTCGGAGGAACAGAAGCGGGTACTCCTTGCTGAGCAGCACGGACTGATTCGGACAGACTTTCAATAGCCGTCTGAGATTGCTGGGCGATCTGAGACATTTCTGTCTGAAGCGCCACTTGAGATTCGCGGATGGACTTAATGACTTCAGTCCGTTCCAGTGCGTCGCCCGAAATTGCGGCTCTGAGCTGCTCGCCCAATCCGTGGATGTCACCGGCCAAGCGCTGCAATTCCGGCGTGTTTGTGTCAACTGCTTTCACGAGCACTCGACGATTCACTGAATCCGCAAGCGATTCCAATTTCCCCTCAAACTGTTTCAATAAACCTTTGGTTTCTTCAGCCACCTGGCGCGACTGGGACTGAGATGAACGCAGAAGGTTCTGAAATTCCTGCTGCATTTTCGAGAGGCTCTCGCGGAGCTCTTCTCTTCCCGCATCGGGGCTTGCGACACCAGTTTGCCCTTGGGGGCGCATGCGGAGAAGATTTTCTATTTTTGCAAACTCGGACGTCAGCCTTTGGAAATTCGCTTTCATCTCGGACAATTCATTGCGGACTTGGGGGGTCTGATTTTGGGACGACCTTTCTACCTCTTGTTTCAAGGTCACGAGCTTCTCTTCGAGTGAGTGCGAGAAATTCCCGTACAGCTTCTGATTTTCAGCATATGCCTCATCGAGTGATTTCTGCAAGCTCAAGAGAGCAGCGCGCAATTCACTTTGCTGCTGCTCGAGTCGAGTAATGGTTTCCTTGTTTCCGGTCGCTTGATGGCTGGCTTCAAGAGCCTGAAGTTTCTCTTGAAGTTCCCGGATTTTTTTGGTTTCTTCTGACAGCTTAGACTCTCTCTGTTTCAACTCCCCAAGCGCTTGCTCGCGCTGCTCGAGAAGATCTCGTTCAAGAGATCTCGCGTCATCACTGTTGATTTTCCCATCAGGCTGTTGGACAATGTCGCCTACGCGCTTGGAGATTAGATTTTTTTCCAGCTGTTCGAACCGCCGGGTGACTGACTGCAGATTCTCGGCGATAGCCTTTTCAATCTCGGTGAGCTTGGATCGCATGACCGAGTTCCCTTGTTCGATCTGCGTGGAGGCTAGTTCCTGTCGGGCTGAGATAGGGTGGCCTGTGACATCAGTGTTCTGGAGAGTTTGGATTCTAACCGAGATCTTCTTGCCGGTCTCGTCAGAAATCTCGCTGACATTCTTATCGTTCAATTTCTGAAGGGCGTGGCGGGTGGTGACCCAGTTTCGGCCTATTTTTTGCGCCTGAAGTTTTCCGGTTCTTGCCAAGTACGACAAATAGTCGGAATGGTATCCGGTGTACTTTGACGCGTTTGACAGCGAAATGAGTTCGTCGAGTGGGTTTAGGTTTTTGTCCTGCTCGTCCATGCTCTGAAAATTCGATCGTGAAGCGTAAGGATGAAGCGTGTCCGAGTTTTCTCGGAGCAGGATCTTTTCAATACCCCAGCAGTGTGCTATACTGGGGACAGAAAACGCCCTTAGAAGCACAAATTAAATCCTGCGGGTTTGAAAAAACCATTTTGTGCGAAACCAAGAGGGCGTTTTGCTTTGTGCAATTTTCGTTCGGCCGGCTTATTTTCCGGCTTGAACTCTAGTGGGCGTTCACTCGGATAAAATCCTGCGAGAAATTTCCGAGTGATTTTGTTTTTTAGGAGCTTTTGTTTTGGGAGTAATTCGCGATTGAGACTCTATCCGATATTTTTCTGTTTTGTTTCGATGTTTACTGACTGAAGCTCAATATCTGATATCCGAGATCTCTGTATTTATTATATAAAAAAACGATGCATAATTTAACCCCTCCGTCAAGACTCTTTGGGCATTAAACCGATCAAAATTTTGGAGAATACACCATCAATTTCATTGACGTTTTTTGTCAAGCCCTGTATTGCACAAAATTTAGCTCCAAAAATCTTGTTGATAAAACATTTTTTCCGGTTTCACAATCTTTTTCCGAGAAACAAAGCTCTTACGCATTTCTGTTGCGCCAAGAGCTGTTTTGATAGACATGTGGGGTGGCTCTAAAACAAAATTGAAACTCACCACTCCCAATGAAGCGGGATCAAACCCGCCAAAAAAGCAAATTTACAAATTTGATCTCCAAAGTATCGGCTATCCGATATCCGAGAAATAAAAAAAAATATCTAAATTTAGCAGTAAAAGCATTCGTGAAACAAGTGATCATAT
>MFEO01000026.1:17582-40866 GCA_001777585.1 Candidatus Doudnabacteria bacterium RIFCSPHIGHO2_01_FULL_50_11 | reverse complement strand
GGGGTCGGACTCGAACCGACAACCTACCGGTTAACAGCCGGTTGCTCCACCATTGAGCTACCCGGGAGTACAGCTTTCTATCCGATACGCGATAAAAACTAGTTTCCAAATCTTCAAAAAGCGCTAATATCTTTTGATAGTATATAGCAAGTTTCCCCGGCCATCAATACCCGCTCTCCGCTTTCGAACATCAATTAAATATAGTATACTGATTCAAAAGATACGACATGAAACAAAAACTAATCTACAACAGAAATGAATGACGGTTTTCTTGAACTCACCCTTATCGTAGCCCTTTCGGCTGTCTTGGGAGTAATCGCAAGATTGCTTAAACAACCTACTCTACTTGCCTATCTTGCAGCGGGAGTGCTTGGTGGGGTATTCCAATTTTCACAAATAGAGGAGCAGCAGAATTTCCAAGTCTTTTCAGATCTTGGCATCATGTTTCTCCTTTTTCTGGTAGGAATGGAAATAAATTATTCTTCACTCCGGGCTGTGGGGAAAAACGCCGCTCTGCTTGGAACGGCTCAGATTGCGCTGACCTCTGCGATCGGATACTTGCTGGCAAGCTCTCTTGGCTTCCCTCCCCTATCGGCTTTCTATGTCGCCATCGCCCTAACTTTCTCCAGCACTATCATCATAGTCAAGCTCCTCTCAGACAAGCGGGACCTGGGCAGCCTATACGGCAAACTCAGTATCGGCTTATTGTTAGTACAAGACATCGTTGCAATACTTGTGCTTATGATCCTATCGGGCGCTGGCCGAACAGGATATTTCTCTCCGATTGACGCGGCTCTCCTTGTCATCACAATCATCGCACTCTTTGCTCTGATGCTTTGGCTCGGACGCTGGGTGCTTCCCCCGATATTCGACCGTGTTGCGAAATCTTCAGAACTACTCTTCATCGTCAGTCTGGCCTGGGTATTCGTCGTTGCCATGGTTGTGAGCAGGCTTGGTTTCTCCATCGAGATCGCCGGGCTGCTCGCGGGCCTAGCGCTGGCAAATTCTTCGGAGCATTTTCAGATCGCAGCCCGGGTACGGCCGTTGCGGGATTTTTTCCTAATAATATTTTTTTTCAGCCTGGGTGCCTCATTACGGCTTGCCGACTTATCCGCGGCCTGGGTGCAAATCTCCACTCTTTCGCTTTTTGTCCTAATCGGGAACCCCTTGATAGTCTTGGTCCTCATGGGTCTGATGGGGTACAAGAAACGCACCAGTTTTTTGGCAGGCATTTCTTTAGGCCAGGTCTCAGAATTCAGCCTGGTTCTTGCGGCTGTGGGTTTGGAACTAGGCCATTTGAATTCTCAAACAGTCGGGGTTATTACAGCGGTAGGAATAATCAGCATTATCCTTTCCACTTATCTGATCGTGCATTCAGAATCTCTCTATCAGGCGTTGTCGGGAATCTTGCAATACTTTGAACTTAAAAATGCTCGCGAACCCCACATCCCAAGCATGACTGCCAAGAAACCGATCATCTTAATAGGCTTCCACCGGACTGGACGCAGTATTGCCCAAGCCTTGAAACCCAAGGATCTTCTGGTCGTGGATTTCGATCCAGAAGTGATCAAGATTCTCGAATCCCAAGGATATTCTTACATCTTCGGGGATATCAAAGATGAGGATATTATAGAGGAGGCCAGACTGGACAAGGCCAGGCTTGTTATCTGCACGAGCCCAGACGCGGAAGATAACTTTGCCTTACTTTCTGCGATTCGAGGGCTCAAACGAAAACCATTCATCGTCACAAGAGCGGAAACCGAGTCTGATGCTCATGAGCTATACGCCCAGGGCGCTAACTATGTGTTACTCCCGCATGTCTCTTCCGGTCATTATCTTGGACATTTACTATCTTCTGATCCAACGTTTCGGCTCCTGCGCCAGATGCGCAAGCGTGAGCATCCCGCATAAAATACCTTCTTCCATCTCGGGTTGGCGGCAATCTTCCATTTCAAAAGAAATCTCAAACAATCGCCGCTAAGTTTTCTTAGTTAAAAAAGACCCGCGCGATGCGAGTCATTGAAAAAAGTGTTGCAATCCTCATTAGCGCAGCACCAGATACATGATCACAACTATTGCCGCTGAAACGAGCTTGAGGATGTTACCGACAATGAGGGGGCCGCTTCTGATCGTGATACCATACCACAGCCAGACACCGCCGATGATCATGATGATGGCGAACGTGAGCGGCTCCACACCGGCAATGTCGCCCGAGCGGTAGCTCTTCACGGCTTGAAACAGAGGATTGAGCTCGAGCCATATGGCCGTCCAAGCCAAGAGTTCGCCTTTGGGCCGCTTGAGGAATACTCGCGGGCTGAACATGTCCACCTCCTGTACGAGAGATTTTCGCCTGTTTTTCCTGACAGAGTTACAAGCCCATTTCGGCAAGCACCGCTTCAATCCGTTCTCTTTCCAGGCTGCCGAGCAGATAGGTGCCGCGCAAGCGCTCCGCGATTGCGCAATTCGCACCAAGCTCTCTCGATTCTTTGGCTTCTTGATTGTAGTTCACTCCGATCAGAAGAGGAACTTTCAAATCGAGCCTGATCACCTCGTACCCGGCTGCCTTAACTCGCAGTACGTATTCCAAATCTTCATTGCCTCCGATCTGGTCGCAGTAAGGATCGAAGAACAAGAATGGACTACGGGTGAGACTGACTAGCATACAGGTGTTCCTCGGATGCCGATACGAGGGGCCAAGGTCGAATGGGTTGCCGTTTTTTCTTCCGGCAAAACTCGTACCCACTACCATGATGCGCTCGTCAGATTCGCTGGCCAGCAGCATGGCCTCAAGGTGTCGCGGCTCTAACAGCGCCTCGTTGCTGATATTGAGCAGCCATTCGAAGCGCCCAAGTCCTTCCTGGACGCGGCGGGCGCTTTGCAGGTTCGCCGCAAAGATCGCCGCGTTGAGCGCATTGGACCAGGTGTACCCTCTGAAGATCGGGTGAATCTGCACCTGATCCTTCGGGAAACCTTTGAGCCAGTATGCGGTTGAATCGCAATCTTCGACTGCGTTCGTGATGACGTTGACCATGCCAACACCCAAGCTGAGCAGGCGGCGCACTGACTTGACTACCCCTTCGTTATTGTAAGTACGAAGGGTGGCGACCACATTGCTTGCGTTCATTACTCTTCCTCCTGCCGCGTTCATGCGGCGTTTTAGGTTTTTGTCTTGAGTCTGCAGACCCGTCCTAAGATCTGTAGATTCAGAATCCCACAAAATCGGGACCAACAATGATAACATGAACTCTCTGTCCTGTCAATCCATATTACAATATTGTGAAAGTGCCCAAAATGAAAAACCCCTGTTGCTAAACAGGGGCAAAGTAATTTTTATCTAAGTTCCTGACCCCTCTTGCCAGACTGGTAAGACTTTGTATTGTTCAGTATCGTGAGCGGGTCTCCATTCGGAGAAAATATCTTTGAGCATCCTAAGACCGCTGATCAATCGGCTCGTCGGCCGATTGAGTAAAGAATCGTCTAAAACAAAAATGTGTTTGTTGCGTACCGCCGTCATCTTCTCCCAGCCGGGACGCCGAGTAATGCTCCGGGGATCGACGCGCGTGGACAATCCGCAAATATGCAAAATTATGATTTCAGGATCGCTCTTTACCAGGTCTGCGAGTGCGAATTCCCGGCTAAGCTTTCCCGCCTCGGATAGCACAGCTACCCCACCCGCAAGTTCCACAATGTCGGGCACCCAGTTCCCCGCAACCATCGGCGGGGCTGACCATTCTTCGCAATATACGCGAGGCGGACGGATAGTGAGGGGCTGCAGGTGATAAGACATTATCGTCTTGTACAAATTCGAGGAAATCTTTTCTGCGCTCTCTACCCGATCAACCATCTGACCTATCTGGTTGTAAGATTCTACAACTTCATGCAGGCGCATGGGATTGATGTTGATGACTCGATACCCTAACGCCTTCAGCTCGCTCGTCAGCGTACCCTGTACCGCAGAAGACGTGAATATCAGGTCTGGTGAAAAACTTTTGAGTTTTTTAAGATCAATCCGAATCCAGCTGCCAACCTTGGGCAGTCTTCTCGCTGCCTCCGGGTAATCGCAGAAATGCGTCGAACATACGATGTCCGATTCACGGTCGAGTTCGTAGAGAATTTCGGTGACCGATGGCGCTAAAGATGCGATGCGCATACTACAAGTTTATAAAGTAATAAGTTATAAAGTCCTTAAACACTGAGCCGTAAATCAACTTTACGAACTTTTTCAACTTTATTAACTTGAGACTATCGAGGTTAGTAGTCTCGCAATTTGCTGATATCCTGATGGGCCTTGATGCGTTCCAGCGCCTTCGACTCTATCTGCCGGATGCGCTCGCGAGTGACGCCGAATTCTTTCCCCACTTCTTCAAGAGTGTGGGTGACACCGTCGTCCAGCCCAAAACGCATCTTCAGAATCTTCTGCTCCCGGGGGTCAAGGTCCCGGAGCACTTTCTGGACATAGCCTTTCAGTATCTGGCGCCCCGCGACATCCGCGGGCATGATCGTATCATCATCTACGATGAAATCCCCAAGCTTGGAATCTTCTTCCTCGTCCTCACCTACGGTAGTATCGATTGAGACCGTCTCTTGGGAAATCTTTTTCAACTGGTAGACTTTTTCGACCTCAATCCCCATTTCCGCGGCGATTTCTTCGGGCAATGGCTCTCGCCCAAGGTCTTGCACCAAAGTCCGCTCAGCCTGAGCGTATTTATTCAGGGTCTCCACCATGTGTACAGGGATGCGTATCGTGCGTGACTGATCGGCAATCGCTCTGGTAATCGCCTGGCGGATCCACCACGTCGCGTAGGTTGAAAATTTATATCCTTTTCGCCAATCGAATTTCTCGACTGCCCGGAACAGTCCGAGGTTGCCTTCTTGGATAAGATCGAGCAGTCCGAGGTTGCGACCCATGTATTTCTTGGCAATGGATACGACCAGACGCAGGTTTGCTTCCGTCAACTTTTTCCTTGCGATCGCATCACCCTTTTCAATCCTTTTCGCCAAATCGACTTCTTCTGCCCCTGTGAGCAGGGGGGCCTTACCGATCTCGCGCAAATACATCTGGATAGAATCATCATAAATATCCGCCAAATCATAACCCACCGTAAGCTCTCTCGCCTGCGCTTGTGCGGGAGGCAACACCGGCTGCTTGGCAGCCTTTCCTCCCTTGCCTCCGACTTTTTCCTTTTCCTGATAGAATTGCTGCCAAACCGAAGCAACTTCTTGATCCACCAATTCAATTCCCTCCGTTTCTATGGTATCGAGCATCTTCTCTACCAGCGGGATATTGTCTTCCAAATCCGGCAATGCATGGAGCACTTCAGCCTCTGTGATAAATCCTCTCTGCTTGCCGCGCGTAAGAAGCATTTTGATTGCCTTTTCCCAATCAAACGGCTCCGCGACCAATTTCTTGTCGCGTTTTTGTTCACTCTTTCCTTTGACTGGCTGGGTTCTGGTTCTTGCGTTTCTGCCAACGCCGTATTTACGTCTGACCGGCTTCTTCTTTTTTTCTACCATAGGATGATAACGAGTGTGAATGAAATTCTAGTTCCTGTAAGGTCTGCACTAAAGTTGTATATCGGAATGCCAGTTCCTTTTTGAGTGCATCATCTCCCCTTCTCTCCGCTTTGGCAATCTCGATGCTGAGGCGTTCGCGTTCTCTGCGGATGAAATTCCTCCGCAGCAAGACGGACATCTGCTCCAGTTCTTGTTTCAGGGCTTCTTCTTCTGCATCCGCAAGAGAGAACTCTGCTACTTCCAGAACAGTACGATATGAGGGATGCCGCACCAAGAACTCTGCCGTGTCCAGATTTTTCCCCTCGACTATCCAGGCAAGCAGATCGGAAAATATCTTTCGATAATCCTCGCGGGTAAATTCTCCGGGGTCGTGAATACGCAGATCGGCTGCTGAAAGCCCGGGGAAACGACAAATCAATCCGAGATACCGCTGTTCGGTTTTCTCCTGAGCCGACGGCTTGACCGGCGGCTTGACGTATATAGATGAAGGGGTCGAGGACGGGCGGCTCCGAGCACGCTCAAGTATGGGGATAAGGTCACGTTCGCGGATCGCAAGGGTTTGAGATACTTTTTTTACGTACTCGCTGACTATGATAGGATCCGCCACCTTACCCAGTAAGGAAAAAAAATCCTGTACAGCCTTGGCTTTTGCTGTCGGATCAGTCAACGGCAGTATATCAAATAAACGCCGAAAATAAAATTGCAAATAGTCAGTCGAATTCCGGATAAGATTCTTCCACACCTCGGGGTCGGCATCGATGATCTCATCCGGATCTTTGAATTCCCCCAATTCCTCAACCAGCCGCACATTCAATCCTGCGGCTACTGCCCCATCGAGTGCCCGCCGGGTCGCCATAAGTCCTGCGGCGTCGGCATCAAAAGCGAAAACGACAGTGTCGGTCAATCTTTTAAGAATCTGCAATTGATACTCAGTGAGGGCGGTGCCGGAAGACGCAACGACATTAATTAGACCGGCTTGCGAGGACTTGATCGCGTCGATATTCCCTTCAACCACAACGACAGCTCCCGCCTGCCTCACCGCACTCTTTGCTTCGAAGAGACCAAACAATACTTTGCTTTTGGAATAAATCAGGGTCTCCGGTGAATTGATATATTTAGCGATATCATTCTGAGCCTGCAAAACCCGCGCAGAAAAGCCGACCACCCGTCCGCCCAGGTCGCGTATCGGGAATGTAATCCGCCCGCGAAACCGGTCATAGATCCGGCCGTCATCCCTGCGGCTGATAAGACCGGAATCTTCCATGTCCTTGGGATCATATCCCCGCTTGCTCAAGAAATTCACAAGCGTATCCCACGCATCCGCCGCATACCCCAACTGCCAGCTTATGATCGTTTCTTTTTTGAACTTGCGTTTGTCCAGATATTCCCGGACGGTCGAGGCCGCCGGGCTCTCGGTGAGAATCTTATGATAAAAACGCGAGGCCAAATCATTCAGCTCATAGAGAACTTTCTTTTTCTCGGCGGGCACGCTCTGCTGTCGCTGCCCCTGATCTTGGGGGAGCGCTACACCGGCTCGGTCTGCTAGCAATTTCAAAGCTTGGGGAAAATCCAACGATTCGATCTGTTTGACGAATTCGATTACATCACCTCCCAGCCCGCATCCGAAGCAATGCCAAATCTGACGAGCCGTGTTTACGTGAAAAGACGGAGTCCGCTCCTGGTGAAACGGACACCGTGCCTTGTAGTTGGCTCCGACTCGCTTGAGCTGAACGTATTCAGAAACTACATCTACAATGTTGAGCTTGGTCTTGATCTCTTCGATGGGAGAATTGAGCATTGCGTATCCGCGGATATCCGCATTAGTCTGCTGTTTACAACGGATAATGATCGGTGGTTCTCTTATTCTAGCCCGGTAGGAGAGGAGGGGTCAACCCAAGCTTACATACAGCACATAAGGTCAAACAGCTCTTCTGTGAAAGAAAAATTTCGCGAGCTCTATGGCACAAACCTTGATTACACTGAGTCCAATGACCCAGTCCCACAATGCAAGCGGGATCGGCACAGTATGGAGCAATGTTTGGAAGGGCAGCCAATAGATAGCCGCAATTTGCAAAAAAGCTCCGAGCATGACCGCCCCGATGAGCCATACATTATTGAAAAGCGAAATTCTCCAGATATGCTGGGTCAAAGATTTGAGACTAAATACATAGAGTAATGAACTGAAACCCGAAGCGGCGAAGACGACCGTTCTTACGGTAGTCAAATCCTCACTGTGCTGCAATCGCAGAAATAAAAGGAGAAATACTATGTCGGTCAATATACCAACAAACAAGATGAGCACTTTCATTTCGAAATTTATCAATGGCTCGTCTTTCTTCCGAGGACGCCGCCGCATAAGGCTGGGGTCGCCGGGTTCCTGTGTGAGCGCGAGATTCGGCGGTCCGTCAGTGATCAGATTGCTCCAAAGTATTTGAGCGGGCAGGAGAGGCAAGGGAAGGTTTAGAAAAATAGCGCCGGTTATCAGAATAACATGGGAGAAACTATCTGATAATAAATACACTATTACGGTCCGAATGTTATTGAAGACGATCCTCCCCTGCTCGATCGCTCCGACTATCGTGCGGAAATTATTGTCTAACAATACTAGATCGGACGCGCTCCGTGCGACCTCGGTGCCGGAACCCAAAGACATACCAATATCGGCGCGCTTGAGCGCGGGGGCATCATTCACACCGTCTCCGGTCATCGCCACTACATCACCGCGTTTCTGAAGCGCGGCGATGATACGAAGCTTGTGGACGGGGGTAACTCTCGCAAACAAATCTATCTCGGCGACTTGCCGCATCAGTGTGGCGTCGTCCATGTGATCCAGTTCTTTGCCTTCTATAACCTTGCTCGGCCCGATCGCCAATCCCGCTTCTTGGGCAATCGCCAACGCAGTAAGTTTGTGGTCTCCAGTGATCAGGACCAGTCGTACCCCCGCTTCTTGGGCAATCCTAATGGTTTCTCCAACCTCGTCCCTTAAAGGATCGCGCAAGCCGACAAAGCCTTCGAATACCAATTCGTACGGCAAATCATTTTGCTCTCGGAGTTTATCCACTTGAGCGGGAAGTATGCAGCTTGCGACGCCAATGACCCGCAATCCTTCCCGGGTCATTTCATCTAATTTTTTATTCAGGGTATTGCGCAATTGAGTATCCAAAACATTTTTCTTTCCTCCTCTTGCTTTAGTATATTTGCAGGAATTTAATACTACCTCGGCGGCGCCTTTCACTGAGAGAAGACTTTCATTGTGTCCAAGATGCCTTAAAACAGCAGAATATTTTCGTTTCTCTGAAAAGACAAGCTCCGAACGTACCGGATGAAGAACGTCGAGCATCGACTTGTTGTAACCGACTTCCGCAGCCGCGATGATGAGCGCTCTGTCGGTGAGATTGCCGACAATTTTCCAATCTTGGGGATCTTCTTTCGGGTTCTCCACGACAGCTTCGCTTCCGAGGGCGGCTGTTTTTAAAATATCGGTCAATCGCCAATCAGGGATTGGTGTATTCTTTGTGCGAAGGTAATGTTCGGCCATGCCAGAAACTAATGATACTACCCGCATCTCTCCCAAGGTCAGGGTGCCGGTTTTGTCGGTGCAAATCACTGAGGTGGCGCCCAGAGTCTCCACCGCTGATAAATGCCGAACCAATCCTCTCTTTCGCAAAATGCGCTGCATGCCGACAGTCAATATAACCGTCAGGGATATGAGCAGTCCTTCAGGAATCGCCGCGACTGAAACCGCCACAGCGGTAAAAAGCATTTCAAAAAAATCCCGACCGTGCCACAACCCGACGGCCAGGATAAGAAAACCTATTGCGCCGGTCAGCCAAGCAAGCAGCTTACTGAACTGAGAAATTCCTTCCTGCAGCGGGGTCGGTCGCTTGGCCGTGCTAATCAAGAGGGTGGCAATTTTTCCGAGCTCAGTGCTCTTTCCCGTCGCTACGACAATCGCTCGAGCGACACCCGAAGTTATCTCTGTTCCGCTGAATACCATGTTGTCCTGGTCTGCTATCGGTGCTTCATGATTGATCGCCTCGGCATGCTTGAGTATAGGAACTGACTCCCCGGTTAGAACCGCCTCGATGGCTTCCAGGTTGGAAGACTCTACTATTCTCGCGTCTGCGGCCACGCGATCTCCGGCGATCAGCCGCATGAGGTCACCGGGTACCAACTCTGAAGTTGGGATGTCGCGCAACTCCCCGTCGCGGGTTACGGTGGCGGTGGGATGCAAAACTTTTTTCAATTCCTGAAGCGTCGCTTGAGCCCTGTGCTCTTGGAAAAAACCGATGAGAACATTTATAACAATTACCGTGCTGATAATCGCCAGATCGACAAATTTACCGAGGGCCAGACTCAAAAAGGCTGCGAAAAGAAGAATATATACCAACGGACTCTTGATTTGACGCGCAATGATTTCTAGGTATCCGTCCTCTTTTTCTTCAGGCAATGTGTTGTGGCCATACACTTCGCGACGCAAGCCTGCCTCCGCTTGTGTCAGGCCCAGACTCAAAGAGGTTGCGAATTTTCGGCGCAATTCTGCCTGCGGCAACCGATACCATTCGACTTGGGCGAGGGTATGATCAACGCGAGTTAAAATATTTTTTGTGTCGGGCATTCTATTTTCGATTTCTTCGATACCTCTTCATCGGATCTTGCGTATTCCCAGGCAGAGCGGAGAGGGCGGGATTCGAACCCGCGATACCCTTGCGGATATACTTGCTTTCCAAGCAAGCGCACTCGACCACTATGCGACCTCTCCGCTCTGCCAAGGATAAAAATCCTGATCGTATACTACCATGCGTGCAAGAATGCGCTGCTTGGGAGAAAACAAAAAACGCATGGATATGCGTTGATGATTATACCATATAGTAATGCCTGCACCAAGCTCTCGGGAGATGCGATCGGCATCATTTTCGACCAAGTTTTTGTTCCATCTCCAGGATCTTCAACGAAGTTTTCAGCACGGAATCGGGATTAAGAGAGATGCTGTCGATCCCCGCCTCGACGAGAAATTGCGCGAAATCAGGATGATCCGAAGGCCCCTGGCCGCAAATGCCGACCTTGCGATGATATTTGTGTGCCGTGCTGATGAGTTCGCGGATCAGCCGCTTGACCGTCTCGTTGCGTTCATCGTAGATATGTGCGACCAGGTCCGAATCTCGATCTACGCCCAGCGCTAGCTGGGTTAAATCGTTGGAGCCAATTGAAAATCCGTCAAAAAGCTTGCAGAAATGCTCGGCGTCAATCACGTTCGATGGAATCTCCGCCATGACATACACTTCAAGGCCGTCCTTGCCACGGACAAGGCCGAACTCCGCCATGGTATCCAGCACCCGCCTTCCCTCCTCTGGCGTGCGGCAGAAAGGAATCATCACCTTCAGATTCTTCAATCCCATTTCTTCCCGCACTCGCTTGATTGCAGCGCACTCCAAGCCGAACGCCGGCTTGAACTTCGAGTCGTAATAACGCGACGCCCCTCGCCAGCCAATCATTGGATTCGCCTCCTTTGGTTCATAATCTGCCCCTCCCAATAATGTAGCGTACTCGTTGGTTTTAAAATCCGAGAAGCGCAAGATCACGTCAAGAGGATAGAAAGCCGCAGCGATACGGGCCACCCCATGGCTTAGGCGATCAACGAAAAATTGCTCCTTATCTCTATACCCTTCGGTTAGCTCGTCGATCTTTTGTTTGATCCCCGCCTTTTTGATCGCGGCATAATGGATAAGAGCGAGCGGGTGGACTTTGATATAGTCGTTGATGATGAATTCTTCTCTCGCCAGGCCAACGCCTGAATTTGGAATGAAAGAAAATTCAAAAGCCGATTCCGGATCGCCCACATTCATCATGATCTTGGTCTTGGGCGTCCGGAAATCCTTGAGATTGACGGAGTTGACTGAGTATTTGATCTTCCCTTCATATACCTTACCGACTTCTCCTTCAGCGCAGGAAACAGTGACCACCTCGCCGGTCTTAATCTTTCGGGTTGCGTCGCCGCAGCCGACCACGGCCGGAATGCCAATCTCGCGGGATACGATTGCGGCATGGGATGTGCGACCGCCCGAATTGGTTACGATTGCTGATGCAATTTTCATGATCGGCTCCCAGTCTGGGTCAGTAATTTCGGTGACCAAAACCTCGCCTGGCCGAAACTGGCCGATCTGCTTGGCATCAAGAATCACCCGCGCTATTCCTGAGCCGATCTTTGATCCTACCGCTACGCCGCGAATCAACACCGTGCCCGCCTCGCCGCTTCGAATGCTTGAAAGCTTCGGCCGTTCGACAGCGTATTCATCATAGGTAAATGGGTCTTTCTTGGACTGGATCGTCTCCGGCCGGGCCTGCACGATGAAAAGTCTGCCGGTCTTGCCGTCGAGCGCCCATTCCATATCCATAGGCTTATTGTAATGCTGCTCTATAATTACCGCCCATCGGGCAAGCTGAATAACTTGCACGTCTGACAGCGCATATGCCATGCGTTCCTTCTGCGGAACGCTCACGTTCTTGGTCGGGACGGTGCGGGAGCTTGTATAGATCATCTTCAGTTTTTTGCTCCCTAAGTTCCGAGAAATGATCGGAGATTTTGCCGTGGCGATGAGCGGCTTGAAGACAAGAAATTCGTCGGGGTTCACTACGCCTTTCACCACATTTTCGCCCAATCCGTAAGCTGCGTTGATCAGCACGACATTCCTAAACCCCGAATCGGTGTCTAAGGAGAACATCACACCCGAAGATCCAGCGTCGGATCGCACCATGCGCTGCACGCCGACTGAAAGATAAATGCCCGTCTGGTCGAAACCTTGGTCCGCGCGGTACGAAATCGCCCGATCGGTAAAGAGCGAAGAGAAGCATTTCTTCACCGCCTTCAAGAGCTCAGCGCGTCCCTTAATATTCAGATATGTCTCTTGCTGACCGGCAAAAGATGCACCGGGCAAATCCTCGGCGGTCGCGGAGGAACGTACCGCAACGTCTAAATTCTGGACCCGCTCTGACTTGCGCAGCCGCTCGTATGCTTCAAATATTTCCCGTGCAAGGTCGTCGGGCAGTTCTGCGTCCAAGATTATTTGCCGGATCTTCGAGGCCCGACTTGCCAAGTTGCTCACGGACCGAGTATCAAGGCCAACTAAGGCTTCCCTGATTTTCTTGTCAATGCGGTTTTCTCGCAGAAAATACCGGTACGCCGCCGCCGTCAC
The DNA here is from genome assembly GCA_001777585.1 of Candidatus Doudnabacteria bacterium RIFCSPHIGHO2_01_FULL_50_11. Classification (GTDB taxonomy): domain Bacteria; phylum Patescibacteriota; class Doudnabacteria; order UBA920; family 2-01-FULL-50-11; genus 2-01-FULL-50-11. Next base: position 28,159 of record MFEO01000026.1, on the reverse strand, counting down.
GGCAAAACCGTTTGGCACGGGCACGCCGCGTGTTTTCAGTTTGCGATACATTTCGCCTAAAGAAGCGTTCTTGCCGCCTACAAGCGGGACGTCTCTGATCCCGATCTCAGAAAACTCTAAAATAAAACGGCGGCCCCGCTCGCCCTCAAGCTCGCTAGGCGAGCCTGCGGGCGAAAAAACAGCGCCCCGTAATGAATGAAAAATTTTCTTTATATGATGTGTGATTTTTCTCTTTGTTTCGACCATGGAATCTTCTTTGGCTTTAAGTATATCAGAAAGCCTGCTCGGAGGGAACATTCCAGCATTTCAAAAGCACATAGACTTAGGATGCGACGAGAAGCTCTCAAATACAAACCCTATTGAACAGGGTAGAGCCGTCCTTCTAACGTTCCTTCATCCTGCCAGCCGCTAAGCTGCAGCATCCCCCATTCCACCCAACTATTTGTATACAAGTGATCTACTGTCTGAGGATTGTAAAGACGATAAATTACGCCGGTAGCCGAAGAGTCAAAATCCGAGGAAAGAAAGCCCAAGGTGGATTCTAGTGTATACCCGCGATTTATCACAACGTCGGCCAATTCGTCGTTACTGTCGGTGTAAAAGTGCTTCTGCAATTTTTTATTCCAAAGGCGATAGAGCGGGGTCTGGTTTTGCAATAACTGCCGACTCCCTAAATTCGAGTAGGTAAGCTCCAGTATATACCCCGATTTTTTGGCCACCTCAATTTCCTCCAAACTCGACGTATATAAATGGTCCTGCAAGCCAGCATTATACAGCCTATATAGAGGATAATACTGAATCGGCTCTTCTGCCGCTAGAACAGCTATTGGCATTAAGAACACGATAAGAGAAGTGCTTATATAGAGGGCCAATATTTTTTTCATAGATTTCAGTTGCTTTATTTGATAACTTGTGGCGCTATAAACATTATAACTTCTACACCGTCTGGACTTCAACCAAATTCATATTTTCCCGGAGTCCCACTGGCTGGCCGGTCACGACAACGATTTTATCACCCTTCTTCACCAGCTTTCGACGCTTCGCCAGCACAATCGCATTCCGGATAAGATCTTCGAGCGTCTTACTGCGGGGAATAATATATGCCCGTACCCCCCAGACCAAAGAAAGCTGCCGATAAACTTTAGGAGACTGTGTCATCATGATGATCTCCGCGTTTTGCGGCCTCTGATGGGAAATCATACGAGCGGTAAATCCGGATACGGTGACGCCGACGATCGCTTTCGCATCCATGTTTTTGGAAAGTTCATGGGCCGAATCGGCCACTGCCGCAGCTCTTGAATCGCGTTGGTCCGCAAGATAACCATGAGGTAGATCATCATAGGGCGACTGTTCCGTCTGTTCCACGATCTTCGCCATCATACGAGTGCTCTGAACCGGGTATTTCCCTGTGGCTGTCTCCTGAGACAACATCACGCAGTCCGCATGATCGACAACCGCGGTTGCGACATCCGAGACTTCAGCCCGGGAGGGTGTGGGCGAATCCACCATGGAATCGAGCATTTGCGTAGCAACGATCGAGGGCTTCGCGGCGTGCAGACATTCTTCGATGATTTTCTTCTGCACCAGCGGCACCTCTGAGGCCGGTATCTCCACGCCCAGATCGCCCCGCGCTACCATGACGGCGTCTGCGAGCTGTAAAATTTTAGAAAAATTCTGCACTGCCTCAGGCTTCTCGATCTTGGCAATCACCCAAGGCTGCTCATATTTATCAGGGTTGTATTTTTCTATAAGCTTACGCAGGTTCAAAATGTCTTGCGGCTGCCGAACGAAAGAGAGCGCGATAAAATCAGCGTCATGCTCAAGGCCAAATCTTAGGTCAGCTTCGTCTTTGGGAGACATGATCGGCAGGCGAATCTTCGACTGGGGCAAGTTCATCCCTTTATGCGTTGAAACCTCGCCGCCATTTATTACGGAACACCAGACTTTCAATCCCTGAACTCGCTCGACTTTGATGCGGATTTTCCCGTCATTGATCAGGATCGGATCGTCTTTTCGCAGACTCGCCCGCAGGTCTTCCTGAACGGGAATTATCGTATACTTGGTCGGCTCAAGCTCCCCAGGCTTGTGCGTCAAGATAATAGTCTCTCCTTTTTTCAACGTGATGGGTCTTTTCAGCTCGCCCACCCGAATCTTCGGGCCTTGTAAGTCCACCATCACGCCGATGGGCCGGTCGAGCTTCTTGGATAATGCCCGGACTTGAGCAATCACTTTCTCGCGGGAAGCATAATCGCCGTGGGAGAGATTGAGCCGGATGATGTCCATGCCGGCTTCCGCCAGCTCTTCGATAACCTTCGGCGAGCTCGACGCCGGCCCGATGGTGCAGATGATTTTCGTTTTTTTCATGTAGGCTGTCTGTTCCTAAAGTATCTCACAAACCTTAAAACAAAAAAACTTAGCAAAATCCAAAATACTAAATTGATAATAAAGGACACAAAATCCATAAACTCTGCATGTATGGGGAATCCTCTTTTAAACACTCCTATGCACAGCTCTGGTCCATTACATAACAATTCGGGGTAGACTGGGCCTGGTGACTGATAGAATATGTAACCTAGCCAATTCAAAATGAATCCCAGAGCCAAACTCCAGACTATAATGTGTACGTGTGAGTTTAATGTAAATACTCTCACCTATTTTCTTTTCTCATAACATACCCTAAAACAATGTATCCTGTTTCTTCCCTAAGAGTTCCTTTCGCTCTTCAGGCGTAAAAATATTGATCACTCCATACTCTCCATCATAGCCTGGCTCGATATGCAATTTCTCCCCCCGCACGCGCTTGATTCCTTCAGTAATGATGGGCTTGGTCATTTTCTGCAATTCTTCAATCGGCAAATCCAGCAACACTTGATACTCCCCTCCCGCGGCTTTGACCAGTTGTTCATATTCATTCTGCACAGTCTTTGTCCCCACCCCTTTGTCGAGTGCTTCAGCGATGATCTCTTCAAGCGGTACTAAATGCTTAGTCGGGATTGGAGACTTAGGAGTGTGCCCTTCCGGCCTGTCGGCCAGCGCTTCCACCCTTGCCATCACCCCGACTGTCAATTTGCCGCCGCATTTGGGGCAAATGCCTTTCAGTTTCTTGGTCTGCGAAGGTGGGCAGGAGAAACGGCACTTGGCATGACCGTCGTAATGGTACCGGCCCTCTTGAGGATAGTATTTTATAGTATACGGGAACTTCTTGGAATCCTTATCCTTAATAGTAGCATACACCCAATCATAAGAAAGCTGGTTTCTCTGGGACAATTCAAATACGTTGCCCTCGCGTGCGATCCGATGCAGGCTGTGAGCATCCGATGAAGCAAGCAAGGTGATGGGATCGTTTGCGGACAGACGCCAATTCATCGAAGCATCTGACGACATGCCCATTTCAATCGAAAAAATCTGCGAGGTCAATTCTTCAAAACACTCCAGCAGGCTGTCAAAGCCCGACATTGAACCAAAAACTCCAAACCATGGCGTCCATGCATGCGCCGGTATCACAATCGCTTTTGGACTAATATCCAGAGCAATCTTGGCTAACTCTTTCGCCGGAATCCCGACAATAGGACGGCCATCGCCGGCCAATTTAGCACCCCGTTTTCGCAATGTCTGGTTGAACTTTTCGGCCGCTTCAAGCGATGGAAAGACGAACACGGTGTGGACTCTGCGTGTCTTGCCACCCTGGGAATATATGCTTGAGATTTCGCAGGTTAAGACAAACCGCACCGGGCTTTTCTCATCGGTGCAGTACAAGCCAGCCTCGGGAGCCGAATGCAAATCACGCTTGATCTCGGCCATCCATTGCGGGTGCGTAAAATCGCCGGTACCGAGCAAGTGCACGCCCTTGAACGCCGCGGTTCTCTCGACGTTGAGAATCGTCAGGTCTTTCGAGCAGGCGCGCGCAAATCTGGAATGAAAGTGAAAATCAGCTATTACACGCATATGCTGAACAAGTAGTAAAAATTAATGGAAACTTGTCCCGCCCCGTTAGACAACGGGGCAAGAAACGGATGATTTGATGATTATATGATCCGAAAACGCTTATCATCTCAATTTAGTCCCGTCGCATGACGGGATCGGATGACGGGATGAAAATCAGCAATAAGCCTCATAAAAAGAATTGTATCACGTCCTGACATATAAAATAGGGATGATATTACATCATCCCTATCAGATTATTTCCAGAGATACCGATTCATGCATTCTTCCAACTCCTCCTTAGTGTTGACCGCCATGGCCTCCATCCAGAATACCGGTTCAAAATGAAGCTTCTCTCCGGCCTCGAAGGCAATCTTGAGAAGCTCCGGCAGGAAAAATTCCGGCACATCATCCTGTGGAGACTCTTTGTATCTCGGGAGAAGCTTGCCCAGATTCTGCATGCCCCACTCAAGCTTGAGACAGTATAAGGCGGCATTGAATTCAAAGTCGCCACTGCGGATCTCTTCCGTGCGTCGAGTCTCAATGACAGTAATAGTCCCGTTGTCCCGATAGATTCTCCCAAAGTTCTGGAAACAACGGGGCCAGGGCTGGTGCATCATTTGAGAACGGACGACGCCCAGGGTCATGGTAGCTTCTCGTGCTTGATGGGCTCCTATGATCTCTTGAAAGGTCCTTACTGTCCAGGCAGGATGGTCGGCGTGAACGACCAGCGCATCAGAGCAGCCCAAGGACTGAAGCAGGGATGCCCCTCGCGAAAAAGCATCCGCCGTGCCGAGTCTCCATGGCTGAACAACAAACCGGACTCTCTTGAAATGCCCAAGGTCTCTCTCAAGACCCTTGCGGATCTCACTGATGCCGCTTGCCACCACGACGATGGGCAGATCGAGCTGTTCCAGGCTAGCGACCAGTCGTTGCGGCATGGACAGGCCGTCAACTTTCAGGAGAGTCTTCGGCTGGCCGTTGATGATGCCCTTACCACCGGCGAGCAGAATGACGCCCCATTCGTTGCGAGCCATTTGATACCCCCTTCAGGCTGAGCTGATACTGCTTGTCTCTGGCAACTTCCCTCAAAACACCGGACTGGATGACCGGATGATCCAACTCCAGCCATGCCTTGTTAAATTCTGTCGTACGTTCCAGCTCACCGAGCAACAACGCGAATTCGCCGCCCACAACCGACTCAGCCGATGGCCCAAGCGGCGCAATGTAGTGCGGGTCTGGCACTGTCCCGTCGAATTCCCGACGCCAGAGAACATACGCCAAGATCTTCTTCACTCGTCGACTTCTCTGCCAAGCAGGCGCACCGTTATCGGTGCTTTTAATTTTTATCATGACTCCTCCTAAGTTTTTATTTCCTCCAGATGGCCGGACTGCAATACTGACAGTCCGAGCATCTAAAGAAAATGATATTTTATAGCTTGCTCCAGGTGAATTCAAAAATCATTCGCTGCGTTTCGTACAGTCCTTGATCTTCGACAATCACTCCCACCGGCTCGTGATTGCTAGCGATAGAAATCATCGCCAGTTTACCAGCATAGATCAGAATATAGGTCGGCGCACCATGCTCGCGGCTCATCCACTTGCGCTCATCAAGACCTGCCAGCTCGCCTCCTTTTCCAAACGAGATCACCTGGTTGGCAATCTTATGCTTTATACGATCACGGTTGAAATTCGTATATGCCTTATAAAGATACTCTCGTATATCAGCGGAAGAATACACGAAATATTTCTTGTCCTGGGCTTTCTCCATAGTTTCCAACACATCGTCTAATATAAATCTAACGCCTGCGATGCCGTCATAGTATTTCACCACCGGCTTCGCCCCGGACTTTTGATATAGCGATTCCAACTCCGGCAAGCTCTCTTTGAAAGACGTCTTGAGCGATCCTAAGTCAGATATCTTTTTTTCAATCGCAGTCAAGATCTTCTCCGGCGGCTCAGCTACGAAATACTGCTTGGTACCCCTGCCAGTATCGTGCTGATAGTGGGAAACGAGCCCCTGAACATGAAGGGCGCGCAGGATATCATAGGTAGTGCCGCGATTGACCCCAGCCTTATCCGCCACTGCACTTGCCGAAGATGAACCAAGCGACATTAGGGCTAAAAGTACAGAAATTTCTTTTTCTGAGAGCCCAAATTGTAGGAATTTTTCTACAATCACATATGCTCATTACAAATTCAACAATGAATTAAGTATATATACGACTATAATTATGTCAAATGAGTTCCTACAAAAAATATAAAAAGCTGATTTTATTAAATTGTGGATAATTCCTTCAATTATACCGGCATGGGACTATAATGAGGTTGTCATAAAAACAAAGGTCGAAAACTTATTTTTAATCATCAATTCACATATTTATGAATCCAAAGCAATTCCTGGTGATTGGCGGCATCATCTTGCTCTTAGTCGGCATCCTCGGGTTCGTGGGCATCTTGGGCCCGACGGCCAGCGATAGTATTTTTGGCGCGACCTGGTATTTCGATAATGCCGAGAACTGGGCGCACGCTGTGCTGGGCATTGTGGCACTCCTTGCCGCATTCGTTCTGCCGATGAATATGCACAAACCGCTTGTTATAGCGGTCGGAATCCTCGCGCTGCTGTTCGGCGTATACAGCCTGTTCGGCTCGCGAATGATCTTCGGGGCGAATCTTGAGAACCCGATGGACACCATCCTTCATCTTGCCATCGGTATCTGGGCGCTCTGGGCTTCCATGCAAAAGTCCATGATGTCAGCAAGTGGCAGTTCGATGTAGATTTTTTCGTAGGCTGTTAAACCCCGTCTTCTGAATCGACGGGGTTTTTCTGTTGGAAAAAAATCAAACCAGGTCTCGCCAAGACATTTGATTTTTATTTTGAATTAGGGTACTATGCGGATAGTTTTTGTTTATAGTAATCTTATGCCAAACACCACGCGAGATATTGAATCGATCAAGCGATTCATCGACACAAACTTCCGACATTTCAATGCAGCGAGTATGAAACGCGCAGCAGAAGCATATCGCACTCATCTTGCTTCCGGCGGAAAAATGCTGTTGACAATGGCAGGCGCGATGAGTACTGCAGAGCTTGGTATCACTCTTGCTGAGATGATTCGCAAAGACAAGATCCATGCCATCTCCTGCACGGGGGCAAATCTGGAAGAAGATATCTTCAATCTTGTCGCGCACACCCATTACAAATCAGTCCCTCACTACCGCTATCTCAGCGCGCAAGATGAGCAGGAGTTACTTAAGTCAAACTTCAATCGCGTTACCGATACCTGTATTCCGGAAGAAGAGGCCATGCGAAGGATAGAAAAACAGATCATTAAGCTCTGGAAACGTGCGGAAGAAAAAAGCGAGCGTTATTTCCCCTTTGAATACATGTATCAGATGATTCGCGAGGGAATGCTGACCGAATACTACGAGATAGACCCCAGGGATTCCTGGCTGATTGCGGCGGCCGAGAAGAACATTCCAATTTGGACTCCCGGGTGGGAGGACTCCACCCTGGGCAATATTTTTGTGGCACTCACGAAAGGACGAGGCAAAAACTACTACGGTGAGAACATTAAAGATATTGCAATAATAAAAAGTGGTCTGGAAGCCATGTCTAGCCTGATTGACTGGTATACCCGGGAATCCACGGCTGTCCCAATAGGATTTTTTCAGATCGGCGGCGGGATTGCCGGTGATTTTCCAATTTGCGTCGTACCGCTCTTGAGAAAAGACCTCAAAATAGATGCCAGGCTCTGGGGGTACTTCTGCCAAATCTCTGACTCGACCACATCCTATGGCTCCTACTCCGGTGCCGTGCCTAACGAGAAGATCACCTGGGAGAAACTCGCGACTGATACGCCTTCGTTTATCATCGAGTCGGACGCGGCTATTGTGGCCCCGCTCATGTTTGCCTACATCCTCGCGAAATAGATAAATCTTTATCCAAAATCAAAAAACCCCTTCTGGGGTTTTTTATATAGATGTCAGAGGCCAAACGATTTATTCACTGGCCGATGACTCAATCAGACAATCTTTTTACGCAGTAAAAAAGATAAATACTTTGTGTGCACAGTACCTGGCACCGACCTACTTTCCCCGCGGTTGCACCGCAGTATCATCGGCGCTGGCCAGTTTCACTTCTGAGTTCGGGATGGGATCAGGTGGGACCTAGCCGCAAAAGGCACCAGGAACCGTACACGCAAATGTGTATCTTTTGGCCTTCGCCAAAAGATCGTGATTGAGTCTCGGCTTCGAACGAAGTCCGAAGCCTCGACAACTAGAATGTCAAATGTAATGAATTCGCCTGTACTTGCCCAGCTGCTTGTGAGCGGCTGGGTGCCTTCCACAATTTTTTTGCGGAGTGCAGCACAAGATGTGAAATAGTGCTTTCGATTGATTAGTACCACTCGGCTGAACGCATTGCTGCGCTTACACCTGTGGCCTATTAACGCGGTAGTCTTCCGCGAATCTCTCGCGCATCCCTTGCGGGATGGCAACGAAACCTAGTTTAATGGACGGCTTCGCGCTTATATGCTTTCAGCGCTTATCCAAACTGGAAATTAGCTACCCCGCCATGCCGCTGACGCGACAACGGGTACACCAGAGTTCCATACTTCCCGGTCCTCTCGTACTAAGGAAGTGCCCACGCAAGTTTCGTACACACACAGCAGATAAGGACCAAACTGTCTCACGACGTTTTGAACCCAGCTCGCGTACCACTTTAATTGGCGAACAGCCAAACCCTTGGGAGCTTCTACACCCCCAGGATGTGATGAGCCGACATCGAGGTGCCAAACCTTCTCGTCGCTGTGGACGCTTGGAGAAGATCAGCCTGTTATCCCTAGAGTAACTTTTGTCCGATGAGCTTCGCCCTTACCACTAAGGGTCGTCGGATCACTAACTTCTGGTTTCCCATCTGCTCGACCTGCCAGTCTCGCAGTTAAGCCGGCTTCTGCGTTTGCACTATCTACTCGATTTCCATCCGAGTATAGCCGACCTTTAAACGCCTCCGTTACAATTTGGGAGGCAACCGCCCCAGTTAAACTACCCACGAGCCACTGTTCCCCGGCGAGTAACCGCGGGGTTAGAAACAAAACTTATTCAGAGCGGTATTTCATATTGCGACTCCATGCACCCCAGAGGGTACACTTCAAAGTCTCCCGCCTATGCTAAGCAGAATATATCTTGATTCAATGACACGCTATAGTAAAGCTTCATAGGGTCTTTCCGTCTTGCTGTGTGGGAACGGCATCTTTACCGTTATTGCAAGTTCATCGAGGTGTTCGTTAAGACAGTCCCCTACTCGTTATGCCATTCGTGCGGGTCGGAACTTACCCGACAAGGAATTTCGCTACCATAGGACCGTTATAGTTACGGCCGGCGTTCATCAGGGCTTAAGCCGTCCGCTTGCGCGAACAGCGTTGACCTTCTGACACTGGCCAGGCATCAGCCCCTATACTTTGCCTTGCGGCTTTGCAGGGACCTGTGTTTTTGATAAACAGTCGGGAGGGGTCTTTCGCTGCGGCTCTCAATAAAGAGAGCAGGCCTTATACCGAAGGTACGGCCGCTTTTTTGCCGAGTTCCTGAACGAACATTATCTCGTGCACCTTGGGATTCTCTCCCCATCCACCTGTGTCGGTTTGCGGTACGATCGCATCGACGCGTAACTACGAAGTTTTTCTTGACACCTGGTCCGAACAGATTTCCCCTTGCGGAGATTCTTTCGCACGCTCGACGTTGGCACCGCGCAGTGTCATCCTGCCTTGCGGCAGGGTAGACACCACGGGTTGGTGGCTCTCCGGATTTGCCTGGAGAACCCGCCTACACCGTGCGACAACACGATAAGTCAAATCATGCCTGTTCTATCCTGATGTGGACTCCGTAGATAACGCCTGTGCGGTTACGGAATATCAACCGTATTTTCCATCCCCCGCCAGCCTTCGCTGGCGAAGTTAGGATCGACTAACCCTGGGCTGACGATCATTGCCCAGGAAACCTTGGATTTTCGGTGTGCAGGATTCTCACCTGCAGAGTAATTACTAATCCCAACATTCTCACTTCTTGCTCCTCCACCGGCTCTCGCGAGTCCGACTTCAGCGAAGCAAGAACGCTCCTCTACCACTTACCCCGCCGAAGCGGGGCAAATCCATATCTTCGGTGTAACACTTAGTCCCTATAAATAGTCGGCGCATTCGGCCCCTCCCGATAAATCGGGAGCTCTGATAGTGAGCTGTTACGCACTCTTTAAAGGGTGGCTGCTTCTAAGCCAACCTCCTATCTGTCTGAGGCCAAATACATCCTTTACACTATAGTGTTAACTCTGGGACCTTAGATGATGGTCCGGGTTCTTTCCCTTTAGACACATGGAGCTTAGCCCCCACGGTCTAACTCCCAAGTTTTGGCGTACGTAATTCGGAGTTTGATTCGATCCTACATCTTTCGACGCATAGATCCATTCAGTGCTCTACCTGCGTACGGAACACTTGAGGCTAGCCCTAAAGCTATTTCGAGGAGAACCAGCTATCACCCAGTTCGATTGGAATTTCTCCCCTACACACAGGTCATCGCAAAAGTTTGCAACCTTAACGCGTTCGGACCTCCCGCTGGTGTTACCCAGCGTTCATCCTGCCCATGTGTAGCTCACCGGGTTTCGG
>MFEO01000026.1:17349-17576 GCA_001777585.1 Candidatus Doudnabacteria bacterium RIFCSPHIGHO2_01_FULL_50_11 | reverse complement strand
TGCACACTACCTTTAAGAAATTGTAGTGGCCAGATACATGAAAGTACCTAGCCAATCAAAATCTTAATACGGGCTATTAACCCTCGCTTTCACTACGCCTCCGGCTTTTGTTCGCCTTAGACAAGCAATGTACAATAACTCGTTGGGTCATTCTTCAATAGGCACGCCGTCACCCGGCTTGACTAGGATTGCTCCCAGCCAAACTTCAGGCTCCGACTCTTGGTAAG
>MFEO01000026.1:0-17338 GCA_001777585.1 Candidatus Doudnabacteria bacterium RIFCSPHIGHO2_01_FULL_50_11 | reverse complement strand
AGATACTATTTCATCCCCCTCACCGGGGTGCTTTTCACCTTTCCCTCACGGTACTTGTTCACTATCGGTCGCAAAGAGTATTTAGTCTTAGATTGTAGTCAACCTAGCTTCCGACCAGATTACACGTGTCTGGCCGTACTTAAGAGAAGGTTCAGAGAATTTGTGAAAGTTTTCGTGCTACGGGGCTATCACCCTCTTTGGCCGGCCTTTCCAGGACCGTTCGACTAACCAGCTCACAACACTTTAAGCTTTAATTCTCCACTTCTTAAATGGCGAAGTTAGAACCCTTCTTTCAACACCCAATAATCATACGGGCCATTACCCTTCAACTAAATCCCATACTCCTTGCGGAGCACAGAATCCAGTCGAGATTAATAAGTTTAGACTGCTCCCCGTTCGCTCGCCACTACTAGGGGAATACAACAACCATACTTGTTGGCTTCTTAGCTTCCCAGGATAGAATCCCGAAAAACTAAAAGCAACAAGCAAAGTCGTCGCTTGATTTCCTTTCCTCACGTTACTGAGATGTTTCACTTCACGTGGTTCCCGCTTCACGAGGCTCCCCTCGCAAAGCACTGCGGGTTTGCCGCAGTGGGTTTTCCCATTCGGACATCCCCGGATCAAAGGTTGTTTGCCACCTCCCCGAGGCTTATCGCAGGCTTCTACGTCCTTCATCGGCTCTTTGTGCCAAGGCATCCACCATATACCCTTTTGTGCTCTATTTCATTTGGTACTGCATCCGCAAAAAAATCATAGAAATCATTCTACATTTTCTTGCTTCAGTTTTTTTGGCCCCGACGCTCCTTACGGAAGTCGGGGCTCCGACTTCCGACTATGTCGGAACGTCGGAGTAAAGACGTTTCCACTACATTTGTCATGACCTTTTGCATGATAATTTTTCTTGGCGAAGTTCGGAATATTTTTAGCGAAAACATTGAAGACCGACGAAGGTGTATGAATGAAGTCATACAGCTAGGAGGCCTGAAACGTTTGCAGCAAAAATTTCCGCAACTGCAGCCGAAAAGGTTATCTTGGAAAAGGTCTGATATTCAGTTTTCAAAGAACTTGCCGCTCTATATATACAGCCGATACAGTGTAAGACCGTCAGAGACTGCCGGTCTCGCCCATGATCGCCTGAACAAATCTTCTGAAAACGAAAGAAAAAACCGCCTTTCGGCGGCTTACCAGCACACGAAAATTCGTGCGATTATGGAGATAGCCGCCGACTTATAGGAGAATGTCTTAAGTAAGCCATAGATTCGGATCTTACAACTAACTTGTAAATATTATATCCCTTGCCCGAACCTCTGTCAACCGCATTAAACCATAAAAACTTTAATATTACCAAGTCTGATTGGCCGCCTGTTCATAAGGTGCGTTTATCTTGTGGAACCGTCTAAATCAATAAAAAATACTAGCTTAGTGAAGCTAGTATAGAGGAACGTGAAGCGGGGTGATGACTGATAGCCCGCCGTCTACCCGAAACTCCGCGCCATGAATGTACGACGCTCGATCGGAGGCGAGAAATACACAGACTTCGGCGACCTCCTGGGGCGTACCAGTGCGGCCAAGAGGAATTTTCTTACCTCCTTGCCGGACTGCTTCTGGGTCGCTGTTACCTGGGGTAATCTTTGTCGGGGATATGAAGCCAGGCGCCACAGCGTTCATCCTCACCCGATGCTCTCCGTAATCGAGGGCTATGGATCTCATGTACCCAAGCAGGCCGAGTTTGGAAGCGTCATAAGGAGCATCACCTTTAAACGCTTGTGCGGTGTGGACTGTGGTGATAAACACCACATTTTTCCCGTCACGGTGAGGAAGGCGTAGAAATTCTTCGGTCATAAACCTCTGGCCGTGGAGGTTGACACCAAGCACTTCCTCCCATATCGCATCCGCGTTTTCGGCCGTGCAAGAATACGACCGACCAATCCCGGCATTGTTCACCAAGATGTCAGCCCTCTGACAGGCCTCTTCTTGAAACAGCTCCTTTACCCGTGCCTGTTTGCTGATATCGACGGGGAAACGCAGTAAGCTTTGGCCCTCCGGAACTTCGATCTCTCCCGCCATAGCTTCCAGCGCACCCCTATTTATATCAACTAAGATCACGCTGGCCCCTTCGCGAAGAAAAACACCCACCACAGCTAGACCGATACCAGAAGCTCCTCCCGTAACAATCGCAGTCTTATCTTCCAACTCACGTTTTCGCATATGGCCTCCTTCAAACTCCGCACTCTATCATCAAATTCACCTGTGGTCAAGTGTATTTGACCAATATACATTGACTTGGCTATAGTATGATATTACAAGAAGGAGGATAAAATGCTGTTTCAAAGGTCGAGGTTATTAATAGAAGGCTGAAAAAAAGCCTTCAATAGAAAGGTCTATTTGTGAACGATACCGCAACCCCAGGACAAGGCCCCCTTCCGACCGCTGCCCCGCAGGCGCCAACTCCCGGCTCAGAGCCTGACTTCATGGATCGCTACGGCAAAACTATCGTCCGATTGATTATCGTCGTCGTAGTTATCGTCGCTGCCGTTCTCTACTCACGTACGGGAATGTCGCCTGCTGAAAACTCCCCCGCTACCAACACCAGCACCGACGGAAGCGGACTTACGGTCACTCCCGGCCAAGACACCGCCCCGGAACTGAAAGTCACTCCTACCACATCTGCCGGTACAGTAGAAGGAGTCACCATGGAAAACGGGATGGTGACAGTCACGGCGGTAAGAGGAAACGGGCTGACCCATATGGCGCGTCGAGCAGTTGCTGAGTACCTCTCTACGCGAGGAACCCAGGGCGTCACTGCCGAACACAAAATCTATATCGAGGACTATCTACGCAAGCATGCTACTGCGGGTTCCATACATATTGGCAGTCAGATAAGTTTCAGCGAAACAGACATCCAGCATGCGATTGAATTGTCGCTTAAGCTCTCGGAGGGCCAGCTCAATAATCTGCATCAATACTCCGTTCGAGTTCCCAACCTATGACTCTTTTCTAAAAATACAAACTAGTTCTTTCCATCGCCTCCAAAACGGAGGCGATTTTATTTTCGCGCAGATCCGAGCATTGACAAAAACCCAAAACCGTGCTATACCATGAACACGAGAAACTTTCTTTTCTGAAGGAGGGAAACATGAAAAAAAGACTACGGATCTCATTGTTGATCCTTTTGTTCCTTCTGGCTGCCGGAGCTGCAAGCAGTTTTGCGGCCTCGCCACAGAACGAACAGATCACTGTTGAGATTGTGATCGGCATGAAGCAGGCCGGAATGAACGATGAGATCATTCTTTCGCTTATTGAGAGCGCGGAGGCGGTCTACTTCGACACTTCGGTCGAATCAGTAACTGTGATGAAGCAGGCCGGATTGTCGGACTCAGTGATCGGCGCTATATTCCAGCGCCAGTCGAAAGTCACAGCATCCGCCATGCCCCAAGGATCGCTATTCTTAGTCCGCCAAGGAGTTAGTGAGTTGGAGCTTGCACCGAAGCAGATTCAGAATTCCTTCGTGAAGTCGAAGTCGAACACGGCGCAAGAGATTATCACGAACGGCGGGCTCACTGCTGGCGTCTACGCAGGGGCGGGCCTGATCAGCCACTTGGCTACGATGGGCGCGCTCGGGCGTGGTGCACTCAGCATGATCAGCGGCGGCATTGTGGCTGGCGTTGGTATGCTAGGGAGTAACACCCCGACAGTTCAGGGGTTCAACTTCGAGATCCTGCCGGGCAAATCAGCAACCTTGTTGATTGTCACGGGCGACGCGGAATTTTCCATCCCGCTCGCCCCATTCCACGATGGCTCTTATGCCACCGCCGAGCCCTTGCTACTCCGACTTACCGTTTCAGAAAAGGATGGCCTACGCATTCTCTCGTCCGAGAAGGTCAAGGTCAAGGGCGGAGATGAACCACAGCAACAATCACTAGGACCCAAACAATTCACCCTCGTCGAAGTGTCAATCGCGAAAACCGCTGACACGGTCTGGGTCAAGGCCCAGAATCTATCCATCGGCGAGTATGCCCTGGCATTTCGGGCAGGAGATCAGTTCCTGCCCCAGGCCTTCGACTTTCGAGTCGTGGCGCAATGACCGGCTATAGTGTGTTTCTCTCCTCCACCGTCCCTCGGTTTTACTCGGGACGGTTTTTTTATTTCTTCAAATCTTTCCTCATGCGGATCATCAGCGGACGGAAACCATATTTTACCCAAGCGCCCATACCGACCGGGTTAAGAGGGTCAACATAAAGCTCAACATAACGCACTTTCCTTTTCTGCATCCAAGCAAACTGCTGCCGCAACATCTGCCCCATCAGCCCTTGTTTTCTGAAACCTGGCTCAAGATAGGCATCATATAAAAAGCCAATATAATCATGTAAGTATACGTCGAAGCCCTTCCGTACCTGCCCAAGACAAAAACCAACAACACGCCCCGAGTGCTCAACAACCAGTATGCGGCTGTGTCGACTGGAGAAATTTTTCCTTACATTCTTCCGAGCAGTCGGTCGAAAAGCCCGGCCGGACTTATACCTTCTGTCAAAACGGCGAAGATAGTCCTGTAGTTCGCAGGTCAGGCGGACGACTGTGTCAAAATCTTGTTTATGCGCTTTACGAATGACGATATTAGACATTTACTTCAAAAGTTTCAAAAAATCTTCCTAATTAAATTAAGTTATCTGGACAAATTTATCACCATTTTTATCATAGATTACTGTAATATATGTATGCGAATGTAACCCTTTAATAAATTCATTTAACAAGAAGAGGAGCTTTTCGGATTCTTCTTGGTTTAAATTTGCTGGGATAATAATTACAATTTGAAAATCTTCACCGAGTATAAGAATCTCGCAAGGCTTATCATGCAAACTGAATTTACTAAAAAGTTTTCTTGCTAATTCTCGACCAAGTTCATCAACGAACCCTCGAGTGCTCAAAACAATGAAGGCCGAGATTGCTAAAAAAAATGGATTACTAAAAAGTTCAAGTATTCCACTACTACCCCCTACCGACTGCGTCAGGGGGCGCAGGAATTTCTCTTATTACTACAAGATCTGAAGTCTCTATTTCCTTGTCTTTGAAGAATGATAGACCAAGCTTGGAGTCGCACAAAATTGCCACCTTTTCGCCTTCTTGCAAAGTATTCTCTCCAACATCATTATTTAACTTTATGTATTTAGCCATCTCACGGTTTTATTAATTTCAAAAACTCTTTTTCATTCAACAGGGTCACGCCCAACGACCGAGCCTTGTCCGCCTTGCTGCCGGGCTCTGCGCCTACCACAACATAGTCGGTGTTTTTGGAAACCGATGATACCCAGTCACCCCCCGCGGCCCGGACTGCCGCCTTCGCTTCGTCGCGAGACATGGATTCCAGAGATCCTGTCACAACGATTTTCTTTCCGGCAAGCGGGCCTGTGGCCGATTTCAGATGGGCTTCGTGTAATACCGTGACACCAACTCGCTTTAGCTTCTCCAAAAATTTACGATTCTGAGATTGTTGGAAATATTCATGGATACTCTTCGCCACCGCCTCACCGATATTCGGTATGGTATCAATTTCTTCCCGATTAGCGGACATAAGTTTCTCCAAGCCACCGAAGTGCTGGGCCAGATCAATCGCCGTCTCCTCCCCCACATGCGGGATCCCAAGCGCGTAGATGAACCTAGACAGGCTCACTCGGCGATGATCATCGATCGATTGGATAATATTCTCGGCGGACTTTTCGCCAAAACGCTCGAGCACCTCAATGTCTTCTTTCTTGAGGCTGAAGATGTCTCCCGCGTCGGTGATGAGTCCTTCGTCTTTGAATCGTTCAATAATTTTCGGCCCGATCGTGTAGAGTTCAAACGCGTTCACAAAATGATCCATCGCCCGAAGATTTTTCGCCGGACAGGCTTTGTTGGTGCAGATCGTCGCGGCGCCCCGGGCGTCCCCTGAGATAATCTGCCGCTTGGTCTTGAAGCCGCAGACCGGACACATTCTCGGCATGCGGAACTCCCGCTCTTTTCCCGTCCGCAATTTCGGCAGCACTTCTACAACTTGCGGGATTACGTCTCCCGCCCGCTGTATAATCACTGTATCGCCAATTTTTAATCCCAGTCGCTTGATCTCGTCTTGGTTATGCAGGCTCGCGTGCGTGACGGTCACCCCGCCCACCTTGACCGGCCGCATGACGGCCACGGGAGTCAGGTTGCCCTGCCTGCCCACCTGAACGATGACATCTTCCACAACAGTGGTTGCTTTGCGGGCAACAAACTTGAACGCCACCGAACCCCGCGGCGCCTTACCGACAATTCCAAGACGCTCGAATGAACGACGTTCATTGACCTGGACCACGATGCCATCAATCTCAAAAGGCAATTTCTCCCGAAGCTTCTCCATCTCCCGCCGGAATACCAATATTTCCTCAAATTCTGCCACAACCTTAGAGTGTCTGTCTACCGGAAACCCTAGTGCACTGCATATAAGGTGCTCCTCCTCATGAGTCTGTTGGCCTAGATCGGTGATGAGCTGATAGGCGTGCCAAGACAACTTACGAGAGGCAGTAATGCCGGGATCGAGCTGGCGGATTGATCCTGCAGCGGCATTGCGCGGATTGGCAAACTCGGCCAACCCCGACCGTTTCTGGGCTTGATTCAGATCGATAAAAGTGCGTTTACTCATCAGGGCTTCTCCCCGGACCTCGATTCTTTTCGCCTTCCTGATCGATCCGAGCACGCGGTGACGCAATGCTTGCGGCAGACCAGAGGCGTGTTGCAATGAAAGGCGCAGGTGCAAAGGGATCGCCCGAATGGTTTTCAAATTCTGAGTGATATCTTCCCCCACCAGTCCATCCCCCCGAGTCGCTCCCCGCACAAAAATGCCATCTTCATAAAGAAGACTGGTGGCCAAGCCGTCAAATTTCAATTCACACATATACGACCAGGATGCTTGGGGCTCCAATTTCCTGATCCTTGCTGCCCATTCACGCATCTCTTCCTCTGAAAATGCGTCATTTAGCGAGAGCATGCGGACATCGTGTCGGGCTTTGACGAATTTATCGAGGGGCTTTCCTCCGATTCGCTGGGTCGGGGAGTCAGGTGTCGCCAATTCGGGATACTGAGACTCCAATTGCCGCAGTTCTACGGTCAATGAGTCGTATACTTCATCCGTGACTCGTGGATCATCGAGCACATGGTAGCGATACCGCAGGTCATCTATCTGCGATCGGAGCTTTTCTGCCCGTATTTTGACTTCGGCCTTGTTCATCCCGTTAGATACTTTCATAAAAACACATCAATATATAAAAAGGCTTATTATGATGCCCCGTCATATCGCGAAGACTAATTCCTTGGTATCTAAACGGGGTTCATAGCTTCTCTTGGGGCGTTCTGAAACGCATATTTTACCCATTTTGATTATATCATTTTGACCGCAGATAAGAAGTTTCGTATAATGTCTTCAGTCAAACATGAGTCTCCCAGTTCTCCACAGGCTCTCCCATACATACTGTATCGAATTATAAGTTTCACCCAAGAATAAAAGCTCAGAGATTCGACTCGGAGCATCAAACAAATCCCATGGTACGTTCACGGGTCCGTCTCGGACCACGGTTGATCGCTCAAACTCACAGAAATCCCTTTTGGCAGCGCTTCCAAATATACAAGATTTTGGGCGGCGGGCTGCTTACGATACTGGGGGTTTTTTTCATTTACCACTATCACCAAGTAACTACTTCCACAGGAAGCCTCCCAGACGCCCCGACAGTCTTAGGAGCGCAACAAGAAGACCCTTCGGATGACAATTACTATTATTACGAGGCTGTGCCGGGAGATTCGCTCTTTTCCCTCAGTGAGAAATTTCAAATCAACTGGGAGACTATCGTCGCTCTCAACTCGCTGCAAGAACCATTTACCATCTCCTTGGGCCAGAAGGTTAGGCTTCCCGCGAACGCCCAGACGAAACAGCAGCAATTCTACGATAATTTAAAAAAGAAAATCTATGTGGTGGAAAGCGGCGATAGTTTCGTGAGCATTGCCCAGAAAGTCAATGCATCAATCAACGAGTTGCTTGCCGCCAACCCGGATTTGAAGTCTCCCGACTTGCTTCGTCCCGGCCAAATCCTACGTCTACCTTGAAGATTTATAGTCGCAAAAAAACATGACTACAGCAGCCGACCTGATGACCAAGGCAGTCATTACCTGTTCGCCGACCGCATCCATTAGGGAAGCGGCGAGGCTTATGTACCTAAATGGGCTTTCCGGACTGCCTGTATTATCGTCTGACGGTACCTTGGTTGGATTTGTTTCAGAGCTTGATCTTATCCGCACCGAAGAGCGCATCCATGCCCCTGTAAATTTTTCCCTTCTGGGGACTCTTCTGTATTTTGACAATCCTCTCAATGGCGATGAAATAGAAAAACAAATCAAGATTCTGACGGCCATGACTGTCGAACGGCTGATGTCGAAACCTGCGATCACCATATCATCGGATGCACCAATCGAAAATATCGTTGAACTTTTCATCCATAAACACAAAAAAACTGTCCCGGTGGTTGATGGTGGGAAGCTCGTCGGCATTATCAGCCGGGCAGATGTGGTCAAACTCCTCGCCGGGGAGCGCGAGCTCACCCAAAATCCATGGCGGAACCTGATGCAGAAACAATAAACCAGTGAAATCTTCGCAACCGCCGAGAGGCGGTTTTTCGTATAAAAAAACCGATCTAGTCGGTTATGAGATTCGGATGGCCGGCTCCTGGATTTCACCATTTGAATCCAGATACAGCTGCCATTCCTGGTTTATTCTCACTCGGAAAATCTTTGATGATTTCCCTTCCACCAGTCTTGAGGCCCGGATAAAAAGCGTTCTCGAGTCTGACCTCTTATAGCAGGCCAGGAAGCCATAATTCTTCTCGAAGACGCAGCGGATCTGCTCCATGCTCAGCCGGGGCCTTGTTTCAAGCTGCCTGGATCCAAACCCAGCGTAGAGCACGTGGACCGTCTCTGCCGCATGATGATCGTTGGCATCCAGCTTGAACCCGTTCAGGGTGAGTGTCATAAATGACAGACTCAGCCTGTCAATGGATTTTGGCAGTGACACGAGGGTAACGCCCTCGTCAGCATTTGCGGACTGCCATTCATAGAGCACCGGCCGGCGAATACCCGCGGTCTTGGGTTTCACAATGCTGGGCAAACCAAGCGACTGCAGACTGTCGGCTAGAGCTGGCGTTATCTCGAAGCGGATGACGATTTCGTCAACCGGCTTGTGCGGGTGGACCTGCACTGACGAAGAGAATTGTGGCAATGTATTATCTCGGCGCTGTGAAGCAATCGTAATAAGACGACGACTCCCTTCCATTCTTCCTCCTTCTTGCGTTCGATTCCAAATGAGCGAGCACTAAGTAAAAATAATAGCAGAAAACTGCCAGCCTTACAAGCCCTTTCAATCTCTATTTGAACAATTCTATAGTTGTCTTTATTTCTTCGGGGATCCCCAGAATGCAATTGTATTTGGCAACCTCTTCAACGTTCACCCAGGCATGATCGACAAAAGATCCGCTTTCCAACGATACCATTCCTGAGAGATAACGAGCCGCGAATTTGACTAGGACTACTGGGATTCCATCTGGCCGGACGAAAGCAACGCTATTCAGATAGCGCAGCTCATCTCCTATGGATATGCCTGCCTCCTCGCGCACCTCTCTTCTCAATAAATCCTCTGCTACGCGCTCGAAATCAACAACGTCCCCGTTCATCCGGGTCGGATGCATAAGGGGCAAATCCCGCCATTCCAATTTCCCACCCGGCACGCAGTATTTCCCTGGATGAACTGCTTCCGTCTCCGAGCGCTTGAGTATCAGACAACGGCCGTCCGTCGCCCGCCAGATGACCACATTGGCGACAAAATAAAAAAGCTTCTCCGGCTTGGCATATTCTAAGCTGATCTTATCAGCTTTCATGCGTACTTCTAGGATCTACAATCTTGTTAAATAGAATTGAATACTTTTCCCTAGCTTGCTTGTTCTCCCAGGCCGTTAAGGCGGGATACCCCGGTAGAGCATACTATGTATCTCTACACGGGGCGGGCGGAAATCTTCTGGTAAGTTTAATTTTTTTCCTCTAAGCGGGTAGGGGGAATCGAACCCCCAGCATCAGCTTGGAAAGCTGAGGTATTACCATTATACGATACCCGCCCAAGAAAAAAAGATCAAACAGCTTGCCTGGACGCCGGGAGTTTTAACGGGGGTGGAGAAGGCTGTGCCTGCCTGCCAACCCCTTGGCGACGGCGGGCGATACCCGCCTAAAAAAGATTCAAATTAATTTTTAACGAGCGGCCGCCAGAGGTACTTCTTCAAATCTATAAAGTGATTGCTACCCTGCTCCGATACTGCAACCTTCTCTTGCCGCAACAGGTGCGCTTGATAGTCTGCGGGGTGATCCATGCAGGTCGTAGATATTCTGCCCTCCCGGTTGACCACCCGGTGCCAGGGCACGCTGTCGATTTCGCTCCCGAGCTGATGCAGTGCCCAACCTACCATTCGCGCTGCCCGCGGCGCGCCTGCAAGCGCAGCAATCTGACCGTAGGTAGCGACTCTGCCGCGCGGAACCCTTTTGACTTGGGTGATAAATTGATCAAATGTGAACATTAGATCAGGCGTGAAGTCACAAAAGATTCCACGAACGCGGCAATAATGAGCAAGATGATGATCGGTGGTACCATACGGAACGCATCGATTAAGGAACTCCTAAAGACTAGCCAGCGTTGGCCTGAGGCTTGCGGCAGAAGCCATGCCCAGCCCAACCGGAGGCCAAATCCCGCTGCCAAAACCAGAGCAGGCAATTCGAAGATGCCATGTGGCACGATCCCTAAGAAAAACATAGTGACAGAACCCTGATATCCCAAGAATAGGCTCGGGGCAAGGATGGGCGCAAAGAGAAAACCAAGTGTGAAAAAGTTAAATGCGATTGAGAACACCGGCAGCAGCCCCAGGATAACTCCTAAAAAAAGACCGTAGAGACACGCGATGGCATTCTGCCGCAACAGTGCTAGAGCCAAGTCCAAGCGGGGCAGGGTCTCGACATTGCCGAGAATTGATTGAAATGTTTTCTCCAAATACTGCACCAGATATGCCACGAGCCCGGGTGCGAGAAGCGCCACTATGATTCCCGCAACAGTCCATACAAAGCATAATCCTATGATGATCAAAATATACCAACGCGCAGAATATAAGATGTCTTTGTAGATTTGGATAACCCGGTTCAGGGGACGCAAAGACGATTCTGTCATGGAGATGGCGAATTGTTAGTTTTTCCAATTTTTCTCGCCAGCACCAAGCAAACGAATATTACCGTGCTGGTCGCGGCGGAGAGTAAGCAATAAGGACAAAGTGCCTTGAGGATGAAAAATTGAATGTAGACTAAGCCTAGAGACGAGACGAATGCCATGCTTGATAAAATCCTCGCGGGGAAAAGCAGACGATAATCGTTCCGGTCAGACATCCACAAAATACTTATGAACATCAACAAATAATAGCCCAGTCCGAACAATGAAATAGGCACACCCGCGACTTCCGAATACTTACTCGTAGTCACGACATTGCAGGCGGTCGCTGCGAAACATTTCAATCCGGTCCCAAAATATCGCTCATAGGTTAAATAGCCAGCGTCAAGAATGCCGATGAGGCTGAATATCGCAGCCGTAATAAAGATTTTCCTGTTTCGTCCATCCATAGTTTCTACAGATTATTATAATACCCTATCTGGGTACTCGGAAGACATGAGTGAGACTTCAGCCAAGGGCAGATCCGCCTCTGGCGGAAAGCCTCCTTCACCCCGTGCCATTCCACCTACTACCAGTCTTTTGCTTCCCTTGGTCGGGAAGCCGGTCCCGCCATGAACGGGATCCCGCCGTCAATTAACGTATAGCGGAGGCGGGAGATTCGAACCCGGTTTGTCCCCTAGCTTTAAGCCCCTCATCGGGGTACTCGGATTCGAACCGAGACTAAATCCTCCCAAAGGACTCGTGCTAGCCGTTACACTATACCCCGTCGAAAGATGCAGGTTGATTCCATCGTAATGTTTGCATGCAATGATGTTAACCGGAACCATACACTGCTGCAAATCCCATTCATTATAATATAAGGAAGCAACCTCAACAAACAACAAAAGCCCCGCTAGGGGCTTCTTTTTTAATCGTGATCTAGCGGACGGATTCTTTCAGCGATTTGCCTGCCTTGAACTTAGGCACGCGGACAGGAGGAATGGTAATCTGTTGTGATAGGTTTCTCGGATTTACTCCGATCCGTCCCTTGCGCTCGCGAACCGAGAAGCTTCCGAATCCGGTTATCGTAACCTCGTCCCCGTTTTTAATTGTGTCTGTAATGACTTCTACTAAAGTGTTGAGCATTTTTTCAGCTTCTGCCTTGCCAGTCCCCAGCCTTTCTGCCAAAACGTCGATAAGTGCGGCTTTGTTCATATATGATCCTTTCTTTATAATTAATTTTCACCCGACTGCTGAGTTGTTGAGTTTCTCTTACTTTCAGTATATAACGGCCGGCAACAGCCTGCAACTCTTGTTTGTATTAGTCAAAAATTTTATTTGCAATCCAGTATGCGAGTGCGGAAAGTGAGAGTTTGAGGAATTTCATCGTTTCAGGCGTTATCTTGAGTAGTCGATAGATGCTTCCTCTCGATGACTCGAATCCCCTGGATGACCTTGCGGACAAGATCTTCAGGATCGGAGTCGAAAATAATATTCTGCCGCCCGCGTTTGGCGATCCGGAGAATATCCTCGAGCTCGCTGGTGATGCCCCCGCTCGCACGAAGAATGCCAATCACTTTCTTGTCCTCATACGCGACCGTAAATTCATTCAGCGTTCCGATGCGCCCACACACGACGATGACCGCGTCGCTCGAGCGAGTAAGGATCAGGTTTCTTCCGGCATAGCCCGCGCCCGTGTAGATAATAGCATCGGCAAAATTGATCGGGAGGCGATATTTCCTCATATGTTCGCCTCGCGTGGAGGCTGGTGAAAAACCGAAGACAAGACCATGGGCCTGTTTTGCGCCCTTTGCGGCTTCGTGCGGCAAGCCGGTAGTTGCTCCGTGCGTCAAAATGGCGCCTGATTTGGCAATCGCGCGACCGAGCGCCTCTGCTTTGAGTCTGATGGGCTTGGCCAAACATTCTCCTGCAGCCGCACCCGAAACGCAGATTTTATATGCCGTTTTGCTTCTCATGATACAGACTGTTTTAATAATTGTAGCCTTTCCTCAATCTCATTGTTGCCCAGGTAACTTCCGACAACAAAAATATTTGCACCGGCCGCATGACAAAGTGGTGCGGTTTGAGGATCTATACCGCCATCAACTTCGATATCAATCTTTTTGGATCTGCCGCGAATCTGCTTAATATGCACAAGGGTAGCGGGCAAAAAAGGGCTCGCATTCTGCCCGGGATGGACCGTCATTACCTGCACGCAGGAAAGGATAGGCAACAGGTCCCAGATTGCATCCGGGTGTGTCTCTGGATTGATCGCCATAGCGGCTTCTTTGCCGCAGGCAAGAATTTCCTGGATTAATGCAGGTGCCTCCGACACGGTTTCGTAATGAAAGATGATCTTCTTCACCCAGGGGAACTGCCAGCTGTCCAAGGCCCTGCGCACCTCATTGATCATGAAATGTATTTCAAAATTGAGGGTGGGATGGAGGCCATTGATAAAGTCCGGGTCACAAAAATCCATGAAGGGCACGAATGAATTGTCCAGCACGTCTAGCTGGACTGTTTTCGCGGCAGTGCTCACGGCAGAATACCGTTCGAGAAATTTCTCTTTGGTTTGTTCAAGTATTGAGGGGATGATCTCGGTGCGCATCTCTTAATTATTTTCTTATACGATCCAGTTTTTTCAGCTTGTTCAGGCGACGGAGGTATCTTGGAGCACTACCTGGCTTGGTTTTGAGAAATGTCATAAGAATTTTCTCTGCTCTCTGTATCGACATTCCCCAGGCTGTAAGCACCACGATATTCGCATGATCATCATGCCGTCCATCGCGCGCCGAACGCGGATCAAGGGGCATGATCGCGCGAATCCCAGAGTGCTTATTGGCTGCTATCACCATCCCGTGGCCCGAGCCGCATGCAAGGATCCCCAGGTCAGTTGACCGCATTTCTCCGGCTACTTGATTCGCAAAATCGACGTAATCATCGTCCGTGTTATATTCCACGTCACCGCAATCCTTCCATGGTAGCGCGCGACGAGTAAGCGTGCGCTTAATCCTCTCTTTGAGAAAGTACCCATTATGATCGGCTCCCAAATAAATCATAAGCTACAAGCTTTTAGCTGATAGCTGTCAAGCTATTTTAATTAAGTCCTCGCTGTGCCAATTCATAAAAAACTGAATGAATGGTATTGACCCAGCCAGGATGTTCATAACCGACGTAAGTTTTGACGATGGTTTCTGGCTTCTGGGGGTTCATTCCTAGTTGGTCGTATTTATTCATCAAATAATTTGCGTAATAGAGGCTCTCGGAAATATCATTATAGGTTAGGGGCGTATTGTTTGGGCCGATTCCCCAGCAATTGTTCTTATTAGTTTTTTTGCATAAATTGCTCTCCGCTTGTGCGATTCCCAGGAGGACTTTCCAGTTGGGAAGGCGGGACAATTCACCCGCATATTTTACGAGAGGTGATTTCTTATCCTGCAGATACGCAATGAGCGCTTGCAGCTTGGGGTCATTCTCCTGAAGCGGCAATTGAGGATAACGATTCAAGTATCCTACTCGGATATTTTGAATCGCGCTCTGCTCCCCGCCCGCCCAAGACCAATACTGGCGCTCGGCCAAAACGATTTGTGGCACAATCAACAATATGGTCAGGGCGATAAGTCCGGAAGCTAAGGCAGTACGCCGCACACTCATGGCGCGCGCGCGAATCACGGTCGCAGTGCGCCAGGCCCGGTATTTGGAATGACTGGAGTCGCTTGGCCGTACAACTTTTTTTCTAATATCCAACGATCCCATAAAATGCATTATTGTTTCTTCTCGGGTGCCGTCACTTCGCTTGAATCTTTCGCCGCGGCCTCGCTGGAACCGCCGATCTTGCGATAGAGAGTGCCGAGCACGCCATTGACAAATTTGCCTGATGAATCCCCCCCGAAAATCTTTCCGAGCTCCACCGCTTCATTGATAGCTACCTTCGGGGGTACGTCTTTGAGAAACATAAGTTCCAGAATACCAACACGCAAAATATTGCGATCTACAAGATTGATCTGGGCAATTGGCCATTCTGGGGCGGTTTCAATAATGATATGATCAATCTGCGACAAATTCGTCTTTACGCCGTTAACCAAATCATATACGAATGCGTCATCAGATAATCCAGGCGCGAAATTCTTGATATTTTCCTTCGTAACATCTTTAAGATCGAGTTTTTGGTTGTGAAAATCCCACTCATAGAGACTCTGCATTGCGACAGTTCTGCTCAGATGGCGATTGGCCATTTTATAAATTGAATTTTAAATTAAGAATTAGGATTTATGAAGTAAGTTGAATTTCCTCTGCATCTTAAATCATAAATCTTAAATCTGTTTACTTCTCTGGTTTCTTCTTCTTGATCTTCGGCGGTTTCACTAGCCTTCCTCTATAATAACCGCAGTTCGGACAGACTTCGTGGGGCCGCACGGGTTTGCCGCAATTCGAGCAGGTTGCGAAAGACGATCGTGAAAGCGCAAGATGAGATCGTCTTCGCCGTGTCGCCCCGTGGGTTTTGTGTGCTCTCGGAACTCCCATAAAAAAATCCGAATATCAATATTCAAATGTCACAACCATAGTAACAAATTCAGCTCTCTCTGGCAATTCTCGCTAAAAACAAATCGCTCCGAGACTTGGAGTGATTCTGTGCGTCAATTCTGTCCACAGGGCCGCCAACGAAAACAGGAGAGTTTGCCCATCTCGCCAAAGGCGGGACGGATAAACCTTCGTTGACAGCTCTGTGAAAGGAACGTCTTAATATATCAGGTCAAAATATGTTAGCAGATAGGGGTGATTCTGTAAAGCATGATACAAAAACCGCCTGAGGGCGGATATATGTGAGGGCGGCCAGTATGAGGCTCTTAGCCTGACGAGTGTGAGCTCCTCTATGGAGTGAAGGGAATCCGCCTCGGGCGGATAATATATTGCCCTCTCCTGTTAGGGGCTCACGCTCCTCAAGCAAATTTTCTAAATTTTGAAGTACTATTACTCTGCGAAAGACAAATTACGGCGTATCTTGTCCGCCTAAGGCGGAGGCTCACGTTTGTAAAACCAAATGCTGCTAATTTTAACGATAAACGAGAGTTTTTGATAAGCGATTCTAAAAAATTTTTATCTATCCTAGTATCGGGGGTTCTCTCTTTCAGCGACTATTGGACATTACCCTCTTGAACCAACCAAGTTCTTGCCGGGCTCGAAAGGGTGGGGATAAGAATGGCCTATCCCCTGAGAAAAAAGGGGTGGTCGTAAACGATCAAATCGTGACGATGAAGGTGGCCAACGCCATGCCCGCAACGTAACAGAATAACAGTCTAACTCCCCAAATTGCTATCATGCGATCCTCCTTGGCTCAATCTGGATTTCCGACTGAACTCTGCGTCCCATAAAGTTTAAGGGCTCAATAAAAGTTCCCTCTCCTGTTATAGGGCGCATAATTCAGCCGAAGATGCTCATACAAAAACGCTCAACAGGACATGAAGAGCGTCTATATATCCGGCAGTAAAACTTCGATGTTTCTAGCAAGCCTGTTTCTATCGCCAATTCTTTCTACAAGTCTATTGCGATGAGGTGCTTCTTAAGAAACCGTGATCCTATCTTTCTTATGAGAGAGAATATCGAAGTTACACTGCCGGATCTGTGATCGTGCGAATACTCCTGTTTAGTATCCGCCGACCAGTGTCATTCTTTGAAAAAGAACAATTTTTATATTAGAAGATATATTAGCATATAATGTTATATTTGTCAATACCCTCAAGTTTTTTCGGCTTAATTTTGCCTTATTTTAGATAAAAAAATCGAGCTAAAGCTCGAATTCTATCGGCAGTCAATCTCAGAATCGGCCCATAACCATCCCCCGCGGGGCTTCTATCAAATACTTAAAACCGATTCCGAAATCAACGGAGGCGCGCTTGCTGGGTCGAATCGCAATCGTCAATCCGATATCTGGCACGGGGACGATCCTGTTTCTGGAAGCGACACCGTAGAAGGGATCAGGCTTGATCTCGGCGAGGCCAATACCTACCCCAAAGTAGGGCATGAATCCGATCACGCAGTCCCCGCAAATATTCACATACTTTCGAATAGTATACGAGGTCAATCGTGCTCGCCCCGGAACAGTAAATA
>MFEO01000025.1:2231-6020 GCA_001777585.1 Candidatus Doudnabacteria bacterium RIFCSPHIGHO2_01_FULL_50_11 | reverse complement strand
TCCAGCGCATGCGAAATCTCACCTAAGGTTTTGGGCTTGTCAAAAAAACCTTCTTCCCGTAACTCTATCACAAGATCGGAAGCCCTGCTTCGTTTTTTTTCTTCACGCCTTTCTAAAACACTTTTTTGAATTTCTGTTTTAGCGGCTTGGACAAAAGAAGTTCGTTCAAAATCGGAAATTATTTGGGTAATTTCGTCCTTTGTACCTTCTATCGTGATAATTGCGCCAGACTTGGATTTTATAATTGCTTTTGGCATATATAATAAGTAATAGTATATTGTTTATTACATTCTATACGGAATATTCAAGGCTGTCAAGAGCGTGCTGTTCTCTCAAAAAAATGACCCTCTTGGGTCGCTTGTTGTGCGCTAACTGGCTGGCCAACGGATTTGATTCCCTATTGGTCATCGACCTCAAATTTCTAAAATTCTTTTATACAGGTTCAATTCCGGGCAGGATACCCTGAAAAAAATTTTAGAACCTGTTGAAAATTTCCGCTAAATTATGCTGCGCGACAGAGGCACTCCGGTCGCCCGGAACCGCTGTCCTATCTGGGGTGGATGACGGGATTCGAACCCGCAGCCTTCCGCGCCACAGGCGGACGCTCTAACCGTTGAGCTACACCCACCACGACTTCACTCGGAGGGGACTATGCGTGTGCGTCCCCTTCCGACTCGTCCCGCCATGCTGTCCGGGACTCCTCCCCTACAGTTGGAGTGCTCGCGGAAAGCAAGTTTCCGCTTCGCACAAACATCTCTATTTTCTTCCAGCAATTAGTCGCGGCTTTGCCGCGAAGAATAAAAAACTTCCGCACAGCCTGTCCGCCTTGGGCGGAAATGTGGGAAGCATTTACACGCAAGCTGTGCCTTGCGTTTGACTATCGGCTATATTTTACTCCAAGAAACCCTTCTTGTCAAAGCATGTACGCGACCAGGAGCAGAAATATAAAGGTAATCAGGAAGAAGAACCCCACATTCATCAGTGCTGTTTGGATGCTCTCGCGCTTGCGCCCTTCCAGATACAGATATATCGGCCGGCCGGCAAGCAAGAGTGCCATGATCGCGGCTGACAGGGAGAAGAGCATCAGGAACGCAATCGGGCCAAGCGGCGTCTGCAGCTGTCCGAAAATCTCGTTGCTATGGAAAAGCAGCGTGCCGACCGCTGCCACGTATATGGCGGCTGCTAGGGCCTGGAAAAAGCTGTATGCGGCGATTGTTGAGCGGTTCATGGGGCTTAAATGAATGTAGAATCAGTATATGACGGCTGGTAGCATCAGTCAAAATTATCTCAATATAGTCAGCGGGTCGATCCACCCGCTCAATTCCGCCGCAGTCTGCACGTAGCCTTTGATATTGATGGCAGTCCCTTTGTGTATGCCCAGATGTAAATGTTTGCGCTCCCCGTCTGTCTCAACACTCTCCCCGGTACCCAATACCGCGAATTGCTGTCCCACGGTAATGGTGTCCCCCGCTTTTTGAGCGATGCTCGAAAGCCGGACATGACCATATACCACTGTGACGTCAGAGTCGTCTATGCGGCAGGACTGGACTGCCACCCCGCCGTATCCGGAGGCGGTTCTTGCCTGCAGCAGTGTTCCTGTGCAGATCGCGCTGATAGCCACGTCTATTGTTTGCTCTTCAAGAGTGGTCTCGAAGTCCGCGCCGGTGTGGTAGCCTGCAAACCGCTCTGGCTGAACCGGCGATGTCTGCGGCGTGATCTTGATGCCGAAGGGCTTCTTAGTCATGCGAGTGAGCGCGTCGGCAATCGGCATGGAGATTTCCGGAGCAGGCTGGGGCGCGGGGTTGGGTGCAGGATTCACGGAATCATCTGGGGATTCCACGGGTACTACCCGGCTCATCCGCCAGATAAGTGATCCCAGAGCAAGTACTGCCAGCAATATGACTATGATAATGGCTGGGGTTGTTTTCATTTTATCTTAAGTCCGCGTGCTGATGTTACCGGCAGATAATCACTACAAGATTATCCGGCTCGTTATATTGATTGAGTCCGACGCGATTGGGGCCATATGACACTAGGGCCCTCACCTGCGTATTGTCCGGCACATTCTGACAGCCGTCGGTGTAGCTGCGGCAGGTATAGTCAGAGTCGAACAGGTAATTGCTGCCCCACGGGTCCGGCTCCACAGCCGCGATATACGGCCCGCGCCAATTGGCGAACGCGCCGTCATTGCACGAAAGCCCCGCCGCGCAGGCATTGAGATACACTTCGTTGTTGGCCGAAGCATTGACGCACGGCTCGAAGGGCAAGTGATTGGAATATTCTCCGGTATCGTCGAACAGGCGCTCCATCGCCAGATTGAGCTGCTGCAGGTCGGCTTTCGCCCGCGCGATCTTGCTCTTCGTGCGGGCGCTGTTGAGCGCCACAAGCACGACGCTCGCCAGAACGCCAATGATGGCAATGACGACGAGCAGTTCTATCAGGGTAAACCCTACGATCTTTTCTTTCAGAAGGACTCGTGAGCGCATGTGATTATCTTGTTTCAAATCTTAGGCTTTCGCCCGTTCTATACGCTATGACTAGCGGCACAGTACTACGACGTGATTGTCGGGCTCGTCGTATAGTCCCGGGCCGACTAGATTCGGCCCGAAAGAAACGATCGCGCGCACCGGCGTGTTGTCCGGCACGTCTCCGCATCCGTCCACATTCTGAAAACACGTGTAGTTCGGGTCGAAATAGTACTGGGAACCCCATGGGTCAGCCTCAAGCGTGCCGACATACGGGCCCTGCCAATTCTGGAAGTTCCCGTCATCGCACGCCAATCCCGCCTCGCAGGCATCCAGAGACACCCCTGCCCCTGATGAGTCAATGCAGGGGTCGGGCAATTCGTGGTTGGAGTATTCTCCGGTGTCGTCGAACAGGCGCTCCATCGCCAGATTGAGCTGCTTCATGTCTTCTCGCGCGCGGGAGACCTTGGCTCCCTCGCGGGCATAATTGAGAGCGATGAACACCGTAGCCGCCAGAATGCCGATGATAGCGATAACGACCAATAGCTCAACGAGGGTAAATCCTCTCCTGTTTTTTGCTGACCACTTCGTTTGGGGTTGGGTCATATATCGATTTTAATTGTATTTTATTTCTTACGTTCTCCAATTTGCTGTCTCCACATAGCATAATACAATCCCTTCGCCGCCACCAGCTTGCTGTGAGTGCCGTGTTCGACGATTTTACCTTTCTCCAGGACATAGATGCGGTCAGCATGCATGATAGTCGAGAGCCGGTGGGCGATGAGAATGGTGATGCGCTCCGATGTGGTTGAGACGTCACGGATGGTCTTGCTGATCTCCTCTTCAGTCAGCGAATCAAGCGAACTCGTTGCCTCGTCGAAGACCAGAATATTCGGCTGTCTCAAGAGAGCGCGGGCGATTGACAGCCGCTGTCGCTCCCCGCCCGATACTTTGACGCCGCCCTCGCCGATCCGGGTGTCCAGTCCCTGCTTGGCGCGAAGAAGCAGGCTATCCGCGGCGGACCGGTTCAAGACTTCCATGCATTCTGCGTCGGAGGCAGTAGGATTGACGAAAAGCAGGTTCTCCCGAATGGTTCCCGCAAATAATTGCGTGTCCTGAGTGACGAGTCCGATCTGTTCTCTCAATCTGTCCAGATCAATCTGCGTGCCCGGATGGCCATTGTAGAGGACTTTTCCTGCGGCGGGCTGGTATAATCCCACCAACAATTTGACGAGTGTGGTCTTGCCGGAACCTGAGGGACCGACGAATGCGATAGTCTCCCCGCGAGCGGTCGAAAACGAAATATCGTTGATGGCGTTGCTGT
>MFEO01000025.1:409-2206 GCA_001777585.1 Candidatus Doudnabacteria bacterium RIFCSPHIGHO2_01_FULL_50_11 | reverse complement strand
ACCCTCGAAAGCCAGCTCACGCACCGCGCCAAGCTCGACAGGAGAGGGGGGCTTGGGCTCTTTCTTTCGCGCGAGAATTGTCTCAAAATTATGCAAGGAAGCCTCACTCTCGCGGTAGGTGTTGATGATATTGCCAACGTCTTGGAGCGGGCCGAATATGAAAAACGAATAGATATACAAAGAGAAAAATTGCCCAAATGTGATTGATCTGGTGAAGATCAGATACATCATCAGAAACAACAGCGAGGTTCGGAGCGCATTGATAAGCGTGCCCTGAACGAACGAGAGCGATCGCATGTAGCGGATTTTCTTTAACTCCAGACCCAATATCTGTTCGGTAACGCCATTGAGACGCGTGATCTCTTGCTTCGATAATCCCAGGCTTTTCACCAACTCGATATTCCGAAGCGACTCGGTGGTGGACCCGGCCAGGGCGGTGGTTTCCGAGATGATCTGTTTCTGGACCCACTTGATCTTCTGGCTGAGAAGCAGGCTCACGCCCCCAATGAGCGGCACGGTCACCAGGTACGCTGCCGCGACCCAGAGATTGACCCGAATTGCATAGACCGAGACAAAAATAAATCCGATGAGCGTGGTGAATAGCGTATTCACCAGTGCCGCAATCAGGGTCTGTACGTCGGCTCTAACTTTCTGCAGAATGCCGAGGGTTTCGCCCGAGCGCTGATCCTCGAATACCTGGTAAGGCAGCTCAAGCGAGTGCGCCAAGCCGTCCGTGTACATAGAGGCTCCCAGCCGCTGTGTGATCGTATTGACGTAGTAATCCTGGAAATTCTTCGCCACTCGAGAGACGAACGCCACCCCGACCGCCGCCAGCAGGAGGTAGCCTACCCCTCGAAAAAATTCGCTTCGGGAAAATTGTTCGAATTTCGTGACATAGTCGTCCAGGACATGCCGGAAGATCCACGGATCAAGAAGGGAAAAAATCTGGTTGATCGCCGCGAGCGTGAGCGCCAGGGTTACGAGCTTCCAATATTTCTTAAGATATAAGAGAAGTAATTTCATTAGGTCTTATTTTCGCTCTTCTCGTGTTTCTTCTCCATGGCGGTCAGGGCATGTTCAACCAATTTGGTATACAGGTCGGGACGCTGGATGAGCTCATTGTGGGAACCCTCGACTGAATAAAACCCGTCAACCATAGTCGTGTTGATATTGCCGCGCGATTCTCCCGCCGTTGCCGCGTCTCCGCGACGGACTTTCTCTACCCGGTCTTGATATTCTTTCTCTCTTTCATTCGGCCGGCGTTCGACTTGCACACGCTCCATGGGGAAACCGCGATCATCGGCAGCGTGGATGATGGAGACGCCGATGCCTTTTTCTTTCAGATAACGCAGCATATCACGTATATCGGACTGCGAAATCGCCAATGCTTCTTGGAAGGCCCGTCCTGGTTTAGCCAAAATATCTTTTAAAAATTGCTTCGGGTCGGTCGCGTCCCGGTCGGTCTTGTGTGCGCGGCGAGCGGCTTCTACCTTGGAATCTTCGATAAAACCTTTTCCGAGACGCCAAGGATTGTCGCGCCCGATGATCCCGGCAGGATTCACTAAAACGAGATTGCGGAATCTCGCAGGCTCTTGTACGGCGGCCATGACCGCATAGAGTCCGCCTTCCGAGTGAGCCAGTACGTCGGTTCGATCGATGCCCTTGGCTTGGAGGGTCTGCAGCATCGCAGCGGCCTTGCGCTGTTCAATATGCGGCTTATCTCCTTCCTCTTGTGTGTCGACGCCGTGAATGGCGTCAACCGCGACGACGCGGCGTCCCGCCCCAACGAGGACTTCG
>MFEO01000025.1:156-390 GCA_001777585.1 Candidatus Doudnabacteria bacterium RIFCSPHIGHO2_01_FULL_50_11 | reverse complement strand
CCGGACGAACGCCCCGGCAAGGCGCGATCATGGTCGGCACCTCCGTCTTGGCGTGCTCTGGCGACACGTCTAAAACAGGGACCCGGCCTCCGGGCAGGTCAAGCGCTTCTGGTTTCTCAAGCTGCTCTTCTAGGGTGCGCCGACGATTTTCCGGGTCGAATTGTACTTCGCCTTCACGCATTATCTTTCAGTGTCAGTTTTGTATAAAAAACTTCCATTCGACGTCCCGCCTAC
>MFEO01000025.1:0-147 GCA_001777585.1 Candidatus Doudnabacteria bacterium RIFCSPHIGHO2_01_FULL_50_11 | reverse complement strand
AGGGAATCGAACCCCATAACCGGCTTCCTACTACGCTAAAGCTTCGCAGGACAGGTAGAAGTCTGGAGTTCTATCTTCACCCGTTAGGTACTTCCCCCCGGTAGGAATCGAACCTACATATCCAGCTTAGAAGTCTGGAGTTCTATC
>MFEO01000024.1:31414-31571 GCA_001777585.1 Candidatus Doudnabacteria bacterium RIFCSPHIGHO2_01_FULL_50_11 | reverse complement strand
CGCCAGCAACTGGGTGGATGAGGGTAAGGTCATCGTATCTGAGCAATTCGGCGATGGGAGAAAGGATCCTTACTCTGCGCAAGGAGCAACTCGATTGAAAGGTTTACCTGCAGTAGTTCTTGTCAACGAAGGGTCGGCTTCGGCCTCGGAGATTGTG
>MFEO01000024.1:26823-31398 GCA_001777585.1 Candidatus Doudnabacteria bacterium RIFCSPHIGHO2_01_FULL_50_11 | reverse complement strand
ATTACGGACTGGCCGTGCTCGTGGGTAAGAAAACTTTCGGTAAGGGATCGGTCCAGGAATTGGTGGACCTGCCTGACGGCACGAATATCAAGGTCACTATCGCCAAGTGGCTGACCCCGAACGGCAAGAACATAAATATCGAAGGTATCCAGCCCGACATTGAAGCTGAGATCACACAAGAGGACATCAACGCAAGCCGCGACCCGCAAATGGATAAAGCTCTGGAAGAACTCGGGAAGAAATTATGAGTAGTTCCGCCCCGTCACGTTCATCGCGACGGGGCTTTTAAAATTTAGAAGCAGTAATCTCAATAGAACACTCCATATATAAGGGGGAATAATGTGCGGAATTGTCGGGATGTCTTCAAGTACGCATCCGGTTGCATTCGATATGTACGTGGGTCTGTGGGCTTTGCAGCATCGGGGCAAGGAAAGTGCAGGCATGGCTCTGTCCCAAGAGGGCGAGATAAGCCGTATCGGAGGCATGGGAGAAGTCCCCAGGGCCTTTAGGGGTTTGCCGTTGCAAGATTACACACAGCGGGTAGCGATCGGACAGGTCCGATACTCCACGGCTGGAGTGAGCGGGTCTTGTAATCTACAGCCGGTCCAGGGTGAATTTCGGGGTCATGATTTCTTCCTCGTTCATAACGGCAACATTGTAAATGTGCTCGAATTGAAAGAACAGCTTGGCGGAAAAGGCGAGGATGGTGAAAATCAGGTCTCAGACACTGTCGTCATTTCTCGATTGCTCTCCGCTTCACCCGCAGAGGATTTTCCCACAGCGCTTGCAGATACAGCGAGACTCCTGCACGGGTCGTTCAATCTGATTGCACTCTATCGCGATACGCTTTATGCTCTGGTCGATTCGCACGGATTTCATCCGCTGCAAATCGGAAGGCGCGGGGACGACATATTTGTCTCATCCGAAAGTTGTGTCTTCGACCAGCTGGGTGGAGAGCTTGTCCGCGATCTGCGGCCTGGAGAGATCGTCGTCTCCGAGCAAGGCGACTGGACAACCGGTCAATGGTGTTCAGTCACTGACCTGAAATTTGATGTATTCGAGTGGATATACTTCCTGCGGCCTGATACCGTCGTTCATGATACCGAGGCTGGGATGGCCCGGCGCCACATGGGGCGCATGCTCGCCAATGAACATCCTGCAGATGCGGACATTGTTGTACCGATTCCCGATTCGGCAAATGAAGCGGCACTCGGGTATTACGAGCAGCTTATGCGATCCGGGTCTAGTGCGGAATTCGAACCTTGGGCACTCTTCCGTCCTCACACCGTGAGCCGAACATTTATCGAGCCGGTGCAAGCCATCCGCAAGCAATATATCAAGCTAAAATTCAATCCACGGCGGCAGCTGTTCAAGGGTCGTAGGGTCGTGCTCATAGACGATTCGATTGTCCGCGGGAATACTCTTGAAGGCATAGTGGGTGAGGTTCGTGCCGCGGGAGCGAAGGAGGTTCACGTGCGCATTACTTCACCCATGTATCTTTTCCCTGATTTCTACGGAATCGATACCTACCGCGAGGCTCGCGGGCTTATCGCGCGGAATTGCGGCGGGTGCGTGCAAAAGATTGCAGACACGCTTCGCCTCGACTCTTTAGGGTACCTAAGCCTCCACTCAACGATTCACTCAGTGCTCAAGGCGTCAGGTCCTGCCTCTGATTTTTCCAAGACGAGTTTCTACACCGGCCCGTTCACCGGGGAATACCCAGCCGGGCAGGGAGATTTCGCTTCGATTGTATAACTCAACAGTCCGTTCCGCGGGCTGTTTTTTTGGCCAATGACAGCTATTTTGATATACTATACTCATGAAAGCTCAGGAATTACGGGCAAAGTACTTGGATTTTTTTCGGAAGAAGGGGCATGCGGTTATACCGTCGGCCTCGCTGGTACCGGCGAACGACCCGACGGTACTTTTTACTACGGCCGGCATGCACCCGCTGGTCCCGTACCTGCTGGGCGAAGAGCATCCGGCGGGCTCAAGAATCGCTTCAGTGCAGAAATGCATCAGGACCGGCGACATTGAGGAAGTGGGTGATGATATTCACCTGACATTTTTTGAAATGCTCGGCAATTGGAGTCTGGGTGATTATTTCAAAGAAGAAGCCATTGCCTGGAGCTGGGAATTTTTGACGGCCAAAAAGTATTTGGACATCGATCCTCGTCTCTTGTCAGTCAGTTGTTTTGCGGGTGATGCTACTATGGGCGTGGGTCGTGATGATGAGGCCGCGGGCATCTGGCAGAAACTAGGCGTGCTCCGACAGCGCATTGCTTTTTTGGGCGTTGAAGATAATTGGTGGGGACCGGCCGGTGAGACGGGTCCCTGTGGACCTGATACTGAAATGTTTTATTGGACTGGTCCCATACAGGAGGTACCGGAAACCTTTGATCCCAAAGATGGCCGCTGGGTCGAGATATGGAACGATGTGTTCATGCAATACAACAAGACAACATTGTCTACTTTTGAACCGTTGTCTCAAAAAAATGTTGATACCGGCATGGGATTGGACCGGATGCTTGCAGCGTTCAATGGCCATCGCTCGGTCTATGATACTGAGCTTTTCAAGCCGATGTTTGATGTACTAGGCAAAAGCCAAGAAGTGATGAGTAACGATGAAGTACGAAAAGCGAGAGTGATTCTGGATCATGTACGCGCTTCCGTTTTTATAATTGCAGACGGGGTCGAGCCCTCCAATAAGGATCGCGGATATGTGGTTAGAAGGTTACTCCGCCGAAGTATGGTACACGGTAAGCTTTTGGGGCTAAAAGACCACTGGCTCGAGGCTCTAGTTGGTAAGGTGATCACAATCTTTGATTCCGCTTATCCTGAGCTGGTCGAGAATTCGCAGAAGGTTTTCGCAGTAATTGGGAATGAACAGAGACAGCATGAGCAGTCATTGGAAACTGCGTTCACAGGCACACTTACACACGTTAACGCTTTAGTAAATAAGTCTGAGAAAGTAATGAGTGGAAAAGAGGCCTTTGGTCTTTATCAGACAATGGGTATTCCATTGGAACTAATTCAAGAAATTGCCAGAAGCAGCAACATAGAAGTAGATACTAATGGATATGAGGCTGAGTTTGAAAAACATCAAAAACTCTCGCGCACCGCTTCTGTCGGCAAGTTCAGGGGCGGCCTGGCAGACCACAGTGACGACGTCATCAGATTGCATACCGCCACACACCTGATGAATGCTGCGCTGAGGCGCGTCTTGGGCGAGCACGTGTGGCAGAAGGGCAGTAATATCACGAAAGAACGCACGCGTTTCGATTTTACGCATTCTCGCAAACTGACCCCGGACGAGATCAAACAGGTCGAGAGCTTGGTTAATGGATGGATTGCGGCGGATTTGAAAGTTAAAAAAGAGATCATGCCGCTGGAGCGGGCGCGCTCTCTCGGAGCCATCGGCGTCTTCGGCGAGAAATACCCTGAAACTGTGAGTGTATATTCTATCGTCGATCCC
Source organism: Candidatus Doudnabacteria bacterium RIFCSPHIGHO2_01_FULL_50_11 (assembly GCA_001777585.1). Lineage (GTDB taxonomy): Bacteria > Patescibacteriota > Doudnabacteria > UBA920 > 2-01-FULL-50-11 > 2-01-FULL-50-11. Next base: position 27,923 of record MFEO01000024.1, on the reverse strand, counting down.
AAATCAGGGGATGTCATCAGTCGGGAATTCTGCGGCGGCCCTCATGTCGAGCATGCTGGTGTTATTGGGAAATTCAAGATAACTAAGGAAGAGGCCATCTCGGCTGGCGTGCGTCGCATCAAAGCGGTTGTTGGGAGTTGAGAGAAGCCATGCTCAATAAATACATGTTTTGGAAAAGAAATAGAAAATCGGGAACCAAAAATCGTGCCGTGGTTGCCTTTGATTTTGGTTCGTCTTCCGTGAAGCTGCTGGCATGCCGCTATCAAGAGGAAGCCGTCGAGATTTTAGGAGGGAGAAAGGTCCGATACCCGGACAATGCCTACACAGAAGCCGGGGTCAGGATCACGGACAGCCTGGCGTTGCTTCTGAAAGAATCGTTTATCGCGCTCACTTCCGAATTCCCCGAAGAGAAATTTGACAAAGGGATTGTCGGTTTCGGCGGGAGCTTTGTGGAAGGCTTCACGAGCCAGATCAATTACCGACGCGCACATCCGGAGAAAATCATGAGTGAAACAGAAGTGGAGCGGATTTTCCAGCAGATTTCTGATCGGGCGAATCAGCTGATGCGGAAGATGATCGCATGGGAAACGGAAGAGCAGGAAGCGGGGCTCATAAGTTCAGAGATTATCGAAATCAGTATAGACGGATACCCGATCGCGTCGCCGCAAGGATCGTCCGGCAACAGGCTGTCGGTGGTCGTTTACAATGCTTATACGCGCGCCCAATTGTTGAAAGACGTGCTCAAGACGGTGAGGGGACTCGGGCTTGAAATCATATTGGCCACTTCAACGATGTATTCCATCTTGCGTCAAGTTGCCGAAGGGCGAAAAATCGATTCATTCGCCATGCTCGACATCGGCGGTTTCGGCACCGAGTTGGGCGTGGTGCAAGGGGGGCGGATATTGGGTCACATGGGGTTTGATGTTGCAGGAGGCTCTTTCACTGCCTCGATCGCGCAGGAGCTGAAGATTGAGTTTATTGAAGCCGAGCTGCGGAAGTTGCAGTTCTCTGCGGGGAAACTGCAAAGCGAAGACGCAAAAGAGATTCGCGGCTTCATCGAATATGATTGTAAAGTTTTTTCCTCTGGAGTAGAATTAGTC
>MFEO01000024.1:25096-26774 GCA_001777585.1 Candidatus Doudnabacteria bacterium RIFCSPHIGHO2_01_FULL_50_11 | reverse complement strand
AGATGCCGCCGCAACAGCTGCCGGGCTGGCGGGATTTGACCGGTACTTTGAATTCCCCAGCCGATGTCCCTATCTTGTGTCTCGCCTTGGACGCAGCCGATCTGGTCTGGGACGATTCAGATCATCCGTCGTTTCTGCCGAATGTATTTAAGTAAGCTTCCGTAATAATTCAGATGTACCATGCAGAGACCAATCTACATACAACTTGAAGAGGATCTGATCTCAATCCTCTCTCAGATCAAGAAATCGGGAGGCGATGCCGTAGTCTTGGTAGTCCCGCGCGGAGCGCGTATTTTGCATTCAGTCACAAGTCTGAAATTATTGCGGGACCAGGCCGAGAAAATGCAGAAAACCATTGCTCTGGCCACCGCCGATGAGCGGGGACAGGTCTTGGCTCGCCGGTCTGGAATTCAGCTGGTTTCAGAAAAAACTTATTCCGCGCCTTCTCCCGCCGCCACAGCGATGATGCGCAAGTCGACCGGAATCGGTGACATCATGGTCCGCAGGCAACGGCCGGCGCCTCAGCCCATGCTGAGAGCTGAGCCTACAAAGCTCAAGAAATCCAGGAAGCCTGCCGAAAATGCGGCGAGCGTCATCACACCGGCGCGCAAGCCGTCATCTATCGTGATCCCCAAGCCCGTCAAGATACCCTGGATCAATTATAAGTATGTGCTTCCGCCGGTAGCAGCGATATTGCTGATTGCAGCGGTGTTGGTCTTCTATGTGCTGCCGCACGCCGAGATAATCGTAAAAGCGCGAACCGAGCCGATTGCTCGAGACCTTGAGGTCCAAGTCGATAGCAACAAGGGCGTACCCGATCCGCAGAATCTGCTAATCCCGGGCAAAAAGATCTCAGAAGAGCTTGAAGAAGCCAAGACCTATCAGACGACGGGTACAAAAAATGTAGGGGAAAAAGCGTCCGGGTTCGTGAATATTTATAATTTTACAAAAAGCAGCATTATTTTAAAAAAAGGCACGACCCATCTGGAAGCGAACGGTAAAACGTACTATTTCCTTCAGGACGTGGGCTCGATACGCCCTACTGCCCGTATCGGAGAAGACTTGGAAATCGATCCCACTAGCCTTATCGACCCCGTGCCCATTGCGAGTGCAGAATCGGGTGAGACCTCCAATCTTCCCGCGGGCACCAGATTGGAAATCTTCAATGAGGTGTTCGGGCATCAATCTCAGGTGCTTTACGCTATGAATAGTAATCCTATCGCCGGGGGGACGACTAAGCAAGTCAAGATATTGTCTGCAGGAGATGTTGATGCCGCGCGTAAGGACCTAGGAGTGGTATTTGCCGAGAAACTGCAACAAGATGTAAAGGGGAAGATCACGGCCGATTCTACCCTAGCTTCCAATGCCTTCAACGCAGAAGTACTGCAAGAGAACCTCAATCATGCAGTGGGGAATGAGGCAGAATCTTTCGAGTTGAAGCAGAAAGTGCGCATGAACGCACTGGTGTACTCGCGAACAGATGTGCGTGACTTAATCGTCGAGCGGATAGTGAAGCTATTGCCAGCAAACAAGTATTTACCCTCTGAAAGCACGCAAGGGGAGGATGTCAAAGCTGATTTTGTTTCTCTTGACCTGAATGCGGGCGTCGGCACTCTGCACGCGCACTTTGAATCACTCATCCGTTATAAGATAGAGCCTGACACCCTCGCTCGCTCGC
>MFEO01000024.1:243-25084 GCA_001777585.1 Candidatus Doudnabacteria bacterium RIFCSPHIGHO2_01_FULL_50_11 | reverse complement strand
CCTGTGGCCATCCTGGGTGAGAAGTGTGCCCCGATTCAGCAGCAAACTTGATATCAAGGTCTTGCAGTGATGTCACGAAGCCGTATCGCACTTCTGTCGCTGGGCGGATCGCTAGTTGTCCCAAACGGGATTGACACTAGGTATCTCAAAAAGTTTTCGGATTTCATCCACCGCAATCTCCGAAGCTGGCGGTTTATTGTTGTAGTGGGCGGGGGACGTACCGCGCGCGCGTTCCAAGCCGCTGTGAGGGGACTGGGAGTTGCCGATCACAAGGGCATGGACTGGATGGGCTTGTATGCCTCGCGCCTCAATGCCCAGCTCGTGCGCTTAGTGTTTTCCAAGTATGCGCACCCGGCAGTCTTGACGGACCCTCTCTTTCCGCCGAAATTTCAGGAAGCCATACTCGTCGCTGCTGGGTACAAGCCCGGCCGATCAACGGACTGGGTCGCCGTTAAGCTCGCCCAGCACTATGGCGCGAAAAAAGTGATTAACCTTACGAACATCGACCATGTGTATGATCGCGATCCTAGAAAGTCCCGCAACGCAAAACCACTGAAAAATATTTCCTGGACAATCTATCGTAAGATCGCAGGCTCTCGTTGGAGTCCCGGATTGAGTCTGCCTTTTGACCCAGTAGCAAGCAAGCTCGCGCAGTCAGAGGGGATTGAAGTGGATATTATCAATGGAAAGAAACTCCAACAGGTGCAGCGAGCGCTTGAAGGGAAGGCGTTTAAAGGGACTAGAATTTTTTAGGACACGGAATATATAAACTAGGCTCAAAAGAGCTTTTTTTGTTGTTGTATATTGACAAAAATATGTAGATATGATATAATATATACTCAAAATCATTTAGTGATTTTGTTTGCTAGTCTTATTAAATGTCCGTTTAGGATAATCGGGACGTTTGATAATCGGCATGCGCCTTGACAACACAAGAGAGAAAACTTGCGTAAGTAAACTTGGTTGTAATGTAAAAAGTTATATCCAGCTTCCCTTACGCAAGTAAGGAAATTCCGACAGGGCGGCAGACCTCAAGTCAGAACCCGGTCACCAGCGCCAATGTAAACACCTGAGCAGGAGGCTAGCATGCAAAAGAAGAAAATCAGGGAGCTGGAAGCAATTCTGACGGAAGAGGAGAAGCAGGTCGCAGAAGAGATGGTCGCCCATTTGCTTGACAAGAGGCCACCAGTCGATCTTGGCCATGAGCGTGCCGTCTTGAGTTATTGTGAGATAGTCTTAGCTGACGAGATTGCGAAACGTAGGATACTCGGCAGTCTATGTGAAGCCCTTACGGAGAGGGGATTCACTTTCAAGCGACTTCCGAAGTAAACTCTAACTCTTTCTTGCAGTTGTCATACTCGAGCGCGATGCGGTCTCAGACCCTTCGCGCTCTTATTTTTTTCAAAGCAACGACCTCTCGGCCGTTGTTTTTTGGTTTTTATTCCACGTGATAGACCCAGATTGAATTGCCGACCTTGGCGACAGGCGTCTGGAAGCGCAGCCAGTCGTAGTCTTGTTGTCCGAATTTGTCGTGGTAGAATTTCGCGTTTTGCAAGAAAGTCACTGACACTGCTACCCAGCCTTTCACTGGGCCGTCGTTGACATGGTATTCTTGATAAACTGAATTGTTGCAATTATAACCCGCCGAACTTTTGATGAGAGCATTATTGGCATCGAATTTACGCTCGCAGAAATAGTATTTCGGCTCACCCCCGCCGAAGTAGTCTACCTTGATCTTATCTACCTCGGGGTGTTCTTGCACCCATGTCACGAGCCGCTTGAGGTCTTGGCCCCAATCAACATTGGAATCAGTGAAATACCAGCCGCCATTCGCGCTCCCTACAAGTTCGTTGAAGTACCCCAAGTAGTGGGGGAAGGATAAAAGACTAGACATGCCGAACCAGAAAATCATAAGACCCACAAACACCGAACCTATTTTTCGGCCGGTATCTGTGCGGAAACGCGACAGGAAATCAAGAGTTTTTTGAGAAATCAAAACGTAGGCTAAGGGCAAGATGGGGAAGAGATGGCGGATGCCAAGATTGAGGTTCCCGGAAATGCTTATACCCGAGTAATAGACAATGAATGATATAAAAATTGTTTTGTGAGGGTTGAGGCGGATATACTTCACAAGTCGCTGGAACCAATATCGTATCTGAGCTCTTCCAATGTCACGTATGGTAAGCCACAGTCCTGTAAACAGGAGGATGATCAATCCTAGAGGTTCCTTGAGCAGGTATGTGGCGGGAAAGTACCATTTGAAGCTTTGGTTCGTCACCGCTCCCAGAAAGTATGTCGTGTTGCCACCGGCAACGCGGGAAAAAACCATCGCGACGCCAAGCAGGTATTGGGCAAGTGGCGCAAAAAAAGAGTGCGAAGTCAGCGCCACAAGCACGTTCCGTATAGGCGCTGCCCTCGGGTCTGGCAAAGAGGTTTGGATTAGCTCAATCTGTTTGTCGACTGGAAAATTGTAGGTATGAATGGCGTAGAAAGCCCAGACCACAACCAACGACCCGGCGCTGAGGATTGCGAAGCTTAGCAGGAAGGGGACGGTTCTTGCGACAAACCCCCGTTTTGGGAGCTGCAGGCCAAACCGGAGCGTGGAAGGAGCCTTGGCTACAAGCAGGTAGACTAGCAAGATCAGTCCGTAGAATGGGTACAGGAGTATAGCGGAAAATTTGGTCACTTCTGCGGCCGCAAGCGCGAGTGTTGCCCAGCCGAGTGAGCGATAAGTGGGCGCGATCAGAAAATTGACAAACGTCGCAAGCGACAGGAACGTCATTGCGGCGATGCCCATGTCGGTAGTGACGAAGTGCGAATGGGCGAGGAAATTCGGCGAGAGCGAATAGAAAAACAAGCTCAGGAGCGCCACGTGAACCCCGAACCAACGGGCAGCCATAAGGTACAGAACAAAGCCAAAAGCCACTGAGAGCAACAGGAGTGGCAGGCGGGCGAGAAAGATCAGAAGGTCTGCCGGATTGCCGTAGTGGTAGAGGAAGTTCCATCCGGCTTCCCATTGACCGTTGACGTCGGTTGTCCAAGTCGGATGATCGATCGGGAATTCCAGAGGCAAGAGCAAGAGGGGCAGGCCGGCAAGATCCTTCAGAAGCGGCGGGTGTTCGGGATTGAGGCGGTAATCGTGATATGCGACATAGCTGTAGCCAGCCGGGATGTGGGCGATCTCATCGACGATTGCCGAATCACCAGTCATTGTAAAAAGGCCCAACAGAAATTGAGTGAGGAGTATGCCGCTCACCCACAGCCTGCGATGGGTCGCCAGGTTTTCCGCAAGAGTCATTTTGCTTTTTGTATCAGATCCTTGAACAAATGATTAAATGGCTGTATACTAGGCCGGAAGGTATGGAGTATCCCGACCTCCAATTCTCACGTTCGAAGATATGGAAGGCGCTCGCGTCTTTTTTTCGAAATGCGTTTTTTATCGACCCGCACAATCGGTATCCGCTCCTCGCAGCGCTCTTTGTTAATAGTATACTCTGGGTCGCAATATTGATCAAGATTCACGCGGAGAATAATCCCATACCCTTGCACTACAATGCATTTTACGGTATCCAATTTGTGGGTCCCGGCCTGCTCTTCCTCCAGATCCCTCTTGTCGGACTTATTCTTCTCGGATTGAATTCGATCATCGGCCGGAGAGTCTACGTATATGATCGGTTTTTAAGTACCGTAATGTGCTACGGCAGCGCGCTCATCCAGATAATTCTGCTCCTTGCCACGATAAGTATCATTATATTGAATAGTTGAAATGCCACGTTCAAGGAAGGTTTCGTATCGACTATTGGAAATGGTGCCTGGCCTGCTGACGTGGTCGACTTTCTTGGTATCGATCGTGGCTTCATATTTTTCCCCTGTTTGGGTTGCCTTTTTTATAATCCTCTTCGATGTTTTTTGGCTTTTCAAAGCCGTCAATATCGCCCTGCACTTAGTCTATACTCATCGCAAATTGCAGCTCCACGGCGCTTACGATTGGCGCTTGAGACTGGAAGGCTTGGGTGACTTGCCGAAATTTATACGTACGCTGGAGCAGCAGACAGCGATAGCGCCGACTCGGGTCGCGCGTGAGGATCTGGAAGATGAGATTACCCGCCTCCGGCGACTCAAGGCTGGGGGCGGCGCCCCCGACTACCATACGCTTTTTCATATCGTGTTATTGCCGACCGTGAAAGAGCCGTTGGAAGTTCTGCGCACTTCGATTGAATCATATCGCCGGTCGGATTTCCCGCTTTCTCGCATCATGATCGTCTTGGCCTGCGAGGAAAGATCAGGGCAGGCAGCGAGCCAGATCGCGGATAGACTGCGCAAGGAGTTTGGATCGGCCTTCGGGCACTTCTTAGTTACTGTTCATCCTGATGGCATAGCAGGTGAGGCGAGGACGAAGGGCGCCAACATCACCTACGCTGCGAGGATGGCCGCAGAAATGGTGAAGGGACAAGAGATCAAGCCCGAATCCGTGCTTGTCTCGGCGTTCGATGCGGATACTGTGGTTAAGCCGGGCTATTTCTCTCAGTTGTCGTATACTTATCTCACCACTCCCGACCGGACTCGAGCATCATACCAGCCTGTGCCAGTCTATAATAACAACGTCTGGGAGGCACCCGCGGTCAACCGGCTCGTGGCGATCAACAGCAGTTTCTGGCAGATGGTCGAGTCGTCCCGGCCGGATCGGCTGGTGACTTTTTCTTCTCACTCGATGAGCCTCTCGGCCCTTTTGGACGTAAATTTCTGGCCGGTTGATGTCGTGTCAGAGGATTCGCAGATATTCTGGCGTTGTTTTTTGAAATATCATGGCGAGTATCGCACCATTCCGCTCTTTTCCGTCGTTTCCCTGGACGCGGTGGTACTCGACAGTTATATGGCATCTCTAGTAGGTCAGTACAGGCAAAACCGCAGGTGGGCCTGGGGCATAGAGAATTTTCCTTACCTTTTGACCGGTATGGCGAAAGACCCCCTGATCCCGAGGTGGAAAAAATATCTGTACGGGTACCGGTTACTGGAGGGTCATTATTTCTGGGCAACTGCCGCGCTGCTCATAGCTTTCCTGGGCTGGCTGCCCCTGCTTCTGGGCATGGGACGGATAGAGAATCAGGTCCTCGCCCTGAATTTGCCGAAGGTGACCGGCAACATCATGACCCTGGCGACACTGTTTCTGATACTCAATGTCGCTTTGTACTTCAATATTCTGCCTGAGCGGCCGCGGCATCATTCGAAATGGAAATTCCTCGGCATGTTTCTGCAATGGTTGCTTATTCCGATTTCTCAGATTTTTTTTGCCGCCCTACCCGCGATTGACGCGCAGACGCGGTTGATGCTGGGACGCCACATGGAGTTTTGGGTAACGCCGAAAGTCCGCAAAGAACCTTCGCAGCCGATGTTGCCATTCAATAGCCAGAGATTATGACCGGATTTCTACAACCTATCTACGTTGCCGGGTTTCTTATTTCATTCTCCACGGTCTTACTGCTCGTGCCCCTGGTACGCCGTTTCGCTTCAAGGCGGGGGATTCTCGATCGTCCGGATGAAACGCGGAAGATCCAAGCTGAACCAGTGCCGCTCCTGGGAGGGTGGGCTGTGTTTGGGGGCTTCGCGTTTTCGGCGGCGATCCTGACAGTCTGGTATGGCGGAGGGTGGGGAGAGTTCATTCATGTGCGGTATTTGGCCGGCGTAGTCTGCGGCGGTCTGCTGCTAATGATCGGGGGTTATCTAGATGATCGTTATCGCCTCCCGCCTTCACGGTCAATCATAGCGCCCGTGTTGGCTGCAGCGAGCGTTATTATTTCCGGAGTTCAACTTTCCTATATCAATCATCCGCTGGGGGGCGCGATCCTGCTCGACTCAATCAAAATCTGGGGGTACCCAGTGTGGGGTGGCATATTCGTTTTTCTCTGGGTTTTGGGCATGATCTACACGACGAAGTTCTTAGATGGCATGGACGGCCTTTGCGCGGGTACGGTTGGCATTGGCGCAGTCGTGCTATTCTTCTTGTCCCAACTGGCTGTAGTTGATCAACCAGACACGGCATTGCTCTGCATCGTATTCGCGGGCGCACTACTCGGGATTCTGCCTTGGAACTTTTACCCGGCGAAAATTTTCTTGGGCGAATCCGGAAGCACTTTCGCGGGATTCATGCTCGGCGTACTGGCGGTGATTTCGGGGGGCAAGATAGCCACAGCGCTTCTGATCATGGGCATCCCAATACTCGATGTCGCCTGGGTGATTATGAGGCGGATTATCCATGAGTTTTCACCGTTTCAAGGCGACCGCAAACATTTGCATTTCAGACTTTTGGACCTGGGCCTTTCGCAGAGGCAGACCGTGCTGTTTCTGTATCTGTTGTCAGCCGGGTTCGGGGTATCAGGGCTTTTTCTTCAAGCGGCCGGCAAGCTTGCCGCGCTTTTTATCTTATTTTTGGTGATGGTCGCGCTTGCGAGTACTCTCGTGATCGCCTACCAAGGAAAGGAAAGAACGAGCAAGCCATGAAAGCCAGACATATCTTTTTGTTTTTGGTCTTGGCGGTGGCAGTGGGTTATTTTGCTCTGAGCACGTCAAATGGGCCGCGTATTGGACAACCGAAAACTGTTGGCGCTGTCATTATTGGCAGCACCGAGTACACGGTTGAGATTGCCAAGACGGATGATGAAAGAAAGAGGGGGTTATCGGGGCGGGACTCGCTTGAAGCGGGGTACGGAATGCTCTTTGTTTTTCCGAAGCCCGACTACTACTCTTTCTGGATGAAGGACACCAAAATGCCGCTTGATATACTCTGGATACACGACGAGCACATCGTAGATATCAAAGTTGATGCAGAGCCCTCGTCAAGCTCACAGCCCCCGACCTTTAGCCCAAGGGAGGCGGCAGAGTATGTCTTGGAAATCAACGGCAAAGATTCTGAAGTATACGGTTTCAAGGTTGGCGATAGCGTGCGCATGCGTTTTTAATAGAAGCGCAGAGCAGGCAGCGGCGTGGGCCAAGAGCGCCTACTTGATCGTTTAGAAATAAAGTGTTATTCTAACGAAAGCCTAGAAAATAATTCAGCTTTTTTATACATGCAATTTGCAGTAATCGAGCGAGACGGCAAGCAATATCTAGTTAAACAGGGTGACAGGCTAAAGTTTGATCCGATTGCGGCAGAGCCGAACTCTTCCGTCATATTTGACAAGGTGCTCATCAGAGGATCTGCGGAGTCTGCCCTGATCGGCAAACCCTATGTTGAAGGCGCCACTGTCGAGGCGAAAGTGCTTTCCCACGGGCGGGCGGATAAGGTTTTGGTCATGAAATATCACAACAAGACCCGCTACCGCCGCAAAAGAGGCCACCGGCAGCCGTATACAGAAATCCAAATAGTGAAAGTATAACAATTAACACCCTGATGAGTATCGGGGTGTTTTCAAAATAAAAAGGCCGTGCATCGTACGCCCGGATATACAGTCCAGGGCACAATGCACGGCTTCAATCCCGCGCAGCAGGGCCGTGTTGACTTCGCAGCTGCGAGGCAGCGGTCAATGCACGAGCCCTCCACCGGCCATGCGCGGGGTGCAGGCGCTGCAAGGAAGGATTGGGAGAGAGATTACTGATCCCGGACCCTCTGTTTGAGAGCGCCTGCGAACCTTGAGAACATTAACCCCCCGTATCTTAACGTCCGAATTCATTCCCGTAGCAGGCGCTCACCCTCTATGCCGCCCATGTCTGCAAGAGAGTATATATCTCCTAAAAACTCTGTCAAGCTCGCATCTTAATAAAAAAAGCCGCACCAGAGCTGCCGTCTAAACAGGACGGGGCACGAGTGCGGGAAGAGGTATTTGGCGGAATGATGCGAGGGCCGATGGTCGGATGGGAAAGGCTTGTCTTTCATGCAGCGACTAGCGCTGCGCGACAAAGGTCCTTCGCTGGGTTCGGCTCCTCTTGCCTGTTCAAACCAGCACCAGTGTTAATGGTTAGCCGGATCGCGGATGTGCATGCGTTCCTCCTTAACGCCTGATGGGGGGATGTTTCGGTCGTACTACATCCTGAGGGCGGGTCTGGATTGCCCTCTGTGGTTCAAAACAACCTCACTGGAATTGTACCACGCAGGGGAAAATGCGCAAAATGTTTTTAAATTTCTTTGCGGTTTTTGATTGCGTCGGTCAGCGTCTGTTCGTCGGTGTATTCCAAGTCGCCTCCGACGGGTATACCGCGCGCTAGTTTGGTAATTTTTGCTTGCGCGGGTTTGAGTTCTCGCGCAATATACATTGCCGTCGCGTCGCCTTCCAGAGAGGGATTGGTCGCAAGGATAATCTCGACCGATTCGGAAGAGTCTTTGCGGAGGGCATTCACTCGTTCAACGAGCTCGGCGATCTTCAGCTGTTCCGGGCCGACGCCGTCGATAGGCGAGATTGCGCCGCCCAAGACATGGTACGTGCCGGTAAAACTCTTGGTTTGTTCTAGCGCCATCACATCAAGGGGATCCTCTACCACGCAGATTAGGCGTTTGTCACGCTTGCTGTCTTTGCAGATATCGCACAGTTCGGCTTCGGCCATGTTGCAGCACTGTCGGCATTGTTGAACATTATTTTTGAGCCCACTTACAGCTTCGACAAATTGCCCGAACTGAACTGGCGAAACCTTCAATAGATAAAAAGTCAGCCGCGAGGCTGTCTTGGAACCGATGCCGGGAAGCCGGCTGAATTCGGCAATCATCTTTTCTATGCTTTTGGGCAAAATCCGCATTGCAGGATCCTTGTTTTACAGGAGGTGAGGGGAAATTAGTATTCGGTTACTGCGACTTCTCCAGAAGGCCGCGTGGATTTGTCGAGGTTTCGGAAGCCGACCTTGTCATGGTCGAAGAAGAGTTCCACCTCGCCAGTGGGGCCGTTGCGGTGTTTCTTGATCAGGATACTTGCGATGTTCGGGTGTGAAGTGTCGGTACCCTTGTACATTTCTTCGCGGTAAATAAACATCACCACGTCGGCGTCCTGCTCGATCGAGCCGGACTCGCGGAGATCCGCGAGCTGCGGGATCTGGGGACGGCGCTCCTCGACCTTGCGGGAGAGCTGTGAGAGCGCGAGGACGGGCACATTGAGTTCCCGGGCAAGCGATTTGAGCGCGCGGGAAATTTCGGATACTTCCTGTACCCGATTGTCCTGGTTCGAGCGGCTTTCCATAAGCTGCAGATAGTCAACGATGATAAGGCCGAGGTCATGTTCGGCTTTGAGCCTCCGAGCCTTGGTGCGGATCTCCATGACGTTGGAAGAAGCGGAGTCGTCGATGAAAATCGGCGCTTCCGACAGCCGGCCCATGGCGTGGCCGATTCGCTCGAAATCATTGTTTTGGCCTTCGTCAGAGAGCCGGCCGGTCCGCATCTTCCATAGGCTGACCCCGGCTTCCGAAGCGAGCAGCCGGTCGACGAGCTGGTCTTTGCTCATTTCCAGCGAGAAAATCCCGACCGGAATTTTTGATTCGACGCCCAGGTTTCTAGCAATATCCAGAGCGAGTGACGTTTTCCCCATGGACGGACGGGAGGCAAGAATTACCAGATCGGATTTCTGGAGCCCGCCCAAGAGATTGTCCAGATCGTGAAAGCCGGTCGGCACTCCCCGGAGTTTTCCTTTTTCGCGATGGAGCTCGTCAATTCGCTCAAAGGTTTCGTGCAGGACTTCGTTGAGCGAGACGAAATTCTGCTTGAAATATTTTTGAGAAACGGAGAACAGCCGCTGTTCGGCTTGGTCCAGCAGCAGATCAAGGTCTTCTTCTTCTCGGAACCCCAAAACATTTATCTCATTGGAAGCATTGATGAGTTTTCTTAACGTGCCTTTGTGGCGGACGATATTTGCATAATGGACGATGTGGCTTGCGGAAGGGACGCTATTGACTATTTCGGTCAAGTAAGTCGTGCCGCCGATCCGTTCCAACTCCTTCTTCGCTTCGAGCCGGTTGCTGACCGTGAGGATATCTATCGAGCTTCTTGCCTCGTAGAGCTCAAGCATCGCCAGGTATATCAGTTCGTGGCGGTGATCGTAGAAGTCATCGGGAGAAAGCTGGTCGGCAATCCGGGTGATCGCTTCCCGGTCGAGCATGAGCGAACCCAATACCGATTGCTCGGCTTCGAGATTCTGCGGCGGGACGCGGATCGTGACTGAATTGGTGATTATGTTTTCAGGCATGGACTCAAAATGTGGTTATTTGAGTATACCAATATTTTGCGAATGCTTCAATGCAGACATTGGCCATTTTCTTGATATTTTGTGCACGGTTTGTTGACATCTGTTTTGGCGCACAGTTTAGCGAAGATACTTAAAAAACCTAGTTTAGAGAGGGCAAATAGACATGCGTCCTCAAAATTATTTCTTCCGGATCAGGGTGCCATCCTCTGTGTCACGCACCTGGAATCCTTCACTTTCGATTTCTTTGCGAATCCTGTCGGATGAGGCAAAATCTTTTTTTGCCCGGGCCTCATCACGGCGCGCGGCCAGTTCTTTGATTTCCGCCGGAATCTTCTTGCGTTCAGCAGCACCTTTCAGCAGATCCAGACCCAGTACGCGGTCAAAATGCTTGATTGTCGAAAGCTTGAGCTTATCCGGGTTGGGTTTTTTCATCAGCCGCCAGGTCAGAGACAGCGCTCGCGGCATATCCAGATCGCGATTGATCTCGCGGTCGAAGGCGCGCGCATAATCGTCGCACATGGCAATCGAGGGCGAACCTTCAAGCTCGGAAATCTTTTCATATAGATTATCGAGCGCGTTTTGCGCGGCATCGAGCGACTCCCAGGAAAAATTCAACTTGGAGCGCCAGTGCGCCGATAGACATAAGTAGCGGTACGCGAGCGGGGAGAACCCTTTGTCGAGCACGGTTTTCAGCGTTATGAAGCTGCCGCCGGATTTGGCCATCTTTCCTTCTTTCAAAAGCAAAAACTCGCCGTGCAGCCAGAAGTTTGCCAAAGGCTTGCCGAGCGCGGATTCGCTTTGCGCAATCTCATTGGTATGGTGCGTGCCGATATGGTCAACGCCGCCGGTATGAATGTCGAACGGCTGACCAAGAAGCTTGCGCGAGATGGCAGAACACTCGATATGCCAGCCCGGGAATCCCTCGCCCCAGGGAGATGGCCAATGAAGTATGTGGTTCTTATAGCGGCCAGCAAGGAAAAACCACAAGGCAAAGTCGGCAGGGTTTCTCTTCTTCGTGTCGACGATAACACCAGACCTCGCGCCGGTTTTTTTATCTGATAATTTCTGACCAGATAGTTTGCCGTAATCTGGAAGCTTAGACGTATCGAAGTAGATGGCGTAACCATCTTTATAAGTGAAACGTTTTTGTTCCAGCGTTTTAATAATCTCGATCTGTTCTTTGATCGCATCAGTTGCTCGCAGCACCTTGTGAGGCAACTCGACATTGAGAGATTTGAGATCCTCAAAAAATGCCGTTTCGTATTTTTTTGCGATTTCGAGCGGTAATTTTCCTTCCCGCTTAGCTCCGACCTCCATCTTGTCCTCGCCTTCGTCGGCGTCTGACACAAGGTGCCCTACATCAGTAATATTCATCGCGTGCGTGACCTGATAGCCGTCATATTCCAGAACCCGCCGCAGCACGTCTTCGAATATATAAGTGCGGAGATTGCCGATATGGGCAAAATTGTAGACCGTGGGCCCGCAAGTATACAGGCCCGCGCGGCCCTTGGCGATCGAAGTGAAAGTCTCGATCTTTCTGCTGAGTGTGTTGTAGAGTTTGAGCCCGGACATTACTCTAATCTTAGCAGATCGGCGGTAAAAAAAAAGCGGCGTTTTTGGCAACGCCGCGATCAGACGATGATTTTCTTGATCTTGGTGAACAGCGACATCAGCAGGCAGCCAAATGCCGTAATACCCACGGCGATCGTGATTCGGGAGAGCAGCGAGGAGGGCGCAAAGGCGTATACGGTCATGAGCAGGGCAGTGGCGACTTCCAGGGCGAGCTTGTATTTACCCCAGAGTGAGGCTCGCATTTCCGCAATTTTCCCCGTCATGGAGATGTAGATCAGAGCCAGAATGCAAATGATCAGCTCTCCTCCGGCCGTCATAAGGACGAGTCGGGGGAAATGCCGGTAGTAATACACGTACATCGAGCCTAGAAGAAGCTTATCCGCAAGCGGATCCATCACCGCGCCAATGTCTGAGATTTCCTTTTTTTCAAAATCCGCTCTCGACATGACTCCATCTACGGCATCCGAGTAGGCGAAGGCAATGACCGCAACGGCGTAGTGCCACAGGGACGGGTCGGAGACCGCGAGCCAATAGAACACAAGAGGAGCCAGAAAGCGGGCTCCCGTGACTTGGTTTGAGGTGATCTTCAACTTGTGGAGCAAGTAAGCAGTCGGCCACGCCGCGAGGCGAACCAACTCAGTGAGAATTCCGGGTGCCAGGAGAACAGCCAGCCACTTCGTGCGGGGTTTTACAGCTGTGCTTGCAACCTCGACCGAACCCATACAGACCTCCTTCCGATTTGACCAGGTATGATGATAAGTATACTCTCAAAATCGCGAATTGAAAAGAGAGTGAAATGATTTGCAAAAGCAGGCATTTTTTTGGTATAATATTAGTAATTAATTTTCAGTTCATGATCAGCCAGCCCAAAGCTGAACCAACATCGGAAGTTCCCCGTGAGCCCGCCGAGCAATCATCCCAAGGCGGGTCTGCCGCACGAGAGGCAGAGCAATCAGTGGAAGTTCCCGATCCGCAGGGAGTAATCGAGAAAGGGATTATTACTTCGCGCGATCCGCAAACCGGCGCGATGGAAGGGGTATACGGTTTTGACGGTGCAAATCTCGTCCTCCCGGAAGAAGTAGCGGGTTCCATTCGCGCAGAGTCGAGGGAAGTAAGTTTGCAGGAATTACAACAGCTTAAGGCCCAATATAATTTGCCCGAGGGTCTTACTCGATTGCAAGGCTTCCGTATATCACCTGAAAGGGCAGCATTGGAGACCGCGCCAGCGGTCGGCCAGGAACCTAAACCGGAGAAGGGGCCGGTCATTGAGCCGCCGCATTACGTATCTGATGTTGAAGAACCGATATATGAGCAGGAGAATATTCGAACTGATAACATCGCAAGCCTGGCCCCGAAAGGAAAGCGCCTGGATTCAGTCCTCGCTTTGATGCGGAAGCCGGGCACTTCTGCCTTTGAGGCGTCGCAGCAGGCCGACACTTTGCATACTGATCAGTCTGCCGAAGACGAAAGCCGGCAATAGAACCTCGGCCCAGGGGAATCATAAGCGGGAGAGAAGGTAAATCAAACAGCGGGGTCGAATACCACCGCGAAGAAACAAAAAGTAAATGTCACTTATCCGACTTGCCACCGCAGCAGCAACAACTTCTGGAAACCAGACAACGGTCTGGTTTTTGTTATTGCTTTTCTTCTTTGCAGCAGCCTTCCTACTTGCCTGGGTACGGCGCAGAATGAGACAGCGCAAGAATGCCGAGCGTTTCTTGGCTTCCGTTTTCCTGGAAATCCGGGTTCCCAAAGAGGTGCCCGATCGTGATTCGACGAAAGAACCGCAGAAGGAAGAAAAAGAGAAGATAGCCGCGGCCGAGCAGCTCTTTGCCTCCTTGTCCGCAAGCGACACCTCCATTTTCACAGATTATTTGCGTCCGCACGAGCATATCAGTTTTGAGATCGTCGCATATGATAAGAAAATTTCCTTTTACGTCAATTGTCCGAAGCACCTCCAAGACCTCGTGGAGAAGCAGATCCATGCCCAGTACCCCAAGGCGCACATCGAACCCATAAAGTTCTACAATATCTTCCAGCCGAATTCCCAGGTCGCGGCCAGCGAATTTTCGCTTCAGAAGCGATACTACTACCCGATCCGCACTTACAAGAACCTGGAAACCGATCCGCTCAATTCGATTGCAAACAGCCTAAGCAAGCTCCAAGCCTCGGAAGCCGGTGCCATGCAGCTGATCATCGGCCCCGCTCGGGCGGGGTGGCGGGCGAGGGCCAACCGCCTCGCCCTCGCCATCCAGCAGGGCAAGTCTCCGCACGTGGCTGAAAGGAGCGTATTCTCGCGGGCGGCGCACGGACTGGGCTCGGCTCTCTTCAAAACAAAGCCCAACATACCCGGGCAGCAGAGCAAACGCCGCGACCTCTCGGGCGAGTATACCCCGATCCAGCTTACGCCCATGCAGCAGGAGATAGTGAAGCGGCTCGAGGAGAAGTCTTCAAAGGCCGGGTTCGGGGTGAATTTCCGGATGCTGATTGCGGCCCCAACCAAGACTGCCGCCACTGGTCATATCCGAAACATGCTCGCCTCACTCATGCAATTCTCCATGCCGCCCTTCAATGGGTTTCGGGTGATCAGAAGAAGCGAGCATCGAGTCATTACGGATTTTATCTATCGGGTTTTCCGCGAACCGGGGACTTCATTTATCCTCAACACTGAGGAACTCGCGAGCCTCTGGCACCTGCCGACGCAATATACCGAAACGCCAAACATCAAATGGCTTGCGGCCAAGCGCGCGCCCGCGCCGGTCAACATACCCTCCGACGGCCTGGTCATGGGGACGAATCTTTTCCGGGGAGTGCAAACTACTATTCGTATCGGCGGGGCAGACCGGCGCCGGCACATGTATATAGTCGGGCGGACGGGGACAGGGAAGAGCGAATTCATGCGCAATATGATCGTCCAGGATATCCAAGCCGGCCGCGGTGTGGCTGTCGTGGACCCTCATGGGGAGCTCATTGAGGGAGTCTTGCGCCATATTCCGAAAGCGCGGGCCGAAGACGTCATCTATTTCAATCCGGCTGACGCCGATAGGCCGATGGGGCTGAATATGCTCCAGGTCGTACGTCCCGAATTGGCGGATTTCGCCATCCAGGAGATGATCGAGATTTTCTACAAACTATTTCCGCCGGAAATGATCGGGCCGATGTTCGAGCACAATATGCGCAATGTCATGCTGACGCTGATGGCTGACCGCGAGTACCCCGGGACCATCGCCGAGATTCCGCGCATGTTCACCGACGTCGAATTCCAAAAATACAAGGTTTCCAAGGTCGCCGACCCAGTGGTCAGGAATTTCTGGGAGAAGGAAATGGCGAAAACCTCGGACTTCCACAAGAGTGAGATGCTTGGGTACCTCATCTCCAAGGTGGGAAGATTTGTCGAGAACGAGATGATGCGCAACATCATCGGCCAGGCGCAATCCGCCTTTGATTTCCGCGAAGTAATGGATCAGGGCAAGATTCTGCTCATCAATCTGTCGAAAGGCCAGGTGGGTGAGGTGAATTCGAAGCTTTTGGGTCTGATCATCGTGAGCAAATTACAGATGGCCGCGCTCTCCCGATCCGACACTCCGGAATCAGATCGGCGCGATTTCTATCTCTATGTGGACGAATTCCAGAATTTCGTCACTGATTCTTTCGCCACCATTCTGTCGGAGGCGCGCAAGTATAAACTCAATCTGACCATTGCCCATCAGTATTTGGGGCAACTGAACAGTGCCGCGCCCGGGTCATCGGTTGCCAATACCAAGATCCGCGACGCCGTATTCGGTAATGTCGGGACTATTGTCTGTTTCCGCATTGGCGTGGAAGATGCCGAAGTGCTGGCGCGGGAATTCGAGCCGGTGTTCAACCAGTTCGATGTCATCAACATCGATCGCTTCCAAGCTTATGTGAAGCTCATGATTGCAGGTACCGCGTCCCGGCCTTTCAATATGGCGACGCCTCCGCCCCCCACGGGCGGGTCGCAGGAACTGGCAGAAGCGATCAAAGAGCTTTCCCGTCTCAAGTACGGCCGGGCGCGCACGCAGGTGACCGCGGAGATTCTGGAGCGTTCGCAGCTTGGTGTCCAGCAGGCCCCCCCGACTTCCATAGAGAGGACCAAATAATTTAAACAAAAAAATATGTCACGGCCTATGCATATCCTCATCATCGAGGACGAAGAAAACCTCAGCAAGCTTCTATCCGACCGGCTCAGAGGCGAAGGATTCGAGGTTGCTGTCGCCGCCGACGGCGTGGCCGGACTGGCGGCGGCGAAGGAGCAGAAGCCAGACCTGGTGCTCCTTGATATTGTGATTCCCAGGCTTGACGGGATGACGCTGCTTCGCCGAATGCGAGCTGAAAGCTGGGGAAGCGATATCCCCGTGATTATGTTCACCAATCTAGCCGATGATGAGAAAAAAATTGAGGCGAAAGCACTTGGCGCATCGTTTCTTATCAAGTCCGACCTGGACTTAGGTGAGGTGGTCACAAACGTCCAATTAATATTGGGACAGGCAGGTAAAGCGGGCAGTGTCTGAAAAGATTAGACTTTGTAAATAAAAAACGCCGCCAATCTATTGGGGCGTCAGAAAGAATTGCTGGTTAAGAAAGCACGGTGTCCGCGCGGGATGAGCGATAGTATCTGCTCTGCGGCAACGAGCGGAATGGTGATGCTGTTATCGTCATGAAATACTGGCGCTGCTTCCTCAAGGCTGCCGCTCCAGAATACCAGAAGCTGACCCTTCGAGTTTTTGGCCGTCATCCAATTTTCCCCATCGGCGGACTGCATCATCCAGTTGCACCACAAGGTGACCCCGCGCTCGCCGCAGTCCGGCTGAGGCTTGTTCTCAAAGCGGTTGAGAAGCCCCTGATACATCTGTCCCGTTTCCAGGTGGAAGATGCGCAGTTGCCAACCAGTGTAGCGCGCAAAAAACTTCGCATTTGGCTTTTCCATGAGTCCTCCTAGAACGTTGATTGTTGCACTGGTCGGGTAAATTGTCAATGATTTGACAGCGCGTTGAGGCGATGATATAGTGGGGATGCATATCGAGAGTTTTGACACAAAAATCGAAGAAAATAAATAGTCGCATACATCGGATTTTTCTTAGCTTTTTTGTCGCTTGATTGCTCCAAAACAAATTTGACTATGAACAACAATAAACTCGACAAATTGGCCCTGGTTGTCCAGATGATTGAGTCGGCGGAGAAGAGCATCCAGTCGGCCAAGCAGATGTTGCGCGAGATGATGGGCAGCCGAGGGGAGAGCGCCGGCGCGCTTGCCGAGAAAGCCCACGGCTTGTCCGCCGCTATTGCGGGCGGCAAGATCATTGAAGGCGTGTTCGACGGGCAGAACATGATCGGGCCTGACAAGAAGGTGTATCCGGTGCCGGCCAACTATGCCTCCAAGAGCAAGCTTATAGAAGGGGACGTGCTGAAGCTTACGATCGCCGAAGACGGGTCATTCATCTACAAGCAGATTGGGCCGGTGGAACGCAAGAAAATGCTGGGTATGTTGAGCCAGGACGAGACCGGGCAGTATCGGGTCATCGCGGGAGGCCGCAGCTACAAGGTGCTGCTTGCCAGCTTGACGTATTTCAAGGCCGAGATCGGGGACGAGATCACGATTGTTGTGCCGAAAGACTCTGAGGCAAATTGGGCCGCGGTGGAGAATGTCATCAAGGCCGGGACGTCGTCTTCGGCAGGAACCTCTGGGGCCGCTGAAACAGGGGAGAATCCTCTGCCGAAGCGCAATGCCGATCCCGATGCGGATATGGAACTTGCAGAATAAATAAATCAAAAGTGGGGCTGTTCCAAAAATATAAAGGGCTGATCTATCAATTCGCGAGATTCGGCGGGATTGGTTTTTTGAATACTGCGGTTGACTTCGTCATCCTCAATCTCCTGATGGCGCAGACTAACATTACCGCGGGCGGAAGATTGGCCGCGCTCAACACCGCATCGTTTTCCATCGCGCTACTGCATAGCTACGCCTGGAACAAGTATTGGGCGTTCGGGGAGAAGAATGAAAAATTCGGAGCCTTCTTCGTCAAGCTTGTTGCCGCGGGCTTCTTGGGCGTTCTAGCGCTTGGGGCGGCAGTCTGGGGCGCTCGGCAGCATTCTTCCGTGCTCTACTTCATCGTGGTGCTGGTTGCACTCGCCATAGGCGAACTTGTGTTGTGGAAGTCTTTCAAGCTAAAGTTGCAGGCGACATCCGGCGTCGCAGGCCAATTTGTATCATTTGCCGCAGTCAGCATCATCGGCCTTTTGATCAACGACGCGATCGTCTACTCCGCCACGCATTTTATCTCGCCCCAATTCGGATTTTCCGAGCAGCTCTGGGCGAATGTCGCCAAGGCCGGCGCTACGGCAGTTGCGCTGATTTGGAATTTCGTGGGGTACAAGCTCTTTGTGTTTAAAAAATAAGTTTTCACAGTCTCAGCGCATGAACCCCTGGCTTGGGGTTTTTTTGATGCCCGGATTCGTTTTTGCCATTCGAAGATGTGCTATACTGGAATAACGCGATTAATTGAAAGCAGAAACCAACGTTCCCATGGGAGAAGTGCTTTACAGACAATATCGGCCGCAGACTTTCTCTGAGGTCATCAACCAGGATCCCATCAAGCGGACCCTCAAAAACGCCGTTGAGGCGGGTAATATCGCCCATGCTTACCTTTTTACCGGGCCGCGGGGGGTGGGGAAGACTTCCCTTGCCAGGATTCTGGCCAAGGCGGCGAATTGCCTGAAGCTCAAAGGCGGTGAGCCGTGCGATGCGTGCGACAATTGCGTGGCGATCCGCGAAGGTCGCTTCTTGGACTTGATTGAAATAGACGCGGCCTCCAACACCGGCGTGGATAACATCCGCGAGATTATCGAGCACGTCAAATTCTCCCCGTCTTCGGGCAAAAAGAAAATCATTGTCATTGACGAAGTCCACATGCTCTCCAAGGGCGCTTTCAACGCGCTCCTCAAGACCCTGGAAGAGCCGCCGGCGCACGCGGTATTTATTCTTGCCACGACCGAACTGCAGAAGGTGCCGGCCACGATAGTCTCCCGCACTCAGCGCTTCGACTTCCGCCGGCTCGCCAGCTCCGATATTGTTCCTCACCTGACAGCAATTGCGAAGAAGCTCAAATACAGGATAGCGGATGAAGCCCTCATCCTGGTCGCGCGCGCGTCAGAGGGCAGTCTGCGCGACGCGCTCTCGCTTCTTGATCAGCTGGCCAGCTTCACCGATGGACGCGCGACGCTGGAGGATGCCGAGGATATCTTGGGTTTGCCGCCGTTCGGCATGACGCAAGACTTCTTCGACGCGCTAATAACAGGCGGGGAAGCCAAGAGCTTTGCGCATGTCGACAGCTTGATTGATCGGGGCTTCGACATGGCGCAGGTAATCTCGTCTTTGCTTCAATATCTGCAGATGGTCGCTTCCTGCAAGATCCAGGGTGCAGGCCAGATGGAATCCGGACTGACCCCGGAAGATGCCTCCCGACTTCGCGAACACGCGTCATCCGCCACCCACGAGCAACTGCGTCGCCTGCTTGGAAGATTCATAGAAGCGGCCGAACAGATGAGGTATTCGAAGATACCGGAATTGCCCATGCAGCTTGCCGTCATGGATTTCTTTGCGGAGCTACAGCCGCAGCCGTCTTCCACGCCTTCCAGGGCAATACCGAAAGCGGATACGCGTAATATTGCGACTACCCAGAATAAGCGCGGCAGGCCAGCGCCCCAAGGAGCGCTCTTAGACATGCGCGAGGAGATTGTCGGCAAATGGAACGAGCTCCTGGAAAAAATGCGGGAGTACAATCACTCTTTGATATCTTCGCTTCGCTTGGCGTCAGTCATCGCCTGTGACGGCGAGACTGTGACCATAAGCTTCCCATACAAATTCCACAAGGAAGCAGTCGAGCAGCGCAAGAACAAGCTAGTGGTCGAGGCAGTCATGGAAGAAGTATACGGCCGCGCTTTCCGCTTGCTGTGTCTAGTGTCAGCGGGCGGTCTTGATCAAAAACGGGAAGCGACAGCCGAACCCCGGGTGGTTGAAGTCGCCTCCAGCCTGGGCAGAGCAGACAGCTTGCTTGATGAAGCCATGAAAGTATTCGGCAAAGCCGAAAAGCCAACTTGAATTTTCACCCCTCCGCCTAGGCGGAGGGTATTTTTTTGCCAAGCTATTTATCATTTAACAACAAACCCTAACACTACAACTCATTCTCTAGGAGGAGTAATGGTCAGTACTTCCATCGAACGCATTGATACGGAAAAAGGAGCGCTGGTGCTTGCGAACGGGCACGTCATTCATCTTGAGCCGCCTGAAGACTGCCGATTGTTGTTTCAGGCAGGCGATCAGTGCAGTTATGCGCAGAACAGTTCGATATTTGAAATAGGGGTTGTGCGCAAGATTCGGTTCATCGCCACGATACATGCCAGCAAGAACGGCAAGGGCTTCATGGGCAAAGTACAGAAGGCCGGACGAAGCTAGCGAAGTGACTCACTCGCAGATGTAATATCCCTCAGTCTTTCTGGGGGATTTTTACTCTTTATAACCAAATGGGAGGGGCTAGAAATTGACCTCTATTTGTTCCCAGGGATCTTGGGAGATATTGACGTAGCGCACGTATGCGGGCTTGATCTTGAAGAAGACTTGCTCGGCTTGGGGTACGTACTTGGCCGCGGTGGGCACCTGGGATAGGTATTCTTGCTTGAATCGCGCCAGCTCGTGGCCCGAAAGCTCGGTCGCCATGCCTTCGTATTGCACAGTCTCGCCGCGATCCATGCCGATGACCAGAGCCACGCGAGGATTGGATTGGAGGTTGCGGAATTTGCGTGAGCCCTGGTACGTCCCGAACACTATTTCGCCGTCAATCATTGCAAACCCAACTACTGCGGCTTGGGGCAGCGCGTCGCCCGTCACCGTGCTGATGGTGGCGAGGTGGTGTGACTTGATGAAATCGTGGATTCTCTTGACCTTGTGTTGGTGCGTCATCGCTCGGTGTAATTATTTTGTCCAAATTGCTCTAGAATTGCACGGGAATATCAACCTCTGCGGCATTGGCCGGCTCGCCTGAAGGATTGTCTTTTTCCAAAATTAACGTGCCTGTGGCCGTGGTGGGCGGGGAAAAAATGAGAGTCACTTGGAACGGCACGAAGTTCGGCGTCATCCAGTCGGACTGCGCTTGGGCAGGAGAGGCGGCAAGCAACAGATTGTTGGCGTCTAAGAGCCGTACTGGGAATGAGGCTTCGAAGTACCAGCCGCCTCTTGCTTCGCCGGTAATGGTGAGGGGACTGGTGACAAGGGAATTGGGCAGGGGAGAGAAGACATGGATCATGTCTGCCTGGGCAGGGGGCGGAGTGTTTTCAGTAAAGGTTTTGCTGCCGGCACTGCATTGGCGGGGCGAAGATTCCATGACTGGAAAGCCGAGCGAAGCACAGCGTTCAAAACTATCCGCTGCTCTGAGCTTCTGCCATTGATAAACATAGCACCAATCATCCTCACAGGCATTGAGGAATAGGAGTGCTCCGCCGAGAATTAAGATTACTAGAACTCCGAGGATTATAAGTGTGATTTTCATAATATGGCAGTTTAAAAATTTATCTGGGGTGGTAGCCTGCCCCTGGCGGCAGACAGGGATTCCCGCCAGAGGCGGATAAACTCCCCAACGATGACGGCTCCAACCCGCCACGGCGGGTACCGCTTGGCTTAGCCACCAGCTGGCTGGGGTGGTAGGATTCGGACCTACGATGACGGCTCCAAAGGCCGTTGCCTTACCGCTTGGCTACACCCCAATCAGCTGGCGGCTATTTAGTTTTTAACAATCTCTGTATTTCTTCCCTACCTTTACCGGTTTTCAAATATTTTTCTCTGGCAATCGCTTCTGGCCTGGAATCGAATTTTTCAAAATGTACTAATTGATACGGCCGATTTTTGTAGCTAAATGAGTTTTTTTTATAACTATTATTGTGCTCATGCAATCTTCTCTCGAGATTATTTGTTGAACCCGTATAGTAAGTACCATTCTTAATGCTTTGAATTACATAAATATACCACATACCCGAATCTATCTGCCTATGGCACGGACCGCATGCCTGTCCGCCTCTGGTGGGGCTACGCCCCAATATTGAAACAAAAAAAAATTCTACCTTAGGATGCTTGCCCGCCGTTGAGGCGTAGCTCGCCTCAACGAATCGGACATGCGAGGCTATTATACACTTTTTTCACGGTTAAGACAAGGGGTAATAATAGCTGTTGCCATCGTTTTTTGTTATGCTTTCAGCAGACAATTAAAACAAATTTATGAAATCAATTTTCTATGCGCTCACAGGGACCATTATGTACGCGGTCACCGGAGTGGTGATTGACCTCAAGCTTGATAAATTCAGCACAGTGGCGCTAGAGTTGCTGTTTATTCTCCCTATGCTGCCCATAGCGCTCATCTGGCTGGCCACGCAACGGGCGACCGGCCAACAAGTCCTGTATCCTCTCGGTACAGCTCTCTGGATCACCATGGGTCTGGGTGTAGTCTATTTCTTCGCCGATTATTTCTACCTTGGCGCGTTTACTTCAGGAGGCGATGTGATGACCATCAGCTCGATCATCCTGATCGTCCCGGCGGTCGCAGCTTTGATTAAATTTCTATGGGTAGGCGGGTACCCCAATATGTACCAGATCGCAGGCTACGTTCTGATTGCGATTGCTATGGTGTTGATTACCAAAGGTTCTCAAGGGTAATCGTTAGCAAATAAAAAAAGCGATGCCGAAGCTCGCTTATGCTGATTGGCCGCTTGCAATGTGGTACAGTCGCGTGAGCCAGACTCGCGTGTTGGCGAAGATTTCTCTCATCGTCGAGGCAAAACTTGGACGCATGCAGGATTGGTCGAATGTGCCGTAGGCCTTGGGGGCAAACATATCAGCACGCTGATCGGGATTGAAGAGGACTTTCCTTTCTGGGTTGTGGCGTATATTATGGTACGCTAGCAGGGTCTGGTCGGTCGTTGCATGATCGACGGCGGTGGGATTTTCCACTTGCCGGATATGCAGGATGTCGGTACACCCCGCGTGCAAGCATTTCCAGGTACGATAGGTTCGGTGGTTCATTTCCCATTCCTCGACCAGTTCGACTCGATCCAATGTTTCAGATGTCCTGCTCAGCGAGTCTTCTTTGCGCCTGGGCTGTCTCGGAACGGTCAGGACTGGGCGTTTCTTCTTGTCTTTGTCTTCGGCGGGGGCCTTGCCTTCCGGTCGCGGCACCAGGTAAGGTGCTTTCCTGATCGTCTCTTGGAAGTCTGTTGTCGGTTCGACGACGGCAGTCGCAGGGAGCCCGGCGATGCGGAGATAGGCTAGCGAGAGCATGGCTGCGGCGCAGCAGAGAAGTAGGGTAATCGGCCAAGGCTGAGGGGCGGGGTTGATCGCAAGACTCATCATCGCAGCCGAGAGGCTGGCAGGCTCCACACTGGGAGCTGGAGCTGCGGTTGCGCTCGCTGTTTGAACTGTGTCGGCGGCAATCGGAAGCTCAGCGGTTGGGCTCGTTACAGGCTCAGCAACAGTGTGCTGACTGGCGGCGGAATCTTCAGATAAGATCTGCATCGAACGGGCCCGCGTGATGACGTCGGGAATAGCCTGGCATGCCTCAGTGTCGATGACGATCGACTGCATTGTGCTCAAAGAGCGAAGGTCTTGGGCCGAAATATCGTTGGCGTCCATAATGGCGGACAGTTGTCCCATCTTGCAGTCAAAGTGGTACATGATCGCTAGCAGGCCCTCATTTGGCTCGGGGTGCGTCGTTTCCACGGAAGCGGTCGCAGTGGTGGCGGTCAGGAGCGAAAGCAGAAAGAACACGCTGATTTGTAAAGCGGTTTTTCTCATAATTTCCCCCTTAGGTGGCTGTTAGATCTATCTCGTCTCGTAATGGCGCAAACCATTGCGAGAGCAAGTTAGCAGTCTAGTATATTTAGCGGCTTGTGTCAATCGCGCCGCTTGAATCGATTCCGTAAGGCTCGTTAATTTGCTAATCTCCAGGTATGAATGGCCAAAATCGCAAAGATATAAAACGGGGAGTCTTGGTTGATATTGTGCTGAAAGAAGACCAGCCAACTGGCAGATTGACCAGGGGAGTGGTGAAAGATATTTTGACAAGCTCGGGGGTTCACTCGCGAGGCATCAAGGTGCGGCTTGAGAGCGGGCAAGTCGGAAGAGTCCAGCACATCGTGGGCCGTGAAGATAACCAAGAGCCCAGTTCAGCTTCGCCCCAACGAAAATTTGCGTGTCCTTGCTGCGGCTTCCGCACACTTGAGGGCAAACAGCCGGGCACTTTCGAAATATGCGAAGTGTGTTATTGGGAAGACGATCCGCTGCAATACGCCAATCAGGAAGAGTCGAGAGGAAGCAATGGCGTATCATTAATGCAAGGCCGGAAAAATTTCTCCACTTTCGGGGCGTGCGAGGAGCGGTACAAAGCAGCTGTCCGCAAGCCCCTCGCCCACGAAAAATCATAAGTATTCAAATTTTTGGATTTAGCAAATACTTCCATACTAGAGAGTATGGAAGTATTTGTCGGTTTCACCCAAGCTTTACAAAGGGGTATACAAATGTTTGACTGGGATCTTCCCGCGCAATATAATCCAGGCAAGCTGCTGTGCGCTTTTTTGCGTAAAAGTCTTGAGCTCAGACCCATCAGTAGTATGTTGGGTCAATCGGAGCATATAAGATAAACAGCACCGAGCCGCAGACTCTAGCAGTTTCAGGGCAGGACGCAATCCGCTACAGGTAGTCCTGCATGAAGGAGGACTGTGCGCACATGTTAGAAGTGTCGGCTTCTGATTGGCGGATTAGATACCCGCAGATGGTCAGGGGCGTACTAGCACTTCGGGCTTCGGGTCACTGTTTCTGGCTTCGAAGCCTTTTTTATTTCGAAGGGAACAATGCGTGAACGTTCCCTTCGATATATTCTTCACCATAGGTGTTCACAGCCAAGACAAGCTTGCGCTGCTCACAAAAATCTCTATAGAAAAAAAGGGGGTGCTTGCCGGATTAGAAGATTTTTGGCATTATTAAAGCTGATTTACCGAACTGATGAAGCAGTCCACATACGTCTATATTTCAGCCGCCATCATCGTCCTCGCCG
>MFEO01000024.1:0-225 GCA_001777585.1 Candidatus Doudnabacteria bacterium RIFCSPHIGHO2_01_FULL_50_11 | reverse complement strand
TTAAGTTCGCCGGCGTGAATTCACAGGCTGACCAAGTGAAGACGGCTCAGGAAGAAAGCTCCCAGGATCCGGTCGCACTGGAGAACGGCTCGGTGCAAGGGGCGACCGTAGTCGACAATCTTTCCCAGGGCGCGGATATAACCAATAATCAATCAATTCCCATGATCACTTCCCAAGACCCGGCGCCCGCGCAGTCGCCGGAGCAAACGCAGCCCAAAAAATTCG
>MFEO01000023.1:23838-50888 GCA_001777585.1 Candidatus Doudnabacteria bacterium RIFCSPHIGHO2_01_FULL_50_11 | reverse complement strand
CTCCCAGCAGTGCCTGATCCGTTGATCTGTGCGTTATTTGTGATACTGATGATGCCTTTGGAAAAAGGATCAGCTTTGTAGTCAGCAACTATCATAGTGCTATCCGAGCCAAAAGCTGAATCAAGATTGAGCTGGCAATTGTTGTTCAAGGTGATATCCCCCTCCACCCACACCGGCCCCTTCAAAGTGATGATTGCTCCAAGCGCGATATCAAGATTGCCCTCGATCTTAACCGGGCCAAGATCGGCGATGCCGCTGATTGTATAGGTACCGGTAGGTGGCGTAATGACGCCCCCGGCTTCCGCAGCTGCTTCAAAATCGGCGATCACCGCATCGGAGACTGGAGGGGCGATCACCGGCGGGTCGGCAGAACCTGGATTAGACGTTCCGCCGACTGTAGACCCGCTAATCGTTTGATAATAAGCATCGCGGCTTATAGTGGAACTCTCAATTGTGTTGGCATGCGCATCGGCTCCGATACTCATTGACACTATTTTAGTGATTCCGTTGCCCATCCAGGTTTTGAATGCGAAATCTCCGTTCGCATCACTCCAAGCCGGTGCTGCGGCGCTCCAATCATCGACATATTTACCGACGCCATTGCCATAGCCTGAATTGGTATGCTTCCCCCAGACATAATAGCGCGTTGCCCGGGGAGACGGGACATCGATAACGATCCAATATTTCTGTCCAGACATAAGCTGGGGGTTGGTCGTCAGACTGACATCAATCCAGCCATATGTAGTGCCCACCGAGCCGGAATTAAGAGTGCCCTGAGCAATCGACGTTCCCGAAGGATTGTCCGCGTTATCGGTCACGATATGGACTGTGGCATTAGATGGCGATCCGACTCTTCGCACATAGATACTCACAACACTGATCGTCTGAGTCGTACCGGCCACAAAGCTTTGCGCGCCATCAGTTTCCGCAGCAACGTCTCCGATATTTTGATCCGCTGTTTGCACAGGCTGCTGCTGGTCCGGACTTGAGGCTAGTCCTCCCGCAACCCATGCGTCTCCCGTAAGCTGTGTATTCTGAGCGCCGGTTATGTTTCCATTTGAATAAACACTGCCCGTGATTGCTGCATTGTTGTTCATGACCAAACCGCCATACCCTACCTGCACGCCATAAATGAACGATACCCCGCTGCTTGTCTTGCTCAATTCGACCCGAACGGTACGCTGGGCAGCGGGCGAAATGTTGTTTGGAACATATCCCGTGCTTTCAATAATCCGCTTCTGCCCTACGTCTGAGATCATTACGGTAAACTCCCCATCCCCAAGCGTTGTGTCCGCCTCGCCGGTATATGATGCACCTCCCGACTGATTTAATTGATAGAGCGCCTTGTCAATTCCGCCTTCGGCGATCTGGATCGCCCGCTCTTGCGCGTATGCAAGCGCGCCGTTCCGAGCATATGAAAAGGTTGTTGCAATGAGAACGCCGCTAAGTGCCAAGACAATGAGCATGAAAATAAGCGAAAAAATCAGGACCTGGCCGGATGTATGTTGTTTTTCGCTTATCATATGCGTAAATCTAATTACGAAGTTTCGCCGAAGCTACACTTTCGATGGTAGAAGAAGAATTCTTAAAGCTTTCATTCGCCGCCAGGCTGACAGTCACCTCGCGCGCTAGACTTACTGATGCGTTGTCGTACGTAAAGCTTAAACCGGTAATATTGTCGGCCAGTACTCTTGCCGTCGACAGAAGCCTGCTTTGGGAATCGGCTTCGATAGTTTCCACGAGCTTGCGGGGATTGCCTGCGTCTCTGTACCAGACAATATAATCAAATGTTGCGGGAACAAAATCGTTGGAGGGATTGACCGTCTTGAGTCGAAGAATGAGCGTTTGAGAATCGGTTGTGTAGGTCGTGCCGGAAAAAGTTCTCGAAGAGAGTATAGATTCAGCCTGGCGAGTGATTGACACAATACGGTCAAGTGCAAGCCGTTCAGACCTGCCGGTTCCTATTTCTGCGGTGTAATATTGATAGAGGGAATTTTGCCCTAAGAATAAATTCGCAACAAGAAAAGCGGTGATGGAGAAAAGGGCAACTACCACAACCAATTCTACGAGAGTGAATCCTTCCATTCTTAATTTTGTATCCTCTTTACTCATAGCGAACTGATTCCGTTCTGGTAAAACAGGGTCGTTAGATTAATTGTTTTGTTTGTCCCGCGGTCAACCCAGCTGACCTGGACTTGAACCTGCCTAAGATCGGAATCAATATCCGTTACCGTGATCGTCCCGCTTGCCGAAGTTAGCCTCGCCATCTGGGGATCAGAGAAATTACCCGAGGTCGGAAGTGATGAAAAATCGATATTACGTAAATCTTCCATCTTATGCACCGCAATGTGATACGCAAGTTGCTGCCCCTTCGTGGCACTAATCAACCTGATGAGATTAAGCGATGACGTATAGATCACCAGGGTTATCCCTATTAGAAGAAGCGCGAAGAGGGCTTCAACAGTTGAGAAACCGGCTTGCGGTCGCGAGTGAATGTTCGTGTGCTTGGTCATGCTCAAGCGTTCTGACTAATGCTATAAATAGGCGTGATAAGCGCCAGCGCCATAAACCCAACAACCACCCCAATCGCAATCACCATAACCGGCTCGATAATGGAAGACAAGTTCTTGATAAACTCATCGAGTTCTTCTTCATAGAAGACATTTAATTCATTCAAAATCGACTCTACGCTCCCAGACTCCTCGCCAACCCTTATCATTTGCACCATCAGATCGGGAAAAAGTTTTGGGTCTGCTTCCAGCGCGTTCGAGAGTGGCGTGCCGCTTTTGACTTTTTCCGCCGCACGAAGAGACGCTCTTGCATAATACATGTTAGTCATAGATCTGCCCGCGATCTTGACCGCTTCTACAATCGGCATACTGCTATTCAGAAGTGAAGAGAGGGTAAGCGTAAACCGAGCAAGATTGAGCTTTTTAGCGGCGGGCCCGATGATCGGCATAGTTAAATAGATCTTATGCAGTATCTTCCGTCCATTGCTCGTTCGAGAAAAAACTCTCATTCCAACCACTAGTCCTACGAGTCCAAGTATTACCAGATAATAATAATGAGAAAAAATATTAACGACAGCGATGAGAACCCTAGTGGTAAAGGGAAGATCGACTTTCAATTCCGTAAAGGTCGCAGTTAATTTCGGAAGAATAAAAGTGAACATCAGAATCACCACGATCACTAATGCGACCATCACCACTATCGGATATGTCAAAGCTCCTTTTGTCTTCTTCATAAGCTCATAATCGCGACGCAGATATCCCACGAGATATTCAAGATTCTTATCAAGACCGCCGCTGGATTCGCCAACTTGAATCATGCTGATATAGAGGGGTCCAAATTCATTCGGGTACCTGGCGAATGCTTCCGAGAGAGCCTTGCCGCTACGTACGTCATTTGTCACGTGCGTCAAAATTTCGTTGAATCTTCCCCGTTTTGTCTGCGCGGTCAAGATCTGGAGCGCTCGAGGAAGTGAGAGCCCGGCGCGAAGCATAACCGTTAGGTTCTTCAAGAAAGTGATCTTCTCAAGAAGCGAGACTGAGAAAATACTCGTTACGATGGAGTTGAAAGAAGACCATCCCGCCCTTTTCTCTGATATTGCGACCGGCGTTAGTCCGCGAGATCTCAAATCAAGCAATGCTTCTTGCCGAGTTGCGGAAGCGACAACTCCGCTTTCTGTTTCTCCTGCTTTAGTCCTTGCTCTGTAGGTAAACTCCATGTTTATTTTTTGGATTTATTCTCGGCTGACTCGCAGCACCTCTTCAATGGTTGTCAATCCCTGATGTGCCTTAATAAATCCATCCTGCCACATCAGCACCATGCCTACGCTTATTGCCTGGGCTTCTATGTCGTTTGAGGAAGCCTTCCCTAATACCAGCTTTATGACCTCTGGCGTCATAACCAGAACTTCATATATACCGAGACGGCCCTTATATCCCGTATGACCGCACTTGTCGCAGCCCTCGCCTTGAAAGAACTCGACTTGGCTAATATCCGTAGCCCTTGATGATATCGCGCCAGCTTGCTTCATCACGTCCAGCAGGCGTTTCAGGTCAAAATCTTTATCCAGGCTAGCAAGAGTTTTTTTGTCGAGTTTGAAAGTTTTTTTGCAGTCCTGGCATATCTTCCGAACCAGCCGTTGAGCGATTACGTCGTTAACGGTGGAGGCGATAAGAAAGGGCTCGATCCCCATATCCAGAAGCCTGGGAAGAGCACCGGCGGCACTATTGGTATGGAGTGTAGAGAGCACGAGATGGCCGGTCATTGCGGCATGGACCGCTTCTTCGGCGGTTTCCTTGTCTCGGATTTCCCCAATCATAATAATGTTTGGGTCCTGGCGCAGGAGGGCGCGCAACCCAATTGCAAAGGTTAAGCCGATTTTCGGATTGACCTGCATCTGATTTACCCCCGGAATTCTGTATTCGATTGGATCTTCAATGGTACTAATATTTACGTTCTTTGTGTTGAGCATTGTGAGGACGGTATACAAAGTCGTGGATTTTCCTGACCCGGTTGGCCCCGTCACCAATGTCATGCCATGAGGCTTCTTGAGATTGGTCTTGATATCTTCCCATGCGCGGCCGGCGAATCCCAGCTGCTCTAAGGTCAGCGCTTGAGCGCCTTCCTCCAGAAGACGCATCACAACCTTCTCGCCGTCGAAAATCGGAATTGTTGACACACGAAGAGAGATTCGATGAGCGTCGCGATCGATATGAAATCGGCCATCCTGCGGCAGGCGCCGTTCGTCTATCTTCAGATTCGACAGCACCTTGATACGTGCGATCAGTGCCGGCAAGATTACCTTGGGTAAGGTCATAACGTCATGTAGAATCCCATCAATGCGGTACCGCACCATGACTTCGTTCTCCTGCGGCTCAATATGAATGTCGGAAGCGTGTTCGAAAATCGCATACTCCAAAAGCGTATCGACCACCCGGACCACCGGGATCTCCTCTGCCATTTCTTTTAATTGCTGATCGACGTTGCCTTCACTCTCCTTTGCGTTTTCTGACTGGGCTTTCCCGTGGAGAATTTTCTCAAATTCGTTCTTCAGCGAAGAATGATACTGGGCCAACGCGAAATCTAATCCTGAGTGGGTCGCAAGATAGGGGACTACTTCGAAGCCCGTTTTCTTCTTGATAAACTCCCGGGTCTGCAAGTCGTCTGGGTCAAGCATCGCGACTAAAAGCTTCAAGTTCTTCTTGGCAAACGCGACGACTCTGTGTCGACGTGCAATTGGCTCAGGGATAAGCTGCAACACCGGCTGTTCTATCTTGGTGGACTTTAAATCAA
This sequence comes from Candidatus Doudnabacteria bacterium RIFCSPHIGHO2_01_FULL_50_11, assembly GCA_001777585.1. GTDB lineage: Bacteria > Patescibacteriota > Doudnabacteria > UBA920 > 2-01-FULL-50-11 > 2-01-FULL-50-11. Next base: position 45,587 of record MFEO01000023.1, on the reverse strand, counting down.
CTGTTTCAACTCTATAATGCTTCGACAGGGCAGCGACAAGTGCATCTTCGCTAATCAGCTTTTTCACAATCAGGTAATTCTCCAGCGGCAGTTTATTTTCTTTCGCCTGCTTCTCAAGTTGAGAAAGCTGATCCTCAGAAATGATTGCGTTTTCGAGGATGATATCTTTTATTGTAGAGCTGGACAGAGACATTTCGGTGGTTTGTTTTAGGACGAGAGATACAAACAGCGAATTTTGCCGGGGCGTGGAGTATTCGCTTTGTTATTTAAGACAATTTTTGTTTCTCGAGGTTACTATATCTCAAATATTATAACAAAAAAACGACTGTCAGTCAAAATAAACGACTGAGGGAAGCTCTATCTAATCGTGGTCTTAGTTGTTTTAAAGAATAGGTTTTATTTACAGTTTGCGCTCAGCAAGTCGAGAAAGGCCTGCTGGTCTTTCGCAAGTTCGGGATTCAGTTCCACGGCACGCGCCATGGCTTCCTTCGCATCAGTGCTCTGGCAGAGATTCCCGTATGAGAACGCTAACTGCTGTTCCAAACTGGCGTCTTTGGGATTTCGATCAACCAATGTCTTCAAGAGCGGGATGGTCGGGATAAACTGAAACTTACGAAGCATTATGCTGATCATATTCTTTAAGGATGCGTCGGAGATTTTACCAATACGCTGGCGATCGTAAATCGACTGGATCTCCGAGGACGCTTCTTCAAAATGATCAGAAAACGCCAACGCGAGGGCTAAATTCCAGTGTGATTCAGCCGGCTCCGGATTCACGGCAACCGCTTGCCTAAAATACCCGATACCCTCGTCAACTCTCCCCAATCCTATTGCCGCTTGTCCCATTTCGAAATATATTTGCGGTCGCGTAGGTGAAAGCACTAGGGCCCTCTGGCCAAGACGGATGACTTCCTCTGCGCTCCCCTGGGTCCCTGTCGGAAGATTGTTATACAGAGTCATAAGGAAAAGGATATCTCTAGCGTCTTTGGGGGATAAATCAATCGCCTGCTTCATCTCATCTATTGCCAGACGAAACCCGCTATTGAGCTGATCTGTGCTTGTGCTCTTTCCGCGAAAATTCATGACTGCTTCGGCTAGTTTCTGGCGAGCCTCTTCGCTCATATACGTATCCATTGCTATCACTTTCTTATAGGCGCTGAGAGTGTCCGGGAGTTTTCCCTGCGTCTCGTACACAAGAGCTTGTGTGATAGCGATATTGGCTTGCGCCGGCTTAATCACGCTCGTATAGGTAACAAACGCCATAACAAAGATCGCAAGAGCGGCGATAAGCGGATTAGCCGACGTGATTCGGTATGTTTCGGGTTTCTTACTCGGCTTAGACGTCTCGAGCTGTAGAAAAATGGCAAATGCCAACATCGAATAAAACAGCGTGTATGTTCCCAACGTATCAAACACGAAGAGATTCTGGACAAAATAAGCGACCAGCCCCGCGCTAATTAATATTGCCGTTGTCCGTCGGACGCGAGGATCCCGAAGCCAAAATTTATACAGCGCCCAAAATGCAAAGCCGTACAAAGCCAAATACGTGGCGATCCCGAAAACCCCGGAGCTTACCGCAACGTCGAAAAACACGTCGTGTGCACGGTCGAACCAGATCTGCGATCCTGAGTCCCGGTAAATCTGGGCGGGAAAATACTTATTGAACGCCACATTAAAATTTTCGTATCCATAGCCTAAGAAAAATCTGTCTTTCCAGCCCTTCCACGACGCATTCCAGGTCAGCAAACGCGACTGCGTGGTGATATCGTCGGCACTGATATGAGTCACATTATTCAGGCCCCCTAGTTTCAAAACCACGGGAGAATCTCGAAATGTATAAACTGTTATTGCCAGCACTACGAATATCCCAAGGCCTATTACCGAACCCAGACGCACTCTCTTGCGATCAGACATGAGGGCGAAGAGTATAGCAGCAACGATGAATCCGATAAACAATCCAATCAGAGCGCCGCGAGTCCTCGTATAATTCAGGATGATTATCTCATATGAGATCACTATTCCAAAAAAAACCTTTTTCCATATAGCCCGTGTCTGGGTTAATAACCAGGCCGCGAGAGAAATGTTCATCAAAAGGTACCCGGCATAAAACGCCGCGTTACCGATGAGCGCGGAAAGCCGGGAGACATCACCCACGACAATGTTGTCAGCGCAGAATTTCGCGAATCCATGGGCCGATGCTACGGGATCCGCAGGACAAAATTTTTGGAACGTCGCGTAGATCGCAGATACGAAGCTGACTACCACCGACACAGCAAAAAAGCGCTTCCACGCCTGCATGTCCTTCATCATGCCTGTCATGACTATGAACAGCGCTATGACATGAGTGAAAGTCAGCAAGCCCTCTCCGCGCTCTGCATTACCCCAAAAGCTGCGATAAAAATTTGAGCCGAATACGCTGGTAGCGTAAAGTATCGCCAGATACACCAATACCGCGATCGTAAGGGGCGTTAAACGCGGACGGAAACGCTTGTCGGCGGTGATGAGGATCACGTACAGAACTACAATGATCTCTACGACGAGCCGGTAGAAAAATGTCTTTGAACTGATATAGGGAAAGAAAAAACGCGATGACAAGAGCATCGGCGTAATGAGGAGCAAGGCGATCAATCCGTGAATCGTGTACTTGAGTATTTTTGCCATTCGGTTCCGGAAAACTTGAATTACTACCTTTCTATATCTTATCACATCTTATCACGCCCGAGAATCTGGTCAAACCCGAGAAGTCTCGGGTTGCTTGTTCGATTTAATGCGGGTAGAATGTATCTGTTATGAATGACTTACTACCGCAACTGAGGCGAATCTTGCTCTATTTGGGAGATCTCGCAGTGCTCTACGGAGTTCTTGCAGTCGTCTTGATACTGCGCTATACAGAGCAATTCGATCTCAACGTCTGGGATGAGCACTTCTTACCGTTCACCCTGATTTTCGCTGTTTGGCTTGTTGTGTTCTATATTTCCGGACTGTACGATACGCGCGAGACAAAAAATGACATCAGTTTTTATATGTTGGTATTTCGGACCATGCTGATCAACGCGCTTATCGGCGTCATATACTTCTATGTCTTCTCCGAGCGTATTTTCACCATCAAGCCGCAGGTCGTCTTCTTAGTATATATTGGAATTTTCAGCCTGGCTTTTCTTCTGTGGCGGCGATTGTACAATCTCTTCATCGCCCGCGAACAGTTCCTACGCAATGTCATTTTCATCGGCTCGGGTGAAGATATTGAGGTATTGTTCACCGAACTTGCTAGACGGCCTTATTTAGGCTACCGGGTAGTCGAGTTCGTACGCGTGCGCGGAAATAACAATACGCTGCCTACGCCAGAATTAGAGACGCTTGATCTGCACAAGCTTTTACTGGATCGGAAGATCGACATTGTCGTGACCTCGCCGGAACTTCATGGCCAGCCCAAGATCGTGGAACAGATCTACCGCAATCTTTTCCTGGGTATTGCGTATTTCGATCTGCCCACTTTCTACGAAAAGATATTGGGCAGAATCCCAGTGGCCACGATCGGTCAGTTGTGGTTTCTGGAAAATCTGACTGAGAATGATAAAAAATTCTATGAGTTGTTCAAGAGATTCGGTGATCTGATATTCACTCTATTGCTGGGCGCAGTTGGCGCAATCTTGACTCCGTTTATCGCTTTGGCGATATTGCTTGATTCCCCAGGGCCGATTCTTTTCAGACAGAGTCGCGTCGGACAGGGTGGAAGGCTATTCTTAGCTATGAAATTCCGTTCTATGATTATGGATTCGGAAAAAAACGGTCCACAATGGACAAAAGCCGATGACCCGAGAGTCACGCGCGTGGGAAGGGTATTGCGCAAACTCAAACTCGATGAGATTCCTCAACTCATTAATATTTTGCGAGGAGAGATGAGCTTCATTGGCCCGCGGCCGGAACAGCCTGAGTTTGTGGATTCTCGAATCAAGAAGGTGCCTTACTACAACGAACGCCATCTGGTCAAGCCAGGCCTCACTGGCTGGGCGCAAATCAACGCCCCCTTTACCAGCGCGTCCGAAGAAGATACGCTGTCGAAATTGCAGTACGACCTATACTACATCAAAAACCGTTCCATGCTTCTGGACCTTGGTATTCTGCTAAAAACGATCAATATTGTGCTGACCCGGCAGGGCCGGTGAAAAGATCAACTTCCTCTCCTTGTCACGCGGACGAAATTGATCGAGAGGATGCCCCACTCTTTCTTGAACCGATCACGAATTGGCAAAATCTCGACCTGATATTTTTTCGGGTCGATTTTTTCTATCATCGTCTTGGCGCCTAAGTCGCTTCGATCGAAATAATAATCATCGAAGATAACGACCGTTTGATCGTCCACCAATTCCTGGGCATACTGCCAGTCGTTAGCAATCGTCTCGAGACTGTGACCGCCATCAATAAAGATGAAATCCATTTTTGGCAAATGCCCCACTACCTGAGGAAGTGTATCGTGTGTAAATCCCTCGAAAAGATGGACATGTGCTCCAGTCTTTTGCAGGCGCGCGGCAACTTCTGCTTGGGTAGGCGGCGTCTTGGATAATTCTCCGCGATTGATTTCCGGCGTCATCTGTTCAAAAAGGTCAAAACCATAATACTCAATCTCTGACGCTGCGCGGTGCTGTTTAGCCGCTACAATCATCTTCTCAGCTCGACGGCCGTTCCACGTACCAATCTCCATGATCCGCCGAGCGCGAAGGGTCAGAATCGCTTCAAATAAGTACCGGTATCGCTTTGGCCCGTACAAAAAATGGTAAATTTTCGCCTTAACTTTTTGAAGAAGTCTAACCATGCAGAAAAAATGTTATCGGATTAAGACGTTGTCTTTCAAGCATAGTATATTCGTGTGGTTTCTTTTTTCAGGAGTGTAACGAGCAAGCAACTGCTGAGCGTGTATTGGAACAATGACACGCTCGGTTTCAACGAGCATGTGGAGTCGGTAACCGAGCGATTGGATCAATTCCAACACCTCTGCCGCTTCCATCCCGTATTCTTTCATGCCGATCGGCCAAAATTCCATCAAGATTTTCTTGATCCTGCCCTGTCGCATTAGACCTTGCATGCCTTTTAGCGCTCCGCCCTCGGAACCCTGGATGTCCATTTTTAACAGACTGATTGAAACAGGCTGACCAGCAAAAAAATTATCTAACCGCAGCGTCTGAACATATTCAAATACGCGATTTTCTGAGGATGGATACATGTGATGATCGCCTGCGTTCACGGTCGATGTGTACAGCCGCCCCGTGCCGGTCGCTGCTGACACCGCTTTCTGTAATGCCGTGACTCTTTTCTCGTAATGATTCAGGGTGATATTTTTCCGCAACAACAAAAAGTTTTCTCTTGACGGTTCAAATGCATAAACATGACCACGTGATCCCACTCGTCGGGCATAGAGCAGGGTATAGTACCCGATATGCGCGCCTATGTCCACCGCGACATCGCCGGGTGCAAGCAATCGATCGACCAGTGAAGTCTCAAAAGGCTCATATATCCCTTTCACCGAAAGTTGGAGTGAATCCTGCGGATCAATATACATCATCTGGCCCTGAACCTTTGCCATGGTGGTTTTTAGACTGCGGAGAAAAAAAATATTGACCGCTTGAAATAAGAAAAGCTTGCCCAACCCCCGACCAGACAACACTGAGGCTATTCTTCGGTAAATAGATTGCAAAATTGACTTGAACTGACTCATGACTTTTCTCTTTCCGGCCCTACCGATCCGTTCGTCTTTTTCAGCCATGACTCAATCATGAAAATGAAAATCACATACACGGCGAACGATCCCAGTGTGGAAATCGCGGCGCCAAACGCCCCGAGTGTCGGGATGAACGCATATCCCAGCCCTAGGGTCAGAAGCAACGCTATAAGATTCAGACCGATTGAAGTCCCTACTTTCTTAAGGGTCCTCACGACAGGACTAAATCCAACTCCATATCCCATAATAATATTTGTTGCGAGGATTAGGTAAAGAGAGGGTAGAGCGGGGAGGAACGCAGGCCCGTACAAGCGCTCAAAGAATAATTTTGTACCCACGAACACAGCACCCATAAACACCGCGGTGAACAGAGTACCAAATTTCGCTACGCGATGATAAAAATGTCTTATTGAACCTGCCGTCTGAGCCTCCTTATAGGGCAGTATACTCGATAGCATCCGAGAAACATTACTGGAGAAGACTTGCGGCAGGGAACCGATCGTGCTCGCAACCTTGAAAAAACCAGCTTGCTCAGGAGTCGAAAATACTCCGAGAATAAAACCCGGAAGGTTTTCTACATAATTATTCAGGTTCTTGTCGACTGAAATGAGCAACCCAAATCTCAAATACTTCACGATCGACACGCGCCAAAAATCCCTAAAAATTTCCCTTGTTTTCGGGAAAAGAGGGTGGTTAATCTGGACCCATCTGATCGCGATAAGGGAGGCTATAAAGAAAGATGCTTCGGATAACAGTAGGCCATAAAAAATACCAACAACGCCAATACCCGCTACAACAAATAAAACTCCGGCAATCACACTCACGAATTTTTTGGCGGTCTCCCAGGCTGCGAGACGGTTGATTTCCCGAAAAACTTGATAAGCAAGGGTTAACAGGGGAAACGGGATACTTAGCATATTAATGATCGCGGCGATCTGTAGGTAAAAAGAAAATGATTGGTCTTTATATACCCAGCCAACTATGTAATGGGAGAAAAAAATTACCAGCAGCCACAAAAAATTGGTGAGTATGAGCTGCACCTTCAAAAAATAAATTACTAAATTTTTGACCTCCTCTCGGTCCCCCAATCCCAATGCTTCTGACAGGAGGTTAACGGTCGTCGGCCAAACTCCAAAATTAACAAGCGCAGATATTAATCCTGCCAAAGAAAAAATGATTGCGTAAATTCCATACTGGCTGGGCCCTAGATGCCAGGCGAAAATCACAGAGCCAGCAAAACCAGCAAGCAGGGCGAGGGCCTTACTCACCTGCAATGCCGCTACTTCTCTGTTGAACTTAATCCCGAAAAAATTTCGAAACAAATTGATAAGATCTCTCATGCTCTCGACAAGACACTTTGATAAACACGAACGTATTGATCAGCAACCTTCGACCAAGAAGAGCGCGCTGCATACTCTGCGGACCTCTTGCCCATAATAACTCTCAGGTCAGAATCATCGAGCAATCTCCGCATTGCTTTCGCTGTTGAAGCCACGTCTTCTTGCGGTACCAACACGCCGGTTTCCTCCCCGATGATGGCCTCTGCCGAACCGGACGAGGAAACCCCGACCGATGGCTTCCCAAAAAGAGCGGCCTCCAGATACACAAGCCCGAAACCCTCAAACGCTTGATCGGTTTCTACGGGTGTCAAAATGAAGAATAAGCAATGTCGAAAAAGGTTGGCAAGCTGCGCTTCGGAAATCCGTTCTTTCAGAATAACCCGACCAGTGAGTCTGCGCCGCTCAATCTCCTTAAGCAGCATGGCCTTGTACTCAGGATCTGCTGTTCCTGCGACTATAATGTACCGCAGCTTGGGAAAATCCGCACAGATAGCCGCAAAGGCAGCCAAGGTCACGTGGTACCCCTTGCGCTTTTTCAAGGCTCCGACAGTCAAAATATACTCTCCCTCCGAGTTCGGGCTTTCCGGGTAGTCCGCAAGCTGGGTGTCAACGCCGTTATTAATAACAAAGGTCTTAGCCTCGGGAACCCAAGAGGCTACGCGCTTCTCGGTATGCGAACTGACACAGATTATCTGGTCAGCGGAACGGTACATGCGTTTATATAAATATCGCAAGTACCAACGAGTGTTAGGTGAGAGCGCGTAGGTCCCGTGCGCGGTCATAATCAAGTGTTTGCCGCGGGCTAGAACATATGCCAGGGGGAGGAGACGCTCGGTCAAACAGTGCACTACATCGAACCCCCGCAGATGAGGACGCATACTCAACACATCCCGTACGAGCACCAAAGGTTTCTTCCATCTTTCCAGGTTGCTCCATTCTCCAAGCTTGGGTAGTAAACGGAATTTTCCCTGAGCATACGTGGTTTGGCTCGGGGTGGTGGCCACGAAGCACTCGACATCTCTCCGCTTCGCAAGTGCGTCAATCAGACTAGATGAATACCTTCCCCATCCATTCCTTTTATCCAAGGATTCTGTTAAAAAAGCAGCCCGCATTATCATATTTTGGCCTGAATTTTTGCAGTACGATAAAACCAATACCCTAAAAGTCCGAATATTGCCGTTAGCGCCAACTGTACCAGGTGAACAGCGAAGGTCATTGGAATAACGCGCCCAGCATCAAAACCCAAGAGAACAAATCCCCCGGTAATCGTTGCTTCGTACGTTCCGATCCCGCCGAAAGATTGTACAGGAATAATGTGGGTCAGCACAGGAAAAAACGAGGCGATCAAAAACTGCCAATACGAGATCTGAAGGCCCAACCCCCGGAAAAGCATGAATTCAAACCCGAAGGTCAATAGCCAGATAGCTACTGTGACCACGGCGATACGCAATAACGCCAGGTGCGTATAACGCCGAGTAAATGCGCCGAGAATCTCTACTCCCTTGCGCGCTAGGGACCCGATGAATCGCTTATCATACAGTCTAATATTAGCAAACCACTTGTCCAGTAGATTGTACAGAAACTCTGCTTGAAACAGCAAGACATAAAATGCGACAATCAAGCCTATCACTCCCAGTACAATGAGAGGTAAAAATTTTCTTACTGGCGCAAGCTGTCCCGGAAATGCAAATAGCAGCGTTCCAAAAATAAGCAGAAGAATGACCAACACGTCAAGCACCCGCGCAATCATGAGACTGGCGAGGCTCTGCCCCACGCCGACATTGAAGCGCTTCTTGAGAAGATAAAGATAGGACACCTCACCGGTGCGGGATGGCATGAAGCTTATAAACAAGTTGTGCAGGAATACTATAGGCACCAGGTCGCGAAAAGAAAGTTCGCCAAATAAAAGTGCGCTGAATCGCCATGCTTTCAACCCATTCATCATCAACAAAATCAACAGTGCCGCCATTAGATAATTCCTATCAAGTGCTCCAAACGCGTGAGCAACATCTCCGGGGTGCACCTGGCGTAAAAGAACGTAGCTTATCAGGCCGGCAATGATGAGGCCGAAAAAAGTTTTTCGAAAGTCAATTTTCATTTCAAAAAAGATATCGATTGCGCTATCGCCGCAAGGCTATATTGGAATGAGACTCGGTGTTGCCCGGGGGGAACGAGCACACTCAAAAAAACACTATTTGCAATATAGATGGCGGTGGCCTGACCATCAATGGTCGCTCGCCAGCCAGGCAGCATATTTTCAGAAACGACTAAATAGCGTTCGTCTGTGTTTTGCGTATTGATCTCCCAGTCCCCAGCTTTCCTTGCAACAACCTGGAGCGTACCATGGGCGGTTCCGACGGTCTTTGTACAAAGTGCCGAGCATTCCACATACGAATCACGCCCGGAGAGGGGCTTGCCCAAAACGGCTTCATAAGCGCTCTGCTCTCCCACAGGAAGGGTTTGGACGGTATCGGCAAAATAGACTTCTGGCCTGGCCGCATCATTCACGTAAAGATAAATCGGAATTTTGAACCGCGTGGCTTGGGTTTGTAAGACCAGCTTAAGATGCTCTTGCTCCAAGGGAAACGCAGAGATCACATATTTGATGCCCAAGACCGAGAGAACCGTTCCGCGTTCAAGGAATTTGGAAAGTTTTTTCTCAAGTGGAATCTTTTCTTCAGAAAGCTTCTCTCCGGTAGTCGCGCGATCGCTTCCCAGAAGGGCAAGCAGTCGGGACATGCGGCGAGACATTAAGTTATTGTAATAATCTGCCCCTTCAAGACCCCACATGCTGCTGAAATTAGGAGTGAGTAGGTGGGCGTATAACTCGGCAACATCCTGCGGCGTTGCGGTGTGTGGAACAGACAATTTTTCAAATTCAGTGAAACCGGGTAACAAGCTGAAAAATTTGCCGGGGTGCTCCTGCAAATAACTGACCACGTAACTGGGCTTTGCCAGGGTCTGGCTTGCAATGTACTGGTGGAATGGAAAGCTTGAAAAGATATAGTAGCCAGACAACAGTATCGCCACCCACACGGTCACTGCCGGCCCGTTTAATCGCCCGCCCTCAAACCGCTTCAAGGTAAGGTACCCCAGAAAAAGAAAAATGATTGGGATGGCGACATTGTAAGTAAAGAGGCTGAAAGATCCACCAACCGACCGGATGGTTTTTTCTATTAAGCTATTATAGTGTTCAATCGGTAGCTGTGTGGTCCGGGCGTAGACGTGCTCTTTGAAATACTGTTCTGCAAAAATGATAATATTTGACTGCAAAAATGAAAAAATTGCCGTCCAGACGACGAGCAGCCCCGCCGTCCAGTAAAACACGACTCTATACCATTTCAAAACCTTCTCACGTAAGGAACTGCTTTGCTCCTCGATCATATACTGCAACCCGGAAGCGCTCGCGTAGGCAAAACTGAAAAAAGCAGGAAACAGCCAGCGAGTGGGCACTCGCATCCCGTTTAAAATCGGGACATGACGCAATAAGAAAAAAATTGGCGAATATTTCACCGCCATGAGTACACCAAAAACGAACAAGCAAGCAAAGAAAGCATCGGATACTCGCCTGCCCTCCCGGCGTATTGGAAAAAAACCGCGCAGCATGAAAAGAGCAGAAACAATCGATAAGAAGCCAAGGTTAACATACGAATTGGAAAACCAAACTGGCACTTGGGAGAAAGGCAATACTAATTTTATCACGTCAAAAACCTGAAGAGCGCCGACTGAAGATTCCGTCAAGCTCAATCCTGCTCCGCGCGCGGATAAACCCGTGAATACTAATGTCGGTACAAGCTGAGGTAGAGACAGCACAGCCGCCGGGAGGGCCGATGAAACAAAAAATGTTGCCATGTGAAGCAATTTCCGCGGCCTTTCTGAGTATGCCAACACAACAGTATAGGCCGCAAACGAGAACAAGATCATGGGCAAAAGATTGAAGTTCGCCGCATAGACTGAATATGCGAGCACCACCGCTGTGCAAACAATTTTCCAAAAATCGGCGCGGTGCCTATATGAGAGAGCGAGCAGAAACAGACCGGGAAGCACGGGCAGTGCAACTGCGAGACTTAAATCGGCTATCCAATTCCACACGCTGAATACGTAGACTATCCCTCCAACGATGCTTGGCCAAAACGTAAGGCCTATCCGGCGGAATAACAGCCACGTCAAATAGCCGGCCACAACAAGATTGAGGAACGTCAGCAGATTGTACAAAGGGACGACGGAAAAATATTTTAATAAAATAAAAAACGGATTAAAAAAATTCCCAAGCACAAACTGGGGAAATCCCGAAAATACATTGCTACTCCATATAAGCGATCCGCCTTCGTGCAAAGATTGCCGTATGGACTCCATGAACGGATAGATGCCCAAAATAACATCAGAACTCCCGAAGCTCTTCCCCAGGGCCAATATGGGAATCAATACTGCAAATGCGACGCAGAAAAAAATAAAAAAAGCAAAGAAGTATTCCCTAGATTGACTGCGCATCAGCTCCGCCTCCTCAGCTTAAACGCTTGCGATAGACGTCCAAGCCCTTCCTTGATATCAGCTATTCCGGTTGCGTAGACAAGACGAACATAGCCCTCCCCGTATGAACCGAACATCGTGCCAGGAAGCAGTACGACTCCTGCTTTATCTAAAGCAAATTCCGAAAATTCGACGCTGGTCATGCCGGTACTTGCGATGTTGGGAAAAACATAGAATGCACCTTCTGGTTTGAGGCATTTGACGCCTGGTATGTCGTTTAACGTCTGCACTATTACGTCCCGGCGCGACCGGTATTCTGCAACACTGGTCTTGATGAAGGACTGGTCTTGTGTGAGTGCGGCAATTCCCGCCTCTTGAATAAACGGCGGCACTGCTGAAATAATCGTCTGGATCATCAGGCCGAGCTTCTCAGTCATCGCCGGTGGGGCCACGGCCCACCCGAGACGCCAGCCGGTCATGGCATAACTTTTTGAGAAGCTGTTCAGAATAATCGTGCGCTCCAAACACCGATCCAGAACGCTTGGAGAGTAGTGCGGATAGTCGTAGACCATCTTGCTATAAGTTTCATCGGTCAATAAATATATATTATGCCTTTCGGCAATTCGTCCCACCTCCATCAATTCTTCTTTCGTCATCACCGCTCCCGTGGGGTTCTGGGGGGAGTTGATAATAATGAGCTTAGTCTTCTTAGTGATGCGCTTTTCAATATCGCCAGGCGACATCCTGAACTCGTTTTTCTCAAGAAGAGGAACACTCACGGGTTTCACGCCGATAAAATCAAATGCGGAATAGTATGAGGCAAATCCCGGATCGGGCACGATGACTTCGTCCCCTGGATTGGCTACGCACCGAGTGACGAAGTATATAAAAGATATTGCCGGAGCAACCACTACTTGCTCCAGAAGAGGACGAAATCCCAAGGTCTTCTCTGTCTCTCCGACTATGGCTTCGCGCAGCGTGCGTATCCCAAGCGAATTCACATAGTGCGTCTCTCCGCGGTTGATCGCGGCGACCGCAGCTTCGTTGACGTGGTGGGGCGTGTCAAAATCAGGATCGCCAATCTCGAAGTGATACACTTTCTTGCCCGCACGCTCCATCTCCTGCGCTCGGGCTAAAAACTGGAACATCGGGGAGCCTGCTAATTTTCCTGCTGCATCTGAGAAATACATTCGTTCTTGTGATGATTCAGTCATGGAAAAACAAATTAACTCCAGTCAGTATAGCAAAAATGTGTAGCCTGAACCATTGACTAATGTCCTATAAATCGCTAGACTATATCCTTGTATCTACAATGTAGAAGGAGGTTAGTTGATTTTACAAACTAGCAATTCTGCTGGATTGCGACAAGAGTGCTCCGAGAGCACGGGTAACGGATAGAAACTCGGATTCGAACAGGAGGTAAGGCGTGGACATACCCTCGATGGAAGTCCTGCGCGGACTTGTCGCGCAGATGGATCTGGAAGACATGCCTGATGAGACGCTCAACACGATTCTAGTCAAGGCTTGTCAGTATTTGGCAACGCGCAAACGAGTGCCACTTCCGGTATTCCAAGCAAAGCTCAAGATTGCGCCAGTGGTGTCAATTGAGCTCGTGACCGTCTATCGGAAGACTTGGGGAGAGCCAGAATTCCTCATGTGGCAGCGACCAACAAACGATCTGGATTTCCCCGGACAATGGCACTGCGCGGGGACAACGCTTCTGAATCAGGAAACGGTTGCAGAGAAATTTGCTGCTTTGGGAGCTGCAGATGAAACGGACCTACCAGTGGCCGACTCCTCACTCAGATTCGCAGGTTGGGTTAACATGCCTAAGGAAATGCGTGCTCATTATGCATCACCTGTGTTTGTGCGACACCTAACCAGCAAACCCGAAGAAGCGAGAGGAACCTGGATTACAGAAGGAAATCTCCGTAACTATAGCCTGGTCGCAAGCCATCGGGATGCTATAATTCCAATGGCGCTTCGCATGATTTCATTGGGGACCGGAGCCCTTCCTTGTTGGACGGAGTACGTTCCTGGACAACCTTTCGTGGCAAAATTTTAACCGGCTGATGCATCAGGTCGGTTTTTTTATCGCAATAAAAAAACCGCCGAAACATCAGCGGGGGCCTAAGAGATCCCGCATGAAAGCCTCAAGCTCTTGGACCAGACGCGGCTCATCCTGTAGATACTCTCCCCGTTTCCGATATGATTCCACTAGCTTCACGGCCTGGGCGTTGGCTCTTTGCATCACAGGAACGTTTTCGGCTCGACAGATAAGACCGTAGCCGTTCCTCGTGGCAATATAAGCCACCTGTTCGGGATGGTCGAAAAAATCGATCATTGCCTGGTGGTCTGCCTCGGGCGGAACGCGCAAAAAGCTAAAAGGCTCAGGCAAGTCGTCGGCAACCCATTTGCTGGGTGGGGTAAAATCATTCCGTCCAATCGCTTGAGTTCGCTCGCCGGTTTCGACATCAACCAGTCTCTGACAGAGCATCAGTCCGTCGACGTGCCCAATGAGCCCAGCTACTCGGTCCACAGTCAGACGAGTGTCCCAGTCTACGAAAGCATCTGATCGTCGGTAATACATACGATGACTACCAGGGGGACGCTTCCCGCCCGGGCCGACGATTTCCATACGGCGATTCTGCGCATCGATGCTGACGCGTAACAAGACGTGCCAGTCGTCTCGCACGTACAACTGGCAAGTGCGGGGAGCTGATGAGAGTATAGCTCCGAATTTCATCACCAAATCGTGCAGGTCAGCCAAAAAAGCAGATCCGATACCCAACAGATCCTCAGGCACTTCTACGGGCTCATAGAGTCTCAGAGTTTCCTCGGGAATTATTCGTTTTGGTTTGTACATCACTCCTCCTACCGTTTTGAAACTGCATGTTATCCGAAATGAGACCAAAAGTCAAGTATATGGGATCCGTGCCCTAGTCTTGACTGCCCTCTCTGTTTTTAGTATAGTACTTTGTTCTACTCAAGGAGGTTTGAATGTCCTTTACCAGAGTTATTGTGACACAGTGGCAATTCGGGACTGTGAAGAATCAGATGAAGGAGGAAACCTGGCTCGAACGGATTAGGCAGGCTCATCAAATGGCAATAAATGCCAGGGAATATGGTCATGTGGTGGTGGCCACGACCGATGAGATCTCTCGCCCCCATTTCGAAGACACTGGAGCTATCCTGCTCACTACCGATCTTTCCGGTGTTGGACCCCCACGCAGATTGGGCTTTCAGTATGCAGTCGAACTCATCGGCAAAAATCATGGGGCGATTGGCTGGACCGAACCGGAAAAGGCCACACTGCCGCTGAATGTAGAAGAGATCTGCCGGCCGATCGAAGAAGAAAGCGTTGACTTGGTGATACCCTATCTAACGGATGAAGGCATCAGGAGCTACCCCACTCCCCAGATTCCCTGGGAACACCTGGGCAACTACTGGTGTTCGATCATCTTCGGAAGGAAGTTACCCATCTTCAGACGCGATTTCTTCTTCGCCCCGGTATTTTTCTCGCCTCGCGCCGCGCGTTTCTTCACGGAATATCCCGGGGAGTCGAAAATGCCTGATCTGTGGGACAGCATCTTCTGCCCGCGCATGGACGCTTTCTGCTCCGGCGCGCGGATTGCGGAAGTGGAGACAAGGTTCTTCTATCCGCGAGAGCAAGCCGAAGCTGAATCACGTGACTACACGATGCTCGCCAGGCGTGCGGCCGCGCTTAATAATATTATCGGCAGCCTGGTCACTCGCCGTAAATATTGGGAGGCGCGAGGCTTTAATTTCGGACCTCCCGATCTTAAAACGCTCCAGATGCACTCTGCGATGGATTACCCAACGGCTCCTGTTGGATACAAATAATCAGGACCGTTTTTTTATTTCTCGGTTTTCTGCTATACTCAGACGTTACGAAGGAGGAAGTGATGCATCTTGTTTTCTGGATCGGCAACGGTTTTGATCCTCGGGTACCCAACCAGCCGGATGCGTTCTCGCGTGCGTCCTTGCAACAAGCGGTCCAACGATACAGTCACTACAAAATCATCAAGCAAACGGTTTTGTTTCCAATCATCCAATCGTTAGTCAGGGGCCCTACAGGACTTGTCTGGCATCAGGTGATGACAGCGGCTGCATCAGCACAAGGAGTAGCAACATCAGATATGCCACTCACCCGGCCTACATTGAATGCTCTAACTGATGCTGAGGCGATGATCGAATTCGCCCAAGAGTATCCCGACTCGGAGATTCATATTTTCGTGTATGCGGGAGGAGCGGTCGCGCTGTATCTGGGTGAGACCTATCGAGCTGTTGCCAGGCATTTCTACGGGCAAGAATTCGATTTTGAGCTCTATTACCCTGCCATATCTGTTCCAGATCTGAAGAGCCAGATCCTGTACTTTTGTTTGTGGGGCGTGACGCAGCTCATCTCCTGGAATTCTTGGCTGTTTCTCAAATGGTATAACTTCCGCGACTCCACGGACAGAAAACGGCTTGAACGGTTTCGCCGGACCGTCAGTTAACACTTGCGCCTTGCGGGTGTTTTTTATTTCTCTGTTTTTGTTTCTTTGCTCATCCAGCCGCGGTAATCATTGAGAATCTCGCGGCGAAAAAACTTCGGCCGATTTTTGACTTCCTCAAAAATCCTAGCGATATATTCGCCTATAATCGACAACGCCAACAGCTGCACTGAACCTAGGAATAGAATGGCGATCAATAGGGTCATGAACCCGCGCGGCGGCGGAAGGAAAAACGACAAGATAACGTAGAAAAGAATTGCCAGTGCGGCAAGTGCGGTGACAATCCCAGCCAGATATGAAATCCACTCCAAGGGCGCGTAAGAGAAGGAAAAAATGCCGATCTTGGCCCAACGGACATTGCCCAGGAAAGTCAGATTGGTCTGGCCTGAGAAGCGCTCCAGCCGCTTGTAGGGAATGCCGGTGCTTTTGTAGCCCGTCCACGAGCGCATGCCGCGGATGAATCGCCCCTGCTCGGGCATGCTATTGAGGGCATCGATCGCCTTGCGATCCAACAGAGCAAAGTCGCTCGCATGAAGCGGCATCTTGATGTAAGACAGCTTGGCAAAAAGCTTATAGAAAAGGTTATAGAAAAATTTTCGTACAAGTGAGCCTTCTCGTTCCACTCGTTCACCGTAGACGATATCATAACCTTGGAGCCATTTCTCCACGAGTTGCGGGAACATTTCCGGCGGATCCTGGATGTCACCATCGAGAGTGATTGCCGCCTTCCCTGAGCAGTATTCGAGTCCTGAAGTATATGCGTTCTGTCCCCCGAAATTCCGAGTGTGGGTTATCACGACGACCCGCTTGTCGCGCCCGGCCAATGCCGCAAGCTTGTCATAAGCATTGTCAGGAGAAGCGTCGTTGACGTACACAAGCTCCCAATTCGGCGTAATCTGTCCCATGGCACCGGTGACCCGACGATACATCTCGTCCACCGATCCGCCGTCGTTGTAGCAGATCACCACTACTGAAATTTTTTTATCAGTCATCATACTCTTCAATTTATCTCTTGCGACTTATCTCTTGCTTCTTCTTCCAAGGGCTTCACTATCATATTGGAATAAAATTCCTCGCGGGGTAATAGAGGCAGCATATCCTCAATAGGCTTGCTGATATACCGATCGCCAATTTTGACAGCCCCAAGCTTGGGGATGAGTTTCTGATCTTCCGCGAGCCGTACGTCAATCAGTATGGGCCCGGGTGTTGCGAGCGCCTGGGCAAGCTTCTCCTGCAGTTCCTGATGAGAATCAATTCTGATTGCCGGGATGCCATAAGCTTGAGCGACCTTCGGAAAATCGGGAGCAGTATATCCACTCTCGGCAGATGTACCAATATACCTGCCCTGAAAATAGATCTCCTGAAACTGCTTAATAATTCCGTAGGATCGGTTATTCAAAATAAACATCTTAATCGGCAGTTGGTTATGCATAACAGTTTGCAGCTCCTGGATATTCATCTGGAATCCGCCGTCGCCGTCTATGCAGACAATGTCTTGTCCTGGACGGGCGAAAGAGGCTCCGATCGAAGCTGGCAATGCGTAGCCCATAGGCGAATTGCCGAATGCGGAGAATAGCTCCTGCCGGGGCTTCATCTCAAATGCCTGCATGGTCCAAGTCAGGTTACCCCCTTGGTCAGGAATAATGATGGCTCCTTCGGGGAGCGCATCAGAGAGGGTCTTGATGAAAACATAAGCGTTCACTGAGCCTGTCTGCTGATGATATTCTGGCTGCACAACCGGATACTGCGCCTTCCAGCCCATCGTACGAGCGATCCAAGAGACGCGGCTGGGTAGGGGTGTATTTCCAAGTTTACGGTTGAGTGCGGCAAGCACATCCCGAACATCAGCGTGCACCGGCAGATCGGCCTTCACCCACCGTTTATCGAGTTCGCCGCGATCAATATCGACGACAATCTTGTATGCTTCTCGGGCAAATGTGGCCGGTTGGCCGCCGGTCTGGCGCGAGTCGAGGCGGGAACCAAGACTAAGGATCACGTCAGCGTTCTGGACCGTAAAATTCGCGGCTCTAGAGCCATACACGCCATACTGTCCGACATAGAGCGGGTGCGTAAAGGGAAGTAAATCCAGGGCGCTCCACGTGCTGACGACGGGTGCCTGAAACCTTTGGAGCAGGTCAAAAAAATCCTTGTGCGCCGAACCGATTTTGATGCCAGCGCCGGCGATAATAACCGGTCGCTGAGCAGATCGTATTCGTGAGATAATCTCGTCTGAGATCTCCTCTGCTAGGACTGGCTTACCGGTAACTTCTCGCGGGTCGAATCCGACAAGCCCTTGGGGATCAATCTCGGCATGCTGAACATTCATAGGAATATCTAGCCACACTGGCCCGGGCCGGCCGGTACGCGCGAGATAGACCGACTTTTCCAGGTGATACCGGATCGTCTGCGGGTCCGTCACCATGAATGAATATTTTGTTATTGTACTGACCATCCGAGCCACTTCCGTTTCTTGAAATCCAAGCTGACGGATTTTTCTGTCTCCCTTGGTTTCCCAGGCATTCACTTGACCGGAGAGGAATAGGCACGGGACTGAATCAAAATATGCGCAACAAACACCGGTGATCAGGTTCGTCGCGCCCGGACCGGAAGTAACGACTGCCGCACCAATATTACGCGTCATGCGGGAATAAGCATCCACCGCCATCGCCGCGGCCTGCTCGTGCTGCATGCATACGTATTTGATATTCGGATTGCGCCCGATAGAATCCACAATGTGTGCGCAAACACCGCCAATGACTAGGAACACATGGCGGACCTTCTGCTCTACTAGGAACTGGGCGAGATAGTCGCTAAGTTTCATATTAAAATGCTGCGTTATTTTTCGTGTCGCAGCAAAGTGATGATGCGTTCAAATGATTGATTAACCTCGTTACGGAGTTGTTCAACAGCTTTAATGTTTGCTTGCTTCAAATATTCTTCAAACGTCTGCATCACGTACGCCAGCATGTCGTCCGTCATGCCATGATGACAGCCAATGAGGAAACTGCGCTTCATGATATAGTCCGAATTTGTCAGTTCTCCGTACACTCGGCGGGGTATATCCTTAAAAGCGGGGTGGTGGAGAATATTGCCGGCGAATAACGGCCGGGTCTGAATCTTGTGTTGTTCCAGATACATGATCAGATCTTTTCGAACAATCGGGGAATCGGGCTTCAGGGTCAGAGGAAAAGCAAGCATATAAGCTTCAGCCTCTGGATGGATCTGTGGAATGATAAAATGCTGGTCGAAGCGTGAGAAAAAGGCAACAAGCTTCTTGAAATTTTCGCTTCTGACCCGATTGAATGTGGGGAGCTTCTTGAGCTGCTCGAGGGCGAATGCTGCCTGGATCTCGACAGGTTTGAAATTATAGGCCTGCTTCACATACACCGACTTGGCGTCGAAATCCGTGCCATCAATCTGCGCATCGAACCGCTGGGTCAGGTGTTCATCCTCTGATGTCGGCATCGCGCGGCCCCAGTCAGTCAAGATTCGCGCCTCCTCAATGAGTTTCGGATCATTGACCATCAACATCCCGCCTGCGCCCGCGGCGGTCATATTGTGTGCGGCATAAAAGCTCGTAGTGGTTATATCCGAATATTCACCGGTGGGGCGGCCGGCAAATTTGCAGCCGATTGTGTCGCAAGCGTCTTCGATGAAGAGGAGATGATGGCGGTCGCAGATTGCCCGAAGTCGCCGCATATCATTCACGTTCCCAACAAGGTGGGAGATAAAGATCGCGCGGGTTTGAGGGGCAATCGCCTGTTCCACCAAATCAAGATCAATATTGTATGATCCAAACTTGGAATCGACAAATACGGGAACCAGACCCTTATTCAATATCGGAGTCAGGGTCGCAGGAAAGGTGCAGGCCTGGGTAATCACTTCTGATCCGGCCGGAAGGTGTGCAACCTCCATGGCTAGGGTGTTAGCGGAAGTGCCCGAATTTACAAAAAGACCAAACCTTTTCCCGAAAAGCTGGGCCACTTTCTGTTCGAATTCCTCGGTGTATTTCCCCGGGCCAAGCCAGCCTTCATTCAGCGCCGCGACAACGGCGTTGATCTCTTCTGCGCCAAACACGGCCTTGGTGTAGAGGACTCTGTCGATACCGGGTCTAAATTGCTGTTCCATGCTTTAAAAAGTTACAAAAGCCAAATTATTCTAACATAGAGTGCGTACTCAAACAATAGCTTGATGTTTATTATATTATACTGATTTCGTCGCATTCTGGAGGAACTCCAAGGTGCCCTGGTCTACTTTGCGACGGGTAAAAACCACACCGGACAAGTCTTTCTCGCGCAGAGCTTCTTGTTCGCCCACATACACAAGTTGCCCTGGGAGACCGAGGCGTTTCAGCTCTTCATACATCTCATAATCCGATTCGCTGTCGCCGAAGGCCAAGTATTGGGTTGGTCGCACGCCTCTCGTCCTAAGTGCTTCTACAAACTGCCGTACCCCGAGTGCCTTGCCGACATTTTTATTCTGCACATCGGTCGCTATCCTTGAAGGATCAATGCGAAAGCTGCTTTCCAGATGATGATGACTCAAAAGACGCTGCAATTCTACGACCAATGCGCGTTGTGCTTCCTGAAATTCCTCGAAGGATCGCCCGTGCATCTGATCTTTCGGCAAAAGTTCTACACTTACCATGGTTTGTTTCGTTTCATCATAGAACATGGTTTCAGAAAATGGCGGCTTGGCTGCCAATGCCCGGATTTCGTCTTTTAAATCTTCAGGAGCTCGAATATTTCTATCTACGTACGTTTCTTGTTTTCCATCGAGGTCATACGAAATCCATACGCCACCTTTTTCTACAATCCCAAAGATATTTTGCAAAATATGGGCATCGGCAATTTTCTTTTCCAAAGGTTTAAGTATCACTCGGTTTACAAACTCCAGCGAGCGGCCAGTGTTGAGCGCGACCGGCTCTTGCCGCTCAAGCCTCTTGATCAGCTCATCAAACAAAGCGGGGTGAGTGACTTTCTTCTCAAGAGGGTCGGTCAGTACTCCATCGATATCAAATAGCCAAGCAGTCTGTGGTTGTCCTTTCTCGATTTTTGGTCTATTTGGACGCTCGTTTTGTTCATTCATAAAGAAAAATCTTGGCTTTCATCGTACGCCGGGTAAAATATTGATCTTATTTGCGCACCTTCTTCAACAGCCTCGTAACCGTAGAAAACCAAAGGTCAGGTAAAAATAATGTGCAGCGCAAGAGCAGGGTGGAAAGGAACGGAAAAAAATAGGATTTGCCGCCAGACGCGATCACGCGACGAATAAATCTGGCAGCTGAAGAAGTTTGGGGAACAAGAAAATTTAGTCTACCGCTCCAAAGCCTGGTGTCCACCGGTCCGAAATGAATAGTCGAGAACAGAACCGGGGTATGCGCGAAATTTAATCTCAATCCGCGAAAGGCCATGGAAAGCGCGGCTTTGCTCGCGGGGTATGATACGCTCGAGTACCCCGGACGCAACGCTGAGGTTGATGAGATTGCGATAAAATGTCCGAAACCTCGTCTCAGAAACAATGGCAGAAACTGCTCGACCCAGAATAGAGCGCCATCGACATTTATGGCAAAAGTCTTCTGAAACGCTTCCCTGTCCAGCCCTTCGCCCACATCTTTTTCGTACACGGCAGCGTTCAGCACGACCACGTCAGGAACAAACCCGTTCTGGGCCATGTCCGCTAGTACCGCGCGACAAGCTTGCGGAT
>MFEO01000023.1:0-23808 GCA_001777585.1 Candidatus Doudnabacteria bacterium RIFCSPHIGHO2_01_FULL_50_11 | reverse complement strand
ATGTAGCATTTGCCAGGGTAGCGCTAAACTCATCCATCTTGCTTTGCGTTCTTGCTATCCCCCAAACTCTTTGCCCTTCTCGTAAAAGCTGCACGGTAAGTTCCCGTCCTATGCCAGAAGAAGTTCCTGTAATAAAAACATTCATAGTGTGTGCGCATTAAGTCGTGAGGTCCTCCACTGCCGATATGCCTGATATCCGACTGCCAGGAACACCAAATAAAGAGGAAAAACAGGCAGGAGATATCGTGGCACGCCGTGTAGTATCGCATACACCGCCACGTAATATCCAAGTGCCGCCAAAAGGAAAAACTTGTTTTGCCAACGCGGCAGGCGTGTCACCATTCCCCACAACGCACAAAAATAGATAAGCGCGTACAGGGCGCGAATGGCCAGAATTACAGCCCCCTTCAGGCCATCCGGGACTGATGGATACCGTGCGGGATCAGAGAACAGTCCCTGTATCGACTCATATGGGAATATTGGGGTATGCATTTTTAGAAACTCGATAGGTGGCACCACGAAAGCATATCGGATGGGATCGGCTAGGATGCGTTGCAGACCCAGCTCACCCGCTCGTCGACTGAATTCGGTTCCCGACAAACCCTGTTTGCCTAGTGCCTCCAATGTAACGCCATAGTCACCCTCTTCGACCGCCTGCCGGTCATAGGATCCGAAGATTTTTCGCGCGAAAAAATCTCCGAGCGTGTTGGCCACAAAAACCTGAGGTAGTTTTTTATCGGGAATCAAAAGCCGCTGTGAAGCAAAAAAAATTGTCGTGCCGGCCTTCTCAGAGACCACAAACTCGTTGAATAATAGTTTATTGCGGAACATCCAGGGAAATACGAATGCGATCACGCAACATGCACAGATCACCCAGCCTCGCCAGAACCACCGTTCCTTGCGATATATGAAGACTCCGCAAGCGAATAGCACGAGGGGTAAAAACAGTATGATCGAACGGGTTAGTATTGCTACGCCAAATGCGATCCCACACAGTGCAAATGTCACCCAGGAATGATCGCGGTGGGCTTTCAACAAAAGAAAAATAGAAGTCAAAAATACTAGTGTGAAAAAAATTTCCGTCTGCTGCACGCCTGCGTACCCCGCCAGGGGGTAAAAAATCGCGGACAAAAAACCCGCGAAACTGGCAATTTTTCCAGACCCGGTCAGCTCGCGTGCAATGCTGAATACCAGCAGGGCAATAAGAGCGAACATTATGATCTGGATCACTAGCACCGAGACGCTCGACCCGCCGACCGCATAGAGCGAGGCCAGAAAAAATACATACCCCGGATCTCGACTGGCGCTCAATTCTCCATGTTCCTCAAAACGATGCGTAGTGAGCAGATTGATTGCGAGGTCGTGATATTCTAGTGCGTCGCCGGATTCCTTCAATCCATGGCTCCAGTGATGGAAAGAAGAAGCTGTGCTCATGAGAATGGCGACGAGGACGATGCTTGCAAGTAGTTTGTTCATGCTGCAAAACCAGTATATCAGGCGGCTCCAGAATTACGCAACGCTGATTCTAAGAAAGTATAATTCAAGCTCTTTAAGTCAAGAAAAGAAATCGCGTATGACTAGGCAGATACGATCCACATCGTCCGCAGTTAACTCCGGATATATTGGAAGCGATAAGACCTCGTTGGCAATCTGTTCCGTCACTGGGAAGGCTCCTCGACCCAATCCCATACTCTGATAGACAGGCTGCAGGTGCAGTGGAATGGGATAATGAATCCCAGTCGCAATCCCTTTGCTCTTTAGATGCTCGGCTAGCTTTTGTCGTTGCGGCGTACGGATTACGAACAAGTGATAGACATGCATCCCCCGTGAATCTTCAAAGGGCACCACCAAGGGTAGCCCAGACAAGACCGCACGATAGCGCTCAGCGATTGCCCTTCGGCGAACTGTCCAGTCGGGCAAATATGGAAGCTTCGCGCGCAAGATCGCTCCCTGGATGCCATCCATCCGGGCGTTCGTACCGGTCAGATGATGTTCATACTTGGTCGATCTCCCATGATCGCGTAATTGTGAAATGGCTTGAGCAAGCGCATCATCATTGAGCACCACAGCCCCAGCATCACCATAGGCGCCAAGATTTTTGCCTGGGTAGAAACTAAAAGTGCCGATCGTGAGGGGAACGTGTCTACCCGCGGCAGTTGCCCCATGGGCTTGCGCGCAATCTTCAATCACCAGTAGATTGTGCCGATGCGCTATCTCCAGAATCGAGAGCATGTCAGCTGGCTGACCATAGAGATGCACCGGTATTATTGCTCGGGTTTTGGGCGTAATCGCCGCTTCCAATTTCTTCGGATCCAGTGTATACGTATGCTCGTCGATATCCACGAAAACCACGCTGGCGCCGGCATTTATAATCGCCTCGCTGGTGGCAATAAAGGTCATCGGCGTCGTAATGACCTCGTCTCCGTGTCCGATGCCTAATGCACGCAACACTAATTCTATTGCCACGGTCCCATTAGCAACCCCGACGCAATGCTTGGCGCCACAATAAGCCGCAAATTCCTGTTCAAATTTCTTCACTTCTTCGCCCTGGATGAAAGCCGTACTCTCGATGACTCGCGTTATGGCCGCGTCGATGTCACCTTTGATCGCGCGGTACTGGGCCTTGAGATCAACTAGTGGGATGGGAGAAGCTTGAGGAGAAATGGCGGAAGACGGGTAGGCCGCCTCGCCTGTGTCTTTGTAGCGTAAATCAGCCACTTGTTTCGTAGCTTGGGCTGGAGTTCCCACGACAACAGTTCCCTCTGGCACGTCTTTCGTCACCACCGAGCCGGCTCCCACCAATGAACCGGTACCGATCTTCACTCCCGGCAATAACACAGATCCAGCGCCCACTTTTGCGCCTGGCTCTATGAGTGGACCGATTAACTGTTCTTTTACGCGTGCTGACCTCGGAAAAGCCGCGTTGGTCATAATGACGCCTGGACCGATCCAAGCATGCTCTTGCAGCTCAGAATATTCCGGAATGAAAGCCCTGGAATGAATCCGGACATTATCGGCGATTCTGACGTGATGTTCAATGTTGGTAAAACTTCCAACGCTTACAGAGCTGCCAATCATATTTTGCTCCCGGATAAGCGCGTGATGCCCAACGTGGAAATTATCACCAATTTGATTGCCCGCATAAATAACGGTATGAGAGCGTATAACCGAATTGTCCCCGATCACTGTGGCTAGTTCGCCTGAGGCGGTGCCCCTGGGGGGCGCTCCGATCACACAGAAATCTTCTATGACAACATTCTTGCCCAGGTGTACATTGGGATGCACCATCGAAGTATTTGTTCGGGGTGTTGTATGAGAATATACGGATCGGCCCGGCTTCTCCGCGATCAAGGCCGGCTCTCCGTTCTCTACGAAAACGACCCGGCTGTCGGGGGCGTCATCAACTAGTCTTTTGAGTTCTTCAAAATTCATAAAAAAGCATCATACCATACTACGTAAATCCGAATGCTTAGTCAACAAAAAGAAATATAAAGTATATTGACAAAATACAAAATATGTGCTATAATATTAAGTAAGCTTGTTAAGAGTAATTTGGCCATGTCGGTGGGTAGTTTACTCTTCATAAGCCCTGATCCAGAAATGGCAGGTTGAAGATCGTAGAGGAGGAACATATGGAAAGGACCACTCTGGAAGCGACTCGCGATTCACTCGACGAGGAGAACATCCAGTTTGAGACCATCCATGATGCCAAGGTGCTTCTTGGCGCGGGCGAAGGTGGACCTGATAGCGAGCGAGTGGATTCGCGCTATTGTATCAATGTTGGTACAAGAGCGTATGATCCGGCGACTGATTCATTCAGCCGCGACATCCACATTCAGCTATGGATCACGCCGACCCAGATCGCGGAAATTGTGAAGCAGTATTTCGCTGAAATGCTCCGGCATACACCACGCGTGTATCGCCAGCTGCTCGAGCGACTGCTCCGCAAACGGTGGGCTGTGATGACCAGTTTGATTTACCAGCATGATTACCCTGGTTGCAAACGGGTTCCGCCCTACCACAAGATTCACGATGTGTAATTTCAACCCGGGCTTGCCCGGCCATTAGGCAAGCAGCCCAACACTTCGGTGTTGGGCTTTGTTTTTTATTCCACCTCCAGATCCCGCTTCGATTCCGCGGACTTAAGCGCCAGCTCGCAGATGCGGGTGGTATAGTATTCCTCTTCTCCCAAATTTACGATCTCGGAGAATTTGCCGTTGTTGCAATTCTCAACTAAATCGACGAAGTATTTGAGCTGTTCATTGAGCGGCTCATTTTTTATAATATGTTCTTTAATTTCCCTGCCTGTCACGACTTCTTCCTCTGAAACTTTGATCGGGAAACGAATCACCTGCTGTTCCAAAAAATCAGCATAGATTTTCTCATTCCCCGCAATCACCCACGCGTCCCGTTTTTTTTCCGGATGACAGGAGGACACTTCCACCGAGGCAAAAAAATCGTCATAATCAAGCAAAATCAGTGCCGAGTCTTCGCGCTCGGGATGAATGAAATTAACTCGCTTGCAATACACGCGTTTGGGCCGAACATCCAAAACAAAATTCAGAATATCCACCATATGGATCCCTAGATTCAAAACCGCTCCCGAATCTCTTCGCGGCGGGTTGCTGGAGTGAATGTAGCGGGCCGTGATGTACTGCAGTGTCCCGGCAGCCGCAATAAGTTCCTTGAGTTTTCTCACTGCCGGATTGAACCGGTATAGATACCCCACCGACAACAATAAACCCGACGACTTGGCTAGTTCCACTAATTCTTTGGTTTTCTGGGAATCATTAGTGACCGGCTTCTCCACCAAAACATGCCTGTGCGCGGCAAGCGCGTCTTTCACGACTTGATAGTGCAAATTGGTCGGTACGACTACCGATACCGCATCAACGAGCGGAAGCATTCGGTGGTAGTCAGAAAAAAAATTGGTTTTGAATTCTTCCGCCAAGGCTTTTTTGGACTCATCAATGTCGGCCAATCCAACAAGATTGACGGGGAGCTGTGAGTATACCCGCAAATGATTCTTCCCCCATTTGCCAGCGCCGATAACACCGAGCTTGATCACGGATTAGAAATTACAAATGAATACGCTATCAAGTTCTCCTTGCAATCACAATGATGTTCCATGATTGTGTTCTGATAAAAGGAATTTTTTCTACGAAATCGTCAAACGCTAGTAAGGCGGGTATTAGTAATTTTTTGGTTGGAATGTATTTTTGAAAATTGATTATATCGGGGAACCCGAGCAGAGGATATCCAAGATAGCCATAATGGTGGATGTGTTCAACCTGAAAAAATGTAGATATCAGGCGCAACAACTCTGACTTAAAAAAATTCTTATGCTCGTGTGAAAAATGTGAAGACTTTCGATTGAGAAAATATCTTGGCACAACACTGAGCGCTGTCTTAACCACGTCCTCGAAGATAGCAAGTCCACCAGGTTTTAAGATACGAGCGACTTCGGCTATGCCTTGCTTGGGATCGGACAGATGATGGAGCAGGCTCAGAGAAACCACCGTGTCGAAACTCCCGTCTGGAAAAGGCAAATGCTGAGAATCACCCACTTCCACGCGAGGCAGTCGCTTGCGGGCATACTCAGCCATGCGAGGCGAAAGATCAATGCCTACGATGTCCGCTCCACAAAGATACTCACCAACTATGCCATTGCCGCAACCGTTATCAAGAATTCTCCCATATGGCCTGGCGCAAGCGAATAATTTATGAAAGAACCAGTCATAATATTGTCTTGAGGCCGGCAGTCGATAACGAATATCTTCATAAAAATCAGCCGCATAATCCTGCGTCTCTTTCTCGGAATATTTATTTGGCTGAGCCGGCATTGAGTACTCCTTTTACCCATTCATGAGTTTTTTCGAGTCCCTGCTCGAACGTCACCGATTCGCGAAAGCCCAAGGCTTCGATCTTGCTCGTATCGGGAATAGGACGCAACATCTCGCCCGGCCGAGCCTCTCCATAGACTAGCGGTGTGGCCGGGCCGTACTTGGCGCATACCATCTCGGCTAATTTCTTGATAGGCATCCGCGTACGGGAAGCACAGTTATATATATGGCCAATCGTCTCGTCGTGCGCGAGCATAAGGAAATTGGCTGCCACGTCGTCGAGAACATAGGTAAAACAGCGTACCTGCTCTCCATTGCCGAATATGAGGGGCGGTTGGCCTTGCAACACCTTGCCGATAAAAATGCTAACTACGCCCGCCTCGCCGTCATGCGGTTGGCGGGGGCCGAATACATGGAAATAACGAAGTATCGTCACGCGTACACCGAATTCGCGGTAATAAAACTGGCAATAGCGTTCGGCAGAACCCTTGGAAATGCCATAAGGCGTCGTTGGGTTATGCGGGTGGTCTTCGCGCATTTCCCCCGAAATTGAAGAGCCTAGGACAGATCCAGTGGAAGCGTGCACGATTCGCTTATCCGTGCCCTTGGCAGCTTCCAAAATATTAAAAGTACCGATGATATTGGTCTCCATATCGAGTCGGGGCCGGTCGCGAGAAAAAACTAACTTGGAAGCGGCTTCGTGGAGGATAATATCTGCGTTCGCGACTAATTTTTTTACCAGGTCAAAATCACAGACATCACCCTTGATGAATTCGATCTCAGAACGCTTCATAAGATGCTCGATATTACTCATCCGTCCGTTGACAAGATTGTCGAGTAGAACAACTCTCTTCGCCCCTCGCAGCAAAGCCTCGTCCGCCAGATGACTGCCGATGAAGCCCGCACCACCGGTAATGAGTACTGATTTGCCTTTTACTTCCATAGAAGGATTCTCTTAGAAAATTTATTCGAGTTCTTCAGGTTCTTCGCCGCGGGCGTTGAATTCCTGCGCAATGGCGGCATGCGCGGCTTCCATGTTTGCGCGAAATTCTGTGTTATATCCGGGCGAGCCGCCCCGTAAATGGGCATCTTCGGCCAGACGGATCATATGGTCAAGATATGCGTGCGCGCTCTCAAGGTCAGCTTTCGAAATCAAACGCAGCGTGCTGTGCTCACCATTTCCAACAAAATTCAACACTTCTTCTGCTGAAGAAAATTCCTTGGTTTGGTTTTCTCGGGTCATAATAGAAATATGTATTTATTTGCTCTCTTCTTTATCAAACCACATGGCGAACAACAAAGACTGAAAGCCGAAGATCAGCAAAAGCGCGTCGAGGATGGCCTTTCCGCCCGTGACGGTATCAATTGTGAATTTATTGATCACTAAGTAGATCCCATACAAGACCCCCAGCGGAAATAAAGTGATTCCGGCGATGTAGAAGAAGAACAGCGGATGGAAGTTATTGATGAAATACTTCCGCCACAAGCGGCGAAAGAAACCGCGCACCAACATTGGCGTCACTCTCAGGGCGTATCGGGCAGCCTTGATCTGTGATTGTCTCACTCCGACAAGATAAATAGCTGGCCTGGGGACATCAACCACACGGAATCCGGCAGTATTGAGACGGATGAGGAAATCCATCGGATAACCATAATACTTCCAAGCCTCAGTCCAATTTATGCTGCTTATGGCCTCCCGGGTGATTGCAGTGAAGCCATCGACTACATCGAAGGTTTGATAATAGCCGGAGGCGATTTTCGTGACAAAAGAGAGAAAAGTATTGGCAAGCAGTCTGATCTTTGGCATCTTACCGAAATCACC
The DNA here is from genome assembly GCA_001777585.1 of Candidatus Doudnabacteria bacterium RIFCSPHIGHO2_01_FULL_50_11. Classification (GTDB taxonomy): domain Bacteria; phylum Patescibacteriota; class Doudnabacteria; order UBA920; family 2-01-FULL-50-11; genus 2-01-FULL-50-11. The sequence continues at coordinate 16,143 of MFEO01000023.1, read as the reverse complement.
CTCGCGGCGGGCAAAACGATTGCCTTTAGTATAGTCCGCCTTCCCGGCTACTAGAGGATCAAGCAGCTTGTCAGTCATCTCCAGCGGCATCTGGTTGTCCCCTCCCGCAACCACTATGTAATCATACCCAGCCTTCGCCGCCGTCTGGTATCCCGTAATAACCGACTGGCCTAGGCCTAAATTTCGCGTGTGGCTCACAAGTTCGACCCGTGAGTCGGTCTTCGCTTTGTTCAAAACCAATTCGGCAGTCTTATCAGTACTGCCGTCGTTGATCACAAATATTTTATCGATGATTTCCGGCGCGCGCTCAATCGTAGCAATGATAAGCTCTTGTTCATTCAGTGCCGGTAGAATAAGCGCGACGCGTTTTGTGTGGTACATCTATTAGCTTGTGCGATAAATAAACCTCAGACAATAGTATAGTATAGCAGGGATTATGGTATGGAGAAACTAAGACCCAACGGCATCTTTTTGTATATTATAAATTCAGAAACAGTCCCCACAACCTCAAACCTATTGAGAAAGTCGATACGCCATTGGTCTGTCTCTCTATCGACCACAAGATAATCGAGTCGATATCTGTCAGCAAAGCGACCTTCTTGCAAAAATTGCTGATACCGCTCTGACATCTTCTGATATTCCTCTTCCGCAAAGCACGTGCGGCAGCCAGAATTTTGCAGTCTCGTCGCGACTCCGCCGACCATGTTGGCAACATACTCCGGATGCGTTTTGAAATATTGCAATGCCGCGTCGGCGGCCACGCCTTGCAGGTACACGGGCAGGAAAAAATTGAACCACAGCCGATCCTCTGGCGTATCCAATAATTGCGCTTCTGTACTCGTCAATACATTATTGTGAGTATATACCGGTAGAATATCGGATAGGCGTTGGGAATAAGTCAGCACCACTGATCCTTTAATCGTATTATGATTCAACCAATCAAATAAGATTCCATACCGCTCCTCGGAGGAATAAAATTCAAAATTGGCTTGATATGAAGCTTGCTGCACTAAATACCCATTCCACAACAAAAGCCCGAGAGCCAGTGTTCCCCCGATACGAACCACGCGGGCGCTGGTAAAGCGCTCTGCTGCGTAGAATCCTGCAAGGAGCGCTGCGAACCCTGCCATTGGGGCTATGATGTACCAGTGGTAGTGAGCGGCGTGCAATTCCCGGCCAGTGACAACCTGTTGATTGAGCGCTATGAATCCGGCTGCTAATAATATCCCAACCCAAGTTTTTTTCTTAGTATCGTTTTTTGGGTAGACCAACCAGAAAAAGAGTAGAGCAATAGCTAGGGTGAGGTTGAAAAAGGGCCTTCGACTCATCACCATGCCTTGCAAGAAAGAGAGAATCGGTGCTTGGGGCAGATGAACAAATTGCCACAGGTTGTAAAAATACGGCACTCCGATGACTAGAGCAATACCCGCCGACAGCAGAAGTTTGCCGCGGGGCACAAAATCCTTTCTGAAAAAACTATAAAGGTAAACGAGTCCCAATGCAGCGAGTATATAGGACCACATGAAGAAATAGGTGTAGAAAGACAGTCCAAGCACGACCGACGAGATATACAAAAATTTGTCGCGGTGAGATTCCAGCCATTTCCAAAAAAGAGCAAGGTAGACAAAAAGAAATATTGAATGAATCTGCGGAGAGACCGGCCGGGCATAGGCCAAACCTTGAGTCACCGACGCCTTGCCTTGGAACAATCCGATAACCGCTTTCGGATCAAGAATAATATTGAGACCTAAGACTATGAGAGCGGCGTAAAGTATCCCGCGCATGCGAGAACCCGTGAAGACAAACGCAAAGGCGTATACGGCCAGAGTCGCAATAAACGGAAAGATGATCCGGCTGCCATACAAAGTCGCTTCCGCTCGATCAACCCCGAGCACTTTCCCGACCGTAGCATAGAGTAGTTCCGGGAGAGGCGGTTGGATGTATGGGGTGTCCTTATATTCGGCGTGGTAGGGATTGGAGAGTCTCCATTGTCCGTCATACGCTTCCGCTATCCGCACGGCATAATATTCTTCGCTGTCCGAATATGAGAAGTACACACCATGGTACTGCTCTCCCAACTCGCGTTCAAATCGCCATTGCGGATAAAACATAAACAGCGCCACGAGAATTCCCAAAAGTATCGCGGGCGCATGAAGTTTGAGAAATCGCATTGTGTCAGGAAGGCGCATTGATCTTAAAAATCGGTGATATATAAAGATGACACCGGGCCAATAAATATTTTCCGGCAACTGCCAAAGTCTCCAGCCCGTAGCGGAGGCTTTTGAAGAAATTCGGCGTGTGCGCGTCGGGGAAATAGCGCGTGGGAACAAATGTTTCGCCAATGCGAAAGTCGAAATAAATAGCCTGCGCCAGAAACTCCGAGTCGAACACGTAATTATCGCTATTTCGTTTAAAAGGAACGGTCTTAAGAACCCGTCGGGAATAAGCCCTGTAGCCTGTATGAAATTCTGACAGCGCTCGCCCAAAAATTATATTCTGGACGATCGTAAGGGCACGATTGGCAATATATTTATACACCGGCATACCACCCTCAAGGACATGTCTGCGGGAGAGGAAACGCGACCCGAGCATCATGTCATAGTGTCCGCGGGCAATGGGTTCCACCATGTCAGGCAGGTATTTTGGGTCATACTGGTAATCCGGGTGAAGCATGACAACGATATCGGCATTCATCTCTAGAGCCCTAGTATAGCAAGTCTTCTGGTTGCCGCCGTAGCCGAGATTATTCTCATGAAGGAAAAAGGGGATACTCAGCTCTTGCGCGACTGCAACCGTACGATCCGCACTTTTATCGTCGACAAGAATTACCTCATATCCTCGGTCTTTTGGAATATCGCCGTAGGTTAACCGCAGGGTTTTCTCGGCGTTATAGGCAGGCAAAACAATCACAACCTTTTTTTTATTAATTTCATTCATGTTTCAAATTTTTACTTCCGCGAATTAACAACACTTGTAGGGAGATAATACATGAAATAATTATGAACGGTACGCTTGGGAAATGGTACCGACCCGAGCTTAAGGATCCCGCGGCGCTATTGAAAAATAGCGCCATAAGCAGACTGAAAGCAACGACCGAGGTCAAGCGCCACTGGTGGCGCGCGATCATGAGGAGAAATCCTGTGATAATTGTTACCCAAACAAGAAGCCAGACAATCTCTGAAAATAACAATGAGTAGTCCCATCCGCTTAAGTCTCTTGCTTGCATACGCTGACTCAAAGAGTCGGGCTTGATAAGGAAGCTAAAAAAATGACTCGGTTGAAATGCATTCGTTCCGAACGCATTCAGTACGTCGCGGTAGCCTTCATTCACCACGCTGCTCGCCACAAAAATCGCTTCGAATTTCACATAGCGTAGCGGGGCGGATAAAATAATCTGTCGGGAGGCACTATAGAGATCGCCAGTGTGGTTGATGAGAGCCGAGACATCTTCGTCCAGACGATCGACCTTAGGATCGTGCACGGACGCCACAAACTCATCCCTTAATTCTTGGCGTACCTCCTCGCGCCCGCTCGGACTAAAGCGGTTGGTCTGATATGCAAGAAAATCACCCGCGTTATAAAGATAAAATGTATAAGCCGGAAGAAATGAGAGCTGGAATGACCCGAACTGTTTATAATTACGCAATCCCCAGGGGGCAATGACCAAACCACAGCCGATTGCTAATAAAGCCAGGTGCAAAAGCAAAATTTTCCAGGAGGTACGCTTCCACCAGTATGCGAGAAGAAGCGCAAACGCAAAAAAAACAATCGTATACAAAGCAAGTACACGGGTGAGTGTCGCAAGGCCCAAAAAAAGACCGGTTAGAAGTACGTCTTCTTTGCGTTTTTTTTCTACCGCGCGAAGAAGAAAAAACAGCGAGAGAAAGAAAAATAGCAAAAACAATATTTCACTGTAAAAAACACCAGACTGAAAGATGGAGAAGGGTTCTAGTGCAAATATCAAGGAAGACCAAAATGCAATCCGTCCGCCGAGGAGTCTGTGGGCAATCGACCAAAACAGCGTGATGACTGCCAAACTCAAAAATATGTGCGCCGAGACGAGCCAGGGCAACGATTCACTTATAGAGCGAAGGCCGGCCAAGAACAGCGGATACAACGGGACATGGAAGGTATTTGGAAGGAATGACGGTGCCGATGCAATCGAAAATGAAAAACTATGCAACAGATTACCGGACAGGACCCAGTAATATGGCTGGGTAAAACCTGGATTAGCAAGCCATGTTGCAAGAGATGTATGTAAGAGGAAGGGCAGGAACAAGGCAAATCTTAAGATCGCTGCTGACCCTAAGATTAGCCACAAGCCCGGTCGACCGCGAGGCGTAAAACCCAATGCGCGGATTTCTTCTGTCTTCGCCATGGCAAGATTTCTTATAAATTCAAGTATCGCTTTCCATTTTATATACGATTTGCGATGTGGATTGCGATAGAAAACTGTGGGTATTTCCCCGATGGTAAGTTTCAGACGCCTGGCTTTAATCATTATTTCAGCATCAATGAACCAATCATCTGATTTCAAATCAAGCATCTCATAGACTTTCCGAGTAAAGATTTTTGGCTTCGCATTAATATCTCGTGAGCGCGTACCAGGGAAGAGAAGACGATATAAGGCATTGTAGAGTATGGTAATTATTCTCCGAGCCGTTCCGTCATCGCGACGAACTCGATATGTTTTGCCCAGATCCCATTTCTCTGCCCGCATCTTATTGTACAATTTTATGAGGTCTTGGGCCGGCATCTGCCCGTCGCCGTCGATAAAAGCCAAAAACTCACCCGATGAAGCAGTGAGTCCAGATCGCACATCCCAGCCCATCATGCCCTGCTTTTCCTCTGCTACGACCCTGATGCGTGCAGGATCTTCTAGTTGCAATGTTCGCAGTACCGCGGGTGTCGCATCGACGGTTCCTGCCATATAATTACCGACAAGCACTAGCTCCCAATCGATACCAGAAGCTCGAAGCGCTTTTAGAAGCTCACCAAAAAACTGGCGGATGGTCTCGCCCGATTGGTAACACAAAACCACTATGGAGAGCTCGGAATTTGCTGCTTTGCGAAAATCTTTCATGAGATCAGGTTGCGTTTCATTATATCGAACAACTGGTTCCTGCTCAACCCAGTAGAGAACTTTGATGATTCTGATGTTTCGGCGTTTATCCAAGCCCGAGAAATAATTCTTATCAGAACCAACGACCTTGCTTCTTATGAGTAAATCAGAATTAAATTATAAAGCCGAATCAAAGTCATTCTACTGGGTCAACCTCTAGTCCTGACGAGGGGCTTGCTTTGGCATATAATACTAGTATGAATGATACCAACTATGCTCAACTTGCCAAGGAAGCTATTCGTCATGCAACCGGAATTGAGCCCTCTGCAAGTCCTCTGCTCACAAGCTTGGGGTATCATCTTACTATTCATTCTCAGCCCAGGCATGAACGTTTGATGCGTCTTGGTTTTGAAGCGACTGTTGCCAAGCTGCCGTTCTCGATACGCTACCCAATCACAAACCTGATGAAAAAAATTCGCAACCCCAAATCCACAGTGCCAATCGCGTCAATGAAGGATTTGTTCGGTTACAACCTGGTTCGCGATTTGATAAAAAACGATATACCAAAATTTTTCTATGAAGGATCAAAAGGAGTGATTGTCTTGACGCACGACGTAGACAATCTGGTGGGATGGAATATGCTCCCAGAAGCTCTGAAGGATCTGAGAAGCAGGCATTTACCCGCCACTTTCAATTTCCTCACCCGTGCGGATTACCCTCTAGACTATACGGTGCTAGACCGACTCGCGACGGCGGGGCATGAAATCGGACTGCATGGCTCAACCCATGACATCGCGCTTGCGTTCCGATCAGAGGCGAGTATTTTGCAGACCTTAAGGAGGGGCAGAACGGCTCTTCAAGAGAGACCGAGTGGCTTTCGCTCGCCTGCATTTTCTGTTAGCCACGCACTTTTCAAAGCGCTTGATGGCGCTGGTTTCGTTTATGACTCCTCGATCCAGGTCGCTTCAACGTTCTACCATTCGACCTCTTTTCCTTTTCCATATCGCCTCCCAGGATTTGACCTTATTGAGCTGCCGCTGACTTTTAATGACGATATGGTTGTCCGCGACGCGCCTCTTTCAGATCAAGGCTCGCTTCGAGTCTTTTCAGAGTTACTCGATGACACTCTTGCCGTTGGGGGTGTTTTCGTGGCCAATATTCATCCTCACAATCTAGTCGGTCGGATGGGTCTCTATGAATCAATTCTTGAGCTTGTTCAAGAAAAAAAATCAGCCGGAACCAGGGTTACTACCGCAGGGCAAATCGTAGATATCTTTGGCTCACGTCTTGCGCAGTAGGTATTCCGCGCCACTTGTGGTCAGCTCGCGCAAAAACGGGATCCTGCCGAACAGGCGGTTTTTTATTACGGGCAATCGGTAACGAAAGGCGATCGATGGACGAATAAAGTAGAGTCCCTTGTGCATGGTTTGAAACCCTGCTTTTGAGACGTTCGTTTCGAATCCCGATATGGAAACCCGGGTTGCCCGTATGCGGCGCAAATCCTCCAGATACCCTTCCACAAAACTATCTCTGCCTTCTTCTTCAGGCCGGCGATTCCGAATCAGGAAGTAGAAAATCGGGTCGGGCAGAAGGTGGACATAAGGGATAGCTTTTATCCAACTCCCGCGCGCTATATGTTGATGACCCCCGTAAGCGGATAGATAGGGAGGAAAAGTGACAAATGCCGTGCCATTGGGCGCAAGCAAGGCCGAGAGGTTACCCAGGGCTCGCGGTACATTCTGCGTATATTCCAGGACATCCCGGAATAATATAAAATCAAAGGTCGCCCTTGGAATTTCTAAAATATCATAGACTTCAAATCTCGCGTTTAGGATATTCCGTAGTGAAGCCTTCGCAATGTGTTTCGGGCTTAGATCGTATCCTGTTAAGTTAGCTTGGGGAAAGGTCTCGCGCAAGATCGCGATCATACCTCCTTCACCACAACCAATGTCTGCAACCCTAAGCCCATTCAGATCAATATTGTACTCTCTGAAAAACGGCAATACGGTCGCCCGCACAAGATCCTTCTGGTACTCGAAAAAATTGTCGAATCTATGCCCCACCTGTCGCAGCGATAAAAGATAGTATGGCTTTGGCCCGAGCCTCCCAAGAATATTTTTGAACCCTGGTTTTAGCAACAGCAGCGAGTCTCTCCCCTATTTCAGGATTTGATTTAATATAAATAAGTTTATCAGCCAGATCTTTCGCGTCGTCGGGACGAAAAAATACTGCGCAGGTCTCATCGAGAATTTCTCGAATGCTCGGCAGGTCGGAAGCGACGATCGGCCGCTCGGCTGCCATATATTCAAAAAGTTTGAGCGGAGAAGTGTGACTGCGGCTGATCTCAAATCTTCCGGAATTGGGCAAGACGAGAGCGTCGGCTGCGCATAGATACGCTGGAATTTCATCAGGAGGCTTATGACCCAAGAGCGCCACTGACAGCAAGCGCTCTTGATCAATTATAGATTGCATACCCGTGATGTCTTGATCAGTCCCTCCTATCAGTGCGGCATGAACACCGGCGGGAAAATATTTGCCAGCACGGATGAAAGTACCCGCGCCCTTCCAGTCATATAGATGTCCTGTATAAACTGCGAGAAAATCGTCTTTTGGGAGACCCAAACTTCTTCGAGCCTTTTCTTTACTGGCGGGCTGACCAAATTGCGAAAGATCAACGCCATCGTGCGCCACAAAAATGCGATCTGCCGGCTGATAGGGCTTGAATTCCTCCGAAAGGTTTTTAGAAATCGTTACAATTCCTCTCGCACCTTTGAAGATACGCTTTATTGCAAGGCGGGTTGATTTCTCAATTGTGTGTGCTTCATACCAATAGGGGCGGCAGTGCTTCAGAATTGTCTGTAGTGGATAGGTATCTCGGGAATAAAAAATAGTATCGGTGGAAGTGGCTGGTGCCGCAGAGGAGATAGACCATGCAAAGGTTTTTGATTCGATGATATACGCAACGCCTGGCAAAAAATTCAACCAGCCAATCATGTCCAGACACCAAAATTTGCGGATAGTAAAATTCCGGGGAACGCCATAATACTCAAAAGGATCAACTTCTGTAAATTTTGAATTGCGCCGGTTGGGCAACCATAGTTCCAACTGACAACCCTCGGCTGCAAGGGCGGCGCAGGTTTTCATAATCTGGATACCGTGTGCTTTTTCGGTGGGAATCCGTGCGTTTGCGATATATACAAGTTTCATTGTTGGTAGATTACGACCTGAGGTCCGAGCCTGTGCAAAGTGAATATTTCCCAAAGCGGCGTACTCAGATTAGCATTCACATCCATGGCAACTGGGCCTGAAGAAAATTCTGCAATATTTTTTCCAAGGGGAATGCTGGACAATATACCAGGTAGCTCTTCGCCCTCAAACTGTTCAGTTATGATGTACTCAAACGGGACATCTCGCAATACTTTTTCCCGGTCTTCCGGCGTCAGCTGTTGAATATTGATTGTGTAAAAAGCTGGACTTGGATACTGATCGGGTGAAAGTGTTTGCAATACGGTATCTTTAGTACGTAAAGTATAAGGGTACTCTCTCTGTCTCAAATTCACTGAGGCTTGGTCGGCGATAAGGCCAAATTCACGCAGGTACATTCCGATTTTGCTGCCAGGTGGGATCTGGTCTTCAATATAAGAGACGGCGAGTTGTCTGGTGTCGGGCTTTAGCAAAAGCCAATCATAATACGCGACAATAGAAAATGGAACTAAAAGACCAATAATCAGCATAGAAAGGGAAATCGTCCTGGAGAGCGGCAACGTGAGAATTCTGCTCCATGCATATCCTCCAAGCAGGCAGAACCACGGGACGAGCAGCATATTGTAGCGTGGTTCGAAGTGAAAGAAAAAATAAAGCACCAACCAATAAAACAAAGGAAACCCGCCAAATACCGCTGCCAGTTTCGGATGTTGTAATGCGAGCACTATGATGCCTGCTAGGCCGGCGAGCAACACCACTGGATCATAATGAAAAAACGAACTGACAGATCCGATCAAGGCCTGCAAGAGTCTGGAAAATGATTTTGCGGCCACGAGACCTGTATCTTCTCCTACCACGATGCGTTTAAGTTCAGGAAAATTCAGCAAACCCCCGATTGTCGCGATTATTGCGAATAGACAAATCATGAGCGCCAGCCAAATTATCTGCGGGCGCCCCAAAGCCTTCTTCCCATATGCGATGAAATGGGTGGCAATCGGAACAGCCATCGCCACGGCCGTGATGTAGCTTACGCCAAACGCTATCCCGCCGAGCGCGCCAGCCAGCAGATACGCCCTGCGTTCAGGACGGAGATAAATGAAAAAACCCAATGCAATAACCAAGTATGCGAAAAAGGTTGCCGGCATCCAATGGCGAGCAAAATGCGACTGCTGCACCGCAAGAAAACTTGTCGCGACAAGTGCCGAGGCCGCAAGTCCCGCTCCAGAGCCGAACAGCCGCCGCCCTATATTAAACACTAGATAGACAAGGAGAGTACCTAGCAACACTGTCACGAGACGGGCGATTAGCCAGAGAACTGATGGATCCAGCGCAACCGTGCTCCGTATGGCCTCAATTGACCCGCCCGACGTGAGAAACTTGTAACTTAAGTAGGGCAAAAATGCCGCAAGGTACACGTATGACATGACCGGCGGGTAGTACAGCAGGCGAAACTGTTCGGGGGCCAGGGCGGGAATTAAAGTTTTTGCCTCCAGCATTTTCAAAGACCCCCCAATCAGGCTCGTCTCATCTCCTACCAGCTGCATCGGCAAACCGTATCCTAGTCCGATTACTCGAAGCAAGAAAGCAATTATTATTATGATAAATATTTTTTCCCTCATCGAAAATACTGCATAAAAATTACTGCCTTACTCCCGTGCCACGCCAACTGTTCCGGTTGCGCTGGGTGATTGCGACTTGAGCCAACCCGGCTTCCTCAAACCATTCTCCTATCTCTCCCCGGCTTATGTAGAAAGCCGTGGGCGCCACCATGTGATCGAATATGATCGACATGTTTTCCCGGAATGAGAACCTGGAAATCGAATAGAGATAGTCGTTATAAAAAAGATATCGGCGTAGACCTTGCAGATACCCAAGCTCGTTGACGGGACGGTATACTGCCGCTAACCCAAACTGTAGCGGCAGGGCGATGAAAAAAGCAAGCAGTTTCGTCAGTGATTTTGGGAGTTTCGAAGTAATATTGACCCGGATTGGATTTGCTATTTTTTCAATCCACCAATTGCCCTCCTTACCATAAACCCAAACCGAGATCCTGCCTTGTGTTTTCAAGTGTCTGAAAAGCGCGAGAAACCCCAGTCGGGGATCAGGCAAATGGTGGATGACCCCGATACTATAAATAAAATCAAACGGCGCTCGGAAAGGAAGTCGGAAAATATCCGCTTGAACTATATGCACATTGGGAAGAACACGAGTATTCGCAAAGGCAGCTTCCACCGCTCCCGATAGATCAATACCGATTACATCCAGTGCGCCAAATTGTGAGGCAAGATAGGCATGTCTCCCCTTGCCGCAGCCGGCGTCAAGTATCACTTTGTCGCGGAAAAATCCTGGGGTGGTGGGCTTGATCCAATCCAAAAATTGATTGCGGTAGGTTGGTTCGAGTTCTGAAAAATGGGTCCACTCATAACCAAAGGCTTCGGCGGTTGCCTGTTTATCGTAAGATAATGGTCCTGATATCATACGTGGCACGCCCCGCAAAATCTGATATTCAGCTGTACATGCGACACATTGCAAGCTGCCCGTAATAATTTCTGTGCCGTCTTGTTCAGACATGCTGAGCTTCAGGACCTCAAAACACCGCGGACATACAAGATATTTTAGCAAGCCATTCTTCATACCTATACTACGCGAGCCATTTATCTTTCCATAACTGAAACGCCATAAGATTCCAAAGCAGCTTCCGATTATCTTTTTTCTTCGCTTGATGTTCTGCGATCAGTCTTGCCACAAAATCGGGATTGAAATACCCCTCGCGGCGCAATCTGCCGGGTTCCAGTAACCCCAGCATGAGCGGCTTCAACTCGCCCGTCAACCAGCGTGCCATTGGCACTCCGAACCCCTTCTTCTTGCGGTCTGCGATGCCTGGAGGCAGCAGGGGCCGCATCACGCGTTTGAGAAGCCATTTGGTGGTTAAGCCCCGCATTTTATACTTTACGGGCAATGAACTTATAAATTCTACCAACTCGACCGCCAAGAATGGTGCGCGGCTTTCAAGTGAAACCATCATGCTTGCCCTGTCCGATTTGGTGAGGATATCATCTTGTAAATACATCTTTGAATACAAATAGGTCATTTTGTTAAAGTCGGAAACAGAACCTGCGTCCCGAATGTAGCGGGCAAGTACTGCAAAAGGATCTTGAATACCAGTCGTGAATGCAGTAGTAAGTAGCTGAGATAACAGGTGGGGCAAGAAACTACAAATCCAACTGTATTCGTCGATAAGTTTGGGATACCTGGCTCCTTCTGCAATTCGTTTAAGACCATATTCAAAGGTAATATTATCAAAGGAGGTGGGGAGACGAGATATCAAAGAATTAACGATTGCTGTAGGAAAAAGACGGTATAGCCACAAAAATTTCCTGGCTTGAAATGTGGGGTAGCCCCCGAACAACTCGTCCGATCCGTCTCCGTCAAGGGCGACCGTAACGTGTATTCGGGTAAATTGAGCAAGCAGAAATGTTGGGAGAACGGAAGCGTCCGCAAACGGTTCGTCGAGAACGCTGAATATCTTCGGAACAGTATCCAGACAGTCTTTGGTCGTAAAAATATGTTCCGTATGATCCGTGCCAAGAAATTCGGCGACTTGCCTTGCATGTTGCGACTCATCAAACGACTGGTCTTCAAATCCGATTGAAAACGTCCGCACTTTCTGTGCGGAATTTTTACTTGCGAAATACGCTATGGAAGAAGAATCCAATCCCCCGGAAAGAAATACACCGAGTGGGACGTCGGCCTGCATACGACTCGTGACAGCTCGCTCGACTTTCTCTTTTAATAACTCCTCGGCAGCCTCCAGGCTTATGCTCTTCTCGGTCAGTCGGAGATTCCAATATGATTCAATTCTTTGTGTATCGTCGCGCACAATCATACAAGATGCTGGGGGTAATTTGAGAATATTCTTGAAAATCGATCGGGGCGCAGAGACATAATCATAGACGAGATACTGCTGAAGCGACTCTGTGTCCAGCTCCCGCTTCACGGCCGGATGCTGTAAGAGCGCCTTGAGTTCCGAACCGAAAACGAATGAATTGCCGAACCGACCATAATATAAGGGCTTCTCGCCGAAGCGATCACGCGCCAAAATAAGGGTTTGCGTGTGCTCATCCCAAATCGCTATCGCAAACATACCGTCAAGCCGGGCAAAGAGTTGTGTTCCCCAATGTTCATAACCATGCAGGATTGCCTCGGTGTCTGAATTAGTTTGGAATCGAATACCGACCGTTTCAAGCTCCGACCGTAATTTTCTGAAATTATAAATTTCTCCATTAAAAATCACGGTAGCACCATGGCCTCCCTTCATAGGTTGCTTGCCCCCTTCCAGGTCAATGATCTTCAATCTCCTCATGCCGAGCGCGACCTTCTCATTAACAAAATAGCCTTCGTCATCCGGTCCGCGGTGGACGAGGCTGCGCGTCATTCGCTCGATGACGCTTCTGTCAGGCTGCCCAAGATATCCTGCGATGCCACACATACGCAGGTATCTTAGCTGAGACCATGAGAAGATTCAATGCTGCTCGGAAGTTGGAAGTGATTTCTTCAAAGAAGTTGGTGGAATCGAAAAAAACTTCCGTAATAATTTTATAGGGATCACCGAAAGGCGGAAAAGTACTACGCCGCAGGAGAGCGCTGTGAAGAGTAAGCTCGGCGGTGGAAGAGTTGAAAGAGGGGTCCCGTACTGCCATGCAAGCCATGAGCTGCCATATAGTATTGCCGCCCGAGGGATCCAGAAAATATAAATTGCATACCCTAAACGCAGAAGACTCCGCCATAATTTTGGACCCAGTTCCCGAATTATTGCGTCATGGCCAATCAACGCCATGAAAGAGAGATAGAGAAGAATCGACGATAAAAGGAGAAACGAAACCGAATACTCTCCTGACAGGGGCTTATAAAAATATTCCCAGGGCTGTCCGATGATGAGTATCAGAAAATACAATACCAAATAACAATACCCCATCAACCCGAACCATTTGCGGTATATCAGCTCATGATCGAGAAAATTGGTATAGAAAGTAATCGTGCCAAAGGCATAGGAGAGAGCGATCATCACGGCTGCAGTTGCCTCCAGGGCCTGCACGAAGTGACCAAAAGTCAACTCTCCAGCCCATAGGCGGTAATAAACCAGCCAGCCGGACAAAAATGCCAGGCTCCAATAAAACGAATTTTTCCAATATTTGATTTTTATTTCAGCAGGAAGCATAACCACCTTATGATAATAAAAAAAGCCCAATCGGGCAATCTCTCCAGCCTTGGTTCAACTGCTATTTTTCAAACAAAATTCTTTTTATCCCGGACCTCGTGAGTGGGTTTGTTTTGAGATTCGTGGTAAGTTCGAACCAACATTTCTGCCAAAAGCCCCATTAGAACAAACACTGCCCCTAGGATAACAAACAAGGCCATCAATACAGGCAGGGGCGTCTGGATAAAATCTTTATGATAAGCCGTTGAAATTTTAAAGTACACCGCGAATGCTCCTGCGATCAATCCTAGGAAGATAGATGCAAGCCCCATAGCGCCGAAGAAATGCATCGGTTTGTTGAAATATTTCGTCAGGAATTTTAGCGCTACTAAATCCAAGACAACCTTGAAGGTACGATTGAAACCGTATTTTGACTTTCCGTGTTTTCTGGGCGTATATCGCACGGGCAACTCTGCAACCCTCGCCCCTTGCCATGCGGCATAAGCGGGGATGAAACGATGCATATCGCCATACATGCGTATTCCCTTGATCACCTCTGCGCGGTACGCCTTGAGCGTACAGCCATAGTCGTGTAGCTTCAATCCGGAAATTCTGGAAATCAGTGCGTTGGCCGCTTCAGAAGGCCAACGCCGGGTGAATTGCTGTCCTTTCCATCGTTCCTTACGCCAACCCGAGACTACGTCATATCCCTCATCAAGCTTCTTTAAAAGCATCGGGATGTCCTCGGGATAATTTTCCAGGTCGCCGTCAGACAAAATAATGGTCTCGCCCGCGGCATAGGCGACACCTGCCGCGATGGCAGCCGTCTGGCCATAATTTTTGCGCAAATGAAGAACCCGAAGCCAAGGACGGGAAATGGCAAGATCATTCAGCACTTGGTTGGTAGTATCACGCGAGCCGTCGTTGACGACAATCACTTCGAACGACCGGCCGGTGGCTTGCAAGGCCTTGACCGACCGATCTACCAACTCCTGAAGAGATTCAGATTCGTTATAAACAGGGATGACGAGAGAGAGGGATAGGCTCATGAGTGTTATACATAAGATACCAATGACTCTAGCATAGGCGTCGCGATAATTCAACCACTTAAAGACTTCGAGATCTGCTCAACGAGCTGGGTAAGGTCGTGTTTTTCGACAACTAGCTGACGCAAGTTCGCACCGAGTGCCCGCCGATCCGAGAGGTTGAGTTTCATCATCGCCTCAATCTTTGATGCCAGCTCTGCCGGTTCATGCGGCTTAACAAGGCACAGATCAGCAAATGGCTGCAACAGCGAAGTAAACGATTCGTTGGAAGTGATAATCGGGCATTCACATGCCATCGCTTCCAACACGGCCTTGTCGAGACTTCCGGTCTGCGAAAGACTCACGAAAAGATCTGCTCGCTGGTAAATTCGGGGAATTTCCTGGTGAGATACGGCCGGTAAGATACGGACTGCCTGATCCATCTCTTTGGAATGAATCTTGCGCTTCAAATACTCCGCGTACTCGATATCGGCAGGTAACGCTGGGCTACCGATGATGGTAGCGTGCATGTTGGCCAGCTTCCGCTCGCGGACAAGAATATCCATAGCCGTGACCAAATCACTAATCTTTTTTACCGGGGAGATTCGGCCGACGGTCACGATAGTATATGCTGCACCCTCGGACACGACCCCGACCGCGTCAGTGCTCTTCTTGAAACGCGCGGTGTCAATTCCGTGACCGACGATACGAATCTTGGGAGAGGGTAAGCGCAAACTTTCTATTGAAGGCGTTAACACTGCCGAAGAACACCAGACCATCAATCGCGTTTTCCATGTCACTGCCTTGTGCGCATACCAGCTCACGAGCCTTTTGCGGAAGATAAAACAATAGGGCCAGATAGCAATTGTATATTCTGGGTTCTGATGGCAAAATACCGCGTCGACTCGCCGGTAGAGTCTCAGCGCCTGTTTTTGAAACCTCCAAAATCGCCTAAATCTGCTGGCTCCCGCTTCCTTACCCAAAGAAACTACTTCTGCACCCAGACCTTCGATATTCCCTTTCTGAAGGCACAAGACAAAAAGTTGGCCGTCAGTCGCCGACAAATTCGCGACAAGCTTCTTCGCCCACTCATAACTGTGCCCGGCGAGCCAATCGTCGCGGTCTATTTTTCTGGTAATCATCAGTACATTCATAATTTGCCTGATATAATATCGTGCCAGAATTTAATGATATTGGCGACAGCAGTGGTGCGGTCGAATTTCTTTTGAACATGGACGCGGGCATAATCACCCATTTGTTTGGCTAAGGTTTCATTATTTAGGAGTTCTTTAAGATATTCCACCATTTGCTGGGTATTGCCCTGTTCTACTAGAAAACCGCTTTTTTTATCCTCAACTATTTCTCTGCTTCCTGTTGTTACTGTAGCTGTAACTGCGGAACCAGCAAAGCCAGCTTCCACCAGAACCTTTCCAAAACTTTCTGTTATCGACGGTAAGACTAGCGTACGATCAAAATTCAAGTAGACCGTTAACTCTTTGGGAGCAAGGGTTCCTACAAAAGCGCAATGGTCTTGCAAGCGCAAGCGTGCAGCTTCAGTCCGTAAATGAGTTTCGAGTTCTCCTGAGCCTGCCAGAATCAAAAATGCATCGGGCACATCTTTGAGTACTTGTGAAAAGACTTCTAGTAACCAATGT
>MFEO01000022.1:9898-10019 GCA_001777585.1 Candidatus Doudnabacteria bacterium RIFCSPHIGHO2_01_FULL_50_11 | reverse complement strand
ACGCAGCCCAAAAAATTCGTCACGTCAGAAGGATTGACTATTGAGATATTTCAAGACGGAGAGGGCGATGCGGTAACGCGCGCCGGCGATACGATATCCGTGCACTATATCGGCACGCTCG
>MFEO01000022.1:0-9876 GCA_001777585.1 Candidatus Doudnabacteria bacterium RIFCSPHIGHO2_01_FULL_50_11 | reverse complement strand
CAGTATCGACCGCCAGCAGGCTTTTTCATTCCAGGTCGGAGCCGGCCAGGTCATCAAGGGCTGGGACCGGGGACTGCTGTCTATGAAAGTCGGGGAGATTCGCCGGCTCACTATTCCGCCTGCGCTGGGTTATGGCGCTGCAGGAACGCCCGGCGGCCCGATCCCGCCCAACGCCACCCTGCACTTCGACGTGCAATTGCTGAAGATAAATTAGCCCCCGAGGCTCTTTTCGGCTACTTGGAAGCCCTGTAAGAATGCCGTTCCGAGAACGTCTAGTAGTATACTGGGCATGGTCGGCAGTCCATGCCCGCCATTTTATCCACAAAATTAATTAATTTTCCCAAATTCATGAAGAAATTCGCTCTCGTAGCCAGTTCTCTGGGCTTGTGTATGCTCGCACTTTCAGCCCAAGCAAGCGTTACTCTAAATATAGCCCCCACCTCGCTGGTACCGGATCCTTTACTGATCCCGGCTTCTTCTGGACAGGTCGGTTTATTCAGTTTTCAGCTTACCGTCGATGCCGGCGAGACATTTACTAACACGAAAGTACAGTTAACCCAAGTTTCAGGGAGCGTCGCTTCGGGAGATTTGAGTTCGGTCGCGCTCTGGCGCGACGACGGCAACGGGTCTTTCAGTTCCGGGAGCGACACACAGCTGGTATCCAATTCCACGGTCAATGTGGGAAGTGACACGCTGTTGACTTTGCCCACTACTACTCCCGCGACGGGCAAGTTTTTTGTGTCGGTCGCAACCTCGGGCTCGGTCAGCACAGGCGATCAGTTTACTGTCATTCTGCCGGCTGATGCGATCATCCTCAGCGCTAATTCGCCTTCGACCACCGCCGTGACTACGAATACCATCACAGCCGACGTCACAGCTCCTACCCTTTCATCTGCTGTCGCCCAGAATACGGGCGGGACATCGGCGAAAGAAGCCGGCGACTCCGTCAAATTAATGTTTAGTGAGTCAACGAATAAGCCGGCAATTACCACCGGGAATATCGGTTCAGTGTTCAGTCTCTCAAGCGGCCATTCATTCCTCGACACCACCGGCAATCTCGGCGGGACTTCCTGGAATGTAGCGGGGACCGAGTTGCTGATCACCCTTTCCAATACCGGCGGGACCACCTCGACTCTGCCCACCGTCCAGCCCGGCGATACCGTGACCGCAACCGGTGGCAGTACACTCAGAGATTTGGCAGGCAATCCTGTGTCCGGCTTCGCCATTATTTCGGGAAATTTCACAGCCACCTCAACCCCCCCGGGCGACGACGATGATGATGACGAAGGTCGCGAGACCCACTGCGCAAATTCACTGATCAATGGACGGCTCTATAAAGTGGGCACCGAGCAAACTGTCTACTTAGCTGCCGCGTGCCGGCTCAAGCCGTTCCGCGGTCAGGCAGTGTTCCATGCGCGCGGCCATAAATTCCAAAATATCATAACCCTCTCTTCGCTCCCCACAAACGTGACGGTGAGCCAACACCCGGTTCTGCCGGCTGAAGGCACCCTCATCAAGGGTTCAGACAAGACCGTGTGGTTTATCGGCAGCGACCACAAGCGGCACGGGTTTGTCAGCGCCGTGATATTCCTGAACCTGGGCTTCAACTTCAGTTCCGTTCAAACCATCTCTGACCAGGACCTGAATCTTACGCCAGTTGGCCAGACGGTAAACTCAGACCAGCAGCACCCTGACGGCACGCTGCTCTTGTGCCAGAATTCGCCCGCAGTGTATGAGATTGAAAACGGGAAAAAATTTGGATTCCGCACCGCGAATGCTTTTCTGTCGCGCGGTCACTCCTGGGAGCACGTAGTAAGATTGAACTGCGCAGCTTACAACTATACCGTCGGCGCGCCAGTCGACTAGAAACACAAGCCTAGCACTTCCCAAAATTCTCCGGGGGGATAACCTGTCCCTTCCCAGACCGCCGCGAGCGTTGCCTTGCGGGCGCTCAGGCCAAGCTTGGGCGTGAGGCGGCCTGCGGATGAGGGCAGGTTTTTGTTTAGGAAAATTTGCTTAAGCTGGACAGCCATTGTACAATGCCAGTGCATATCAGCTTTAAAAACAACAATAAAAATACATGACAACAAAGGTAAGTCCTATATATGATGACCCACGATTAGTATGGCTGCCGGGCGGCTTGCTCTTATTGGCCCTCATTGCGGCCGCGGTAAGCGAGCCGGGTGCTTATCACGCCGCCTTCGCCCTAGCCGCTTTCATCAGCATCATCCTCGTTTATGGGCGTCATGCAGACAGTCTGCACAATTTGAAAACGGAGAAAGATGAGTGGCGAAGTGCGAACCTTCAGTGGACGAACGTGTTGGCTGCCGCAATTGGCTGGGTCTCGCTGTTTGTTTTTCTTGAGTATCGTCTCAACCTCGCCTGCACCGGATCACTGCAATCAATGCTGCAAGCCTGGACGCTTTCAATTCGAGGCACAGATATCGCGATCGTACTCATATCTTTTTTGGGCATCACCGGTCAGTTGGCAACAGCACTGACTTTCGGTAAAACGAAATAGTCGGCATTTAGAGCAAACAAATGAATAGATCCCTACTTGTTCTCATAGCCCTGGCGGTACTCGCGATTGTTGCCATCATTGGTTATGTGCTTTTCACTCCAAGCCCCGCTTCCTCGCCCGGTGCTTCAACCTCTGATTCTCAGTCTGGCAGCCAGCAAACCACCACTGCTTCCTCGGTTCTCTACCGTCAGCGAGGGGGGGAATATACGCTGTTCATAGATTCTACACGCTGGTCGGTGAAATTCGAGTCTGATACCAAGACTGTGTTTGCGCATCTCACAGTTCCGAGTACTGCGCAGGAATCCGAACTTGCAGCCATAGCCAATCTCACAATCTGGACCGAAAACGTATACGAAACTCCCGGCGTGAATACTGCTGGTGAATGGCTGGCTGCCCGCAAGCTTACTGTGCAGTCTCCGGGAGTGCAAGAGTCTTCACAAGCCACAATCAATGGGCTTAATATGCAGCGTTTTATCCTTGCTCCCACTTCGGGCAGCATCAAAATATTATACGTGTATTTTCCCTTCCCCGGCCGGGTCATTACCATCACGCACTACCCCTATGACCCGAATTCTGACGACACGAAGAGCGTCATGAGCATGCTGGCAAGCTTCACTATTGCCGGTTCTTATTGATCAGGTTTTGATTCTTATTCTCAATACTTATGTCCAGAATCAGGGCGAGAACAAGGAGCGGCGCGATTCGGCAGAAGCGGGCCCGTAAGGGCCAGATGAGGAAACTCGCCGCTCGTTTCCGCAGCGCATCCGATCGGGCAGCGAAACAATTGATACTCGAGAAGTTCAAGAGAGTAGCTTCGCACCTTCGCGCGGAAGAATATCTCACGCGCTGAAACGATATCTCTGAAGGCGGGTAAATCATGCCTGAATATTTTTCTTCAGCTGAACCAAGCTTTGATAGGCAGAAGCATCGCATACTGATGTCAGTCGCGCTGTTGCTGGGGGTTGTCGGCCTGTACTGTATCGTAACTCTAAGCGAATTTCCGGTTGCGTGGTTCTATCTTTCAGTGCTTTTTGCGGCCGAGTCATATGTGCTCTCGCCGGTTTTGAACGACATACTCCGCAGTAGCTCGTCTGACTCCCG
The DNA here is from genome assembly GCA_001777585.1 of Candidatus Doudnabacteria bacterium RIFCSPHIGHO2_01_FULL_50_11. Lineage (GTDB taxonomy): Bacteria > Patescibacteriota > Doudnabacteria > UBA920 > 2-01-FULL-50-11 > 2-01-FULL-50-11. The sequence goes on along the minus strand of MFEO01000022.1, from coordinate 6,254 downwards.
AGAGGTCTTGCGGGTAGGTGATATAGGCTTTGATCTCAAAAGGTTGAACGATGAATTTTCGGTTTTTGAACGGGTCCCGCTGCCCTCGGAAGACGCCCCGATCGACTACGTAGTATGGGGCCCGACCGGAGTATTCGCGATCTGGGTGAAAAGCCTGGGCGGCTATGTTGAGTTCGATGGGGTGTATCTCTTAAACAATAACCAACCCTTTGCCGAGCGTTCGATCCTAGATCGCACGTCTGACCGTGCCTTGAAACTCCGCGCTCTTTTGACAGACATGCTCCGGGAACCGATCCCGGTCATGCCCGTCTTGGTCTTCTCCAATCCCGCCATTTTACATTTCGGCTCAAAACCTTTCCAAGGGGTGTTCATCATTCGACGGCGCGACTTGCTCCCTGTTATTCTTGGGCAGAACGAAGTGGGAAATTGTGACTTGCGCGAATCGACTGAGAAAGTTCTGCGCGGGCTTATTAGATGATTTTTCGCTTAAAATACTTGGTGACCGGCAAGCTTTTTGCTACTATAAACGCGTATGGTTGAATGCCTCAACAGCTAAACCACCGGTATGAACCCACAAACTAAACGCATATTATATAGCGGGGGATTCGTTTTCGCCGCGATTCTGATTGGCGTGTGGATAGCGAACCTCAAATCGCCTAAACCTCTGCCGACCCAAGGGTCCACCGAGCCGTCGTTTGTTGATGACACGCAGTCGTCCTTAGGTGAGACTATCGAATTGGACGGTTTCTTGCGCGACAGCGACGATATCGAGAAAGGCAACCTCATGTTAGTCGCCAAATACAAGACACTGTATCTTAATACTGTTCGTGATTACAGCTCCATGGTTGGCTCGGATGTCGTCGTCACAATAGAGGGTACCGAGGAGAATTTCCGGCTAATTGATATCAAGAAGCAGTAGACGATCGTGACTCGCTATCAGAAATTTCTCGTTCTGGCCTTTTTGGCCGTCTGGATCTGGGGAGCTGTAAACCCAAAGTATCCAGGAGATTGGCTTTTGGAAAATTATGTGCTTTTTATATTCGTCTCTTTGATTTTTCTTCTGGGACGTTTTTTTCGCCTGTCGAACCTCTCTTACAGCCTCATTACGGTATTTATGAGTCTGCACGTCGTAGGAGCTCACTACACCTACGGCCAAGTACCGTTCGGATATGCGCTGCAGTCGTGGCTTGGGTCCGACAGAAACATGTATGATCGCCTGGTGCATTTCTCGTTTGGTTTTCTTCTTGCTTACCCGATTCGCGAAGTGTGCTTGCGCGTTTCAAAGGTCAAGGGGCTGTGGGGATATTACTTTCCCTTCGACGTGATAATCTCTTTTTCAGCCATCTACGAGATCGCAGAATGGCTGGCGGCCGCCACGCTTGATCCTGCCGCGGGCATTGCATTCTTGGGCACGCAGGGCGATATCTGGGATTCCCAAAAAGATATGCTGTCTGCGGGAACGGGTGCTTTAATTGCACTCCTGGTAATTGCACTTGTTAACTTTCGGTACAGCCCGGTTTTTTGGAACGAAATCAAAGAAAGTCTGCATCTATCACACAACGACAAGCCGCGAGGCGAAGTCCGGCTTGCCGAAATGATCAAACGGAGATTCAATGGATAATACGGATCCATATTTCTTACCGCAAGAATTTCCCGATTTTGAATTGATCGACACCGGGCATTATCAGCGTCTGGAACGCTGGGGGAGCGTGCGCATAATACGCCCAGATCCTCAGATAATATGGAATCGTGAGGCGAGCGAGGAAGAGTGGTCAAATATTTACGCGCAATTTGTACCGTCGTCGGGAGAAGAAAAAGGGAAATGGAAAATAGTCCACGAATTCAAGCGGCCTTGGGCCATACGCTATGGACAGACAGATTTGAAGCTCGATTTGACGCCCTTTAAGCACACGGGAGTATTTGCCGAACAGGCGACTCACTGGGCCTGGATGCTCCCAAAACTCCGTACTGCGTCTTCCCCTCGGCTGAAAATTCTGAATCTGTTCGCCTACACAGGTGCCGCTTCGGTGATCTTGGCCCAGGCAGGCGCGTTTGTCACTCACGTGGATGCGTCAAAACCTTCCGTCGCTTGGGCGAAAGAAAATCAGTTATTGAACCGTGTACCTCAAGATTCAATCCGCTGGATCGTCGATGATGCGGTGAAATTCGTGAAGCGGGAACTCAAACGGGGAAAGCGATATGACGGCATTATTCTTGATCCGCCCGCATACGGCCACGGGCCGTCCGGACAGGTGTGGAAATTTTCTGCCCACGCCCCCGGCCTCCTGCGAGACTGTGCGGATTTGCTTTCGGACGCCGCTTCTTTTCTTGTGTTGAACGCTTACGCTACTAATTCTTCAGCGCTAGCGCTGAAGAATCTTGCGACGCAAATCCTCGCCCCCAAGAGAGGAACGGTTGTTGCAGGTGAACTGTGTTTGCAAGATCGCGCGCGGCGCTTGCTCTCGACCGGCATATTCGCTCGCTGGGAGCGAAAGAGCTAGGGCCCTTGTCTCAAAATTAGCGTTACCTTTTTCTCTTGCCATCGTAATAAATGTCAGAACCGGTTTTCCTCTTCAAAAAATCAATAGACCCCTGTATCATGAAGGAAAGTCGCCGACGTATCCTTCTTCAATGGATCTGAAAGAGAAATCCATCATTGAACGGTGTCAACGAGGAGAGCTCATCGCTTTCACCGAGTTTTATGATGGGTATGTAGACAGGATCTATCGCTATCATTTCTATCGCACGCGCCACCAGCAACTTGCGGAAGATCTTACTCAGACGACCTTCCTGAAGGCGCTGGACGCAATCGCCTCCTATGACGAGACGAAAGGTGCGCTTGGGCCTTGGCTGTATCGCATCGCTCGAAATTCTCTTTTCGATCATTGGCGGACAGCGAAGGAAACGGTAGACTTGCGGGCGGCGGAGCATGCCGCTTCTCCTCAGAACATAGAGCGGGAAGTGCAGGCGAAATTATCCATGGAAGAAGTATCGCGCGTGATCAAGCAGTTGCCGGAAGACACCCGGGACTTGGTGCTTCTGAGATTGTGGGACGGCTTATCGTATTCGGAAATCGCCCAGATGCTTGGTCGTTCTGAGGGATCCGCTAAGATGGCGTTCGGCCGCGCAATAAAAAAAATCCAAACACAGCTGGTAAGTATGGTTTCGATTTTTCTAGCCACGATATATGTTTATGGATTCTGAACTTCAGAAAATAGCAGAAGATATCTTGCGCGAAGACCCCACTCTTCAGATCTCAAGAGAGGAGATATTCCTGGTGTTGAAAAGGATAGAGGAGAGCAAGCCTGTGAGCCACGCATCGCCCGACTTTATGGGACAGCTTCGAGCGGAGATTATAGAGAAGATTGCAGTCGGCGCACACGCGCCTCAGAAATATATATCACTAACATCACCAACAACTTTTATGCGCAGACTTAATTTTGTGTTCGGCGGCATAGCCGCAATCGCGCTTCTTATAGCGGGAGGCTTGTATTATGGCACTAGTATATTCCAAGTTAAACCTTCTATAACACTCGGTTCAGATATAAAGATCGAGAAGGTTGCAGCAGGGTCCTTCGGAAAACTCGCGATCCAAGCCACAGCCGGAGAGCTACGGGATCAGTCGGGCGGAGGCGCTGCGCCGGCGGCTGGGACTGAACAATCCTCACCCCTAACTTCGGCTCAAGCGCCGCTCTCATATGGCATGGGCGGAGGGGTTGGAGGAGGCGGACCCGGGAGCGCGCCGGACGTGAAGATAATGCCTCCCTACTACCCGAGTCAGATAGTGTACACATATAAAGGCGAACCATTGAGCCTTCCTGCTGACCAGCTCGACGTGTTGCGTCGTGTGAAGGGAAGCGGAACGACGGGGGACACCATTGAGCTTCTCAATCAGATCAATTTTGGCCTACTGGACCTGCGTTCATTCGACACTACGGAACTGCAGAATTACAGTTTTGCAGAGAATAAACCCTATGGATACAGCATTTTCGTCAATCTGCTTGAAGGTGATATATCCATTTCACAAAACTGGCTCAGGTGGCCGAATCCCTATGCGAACTGTCTCGACCAAGTCTGCTACGACGCCTTGCAGTTATCGTTGTCCGACATGCCCTCCGATGACGAGATTATTGCAATTGCAAATCAGTTCCTGTCAGATCACGGGATTGATCGGTCGCACTACGGCGATCCAGGGGTACAATCGGACTGGAAAATCTATTATGAACAGCAGGCGGCAACCGGACTCCGTCCATGGGTGCCGGATACTATAAGCGTGCTATATCCCTTGTTGATCGACGGGAAGACGGTATATGACGAGGGCGGATCTCCTTCTGGTTTGTCGGTAGCCGTTCAGGTGAAGGAAAAGAAAGTCACATCCGTATATCAGCTTCAAAGCCAGAATTACCAAAGTTCGCTCTACGATGTGGAAAAGGATACTAAACGGCTGTTAAAACTCGCCGAACGCGGCGGTCGTTGGGGGACTCCCGTCTATCCTCCAGATCAACAGGTCCAGACGATTCCGGTTGATCTTAAGACTCCATCTCTTGAGTGGGTGCGGGTGTGGAATTACAAAGACAACCAATCAGATGAACTAGTCGTACCCGCGCTCATATTCCCGGTCACCAACCCCCCGACCACAGAATACTATGTTCCCAAGAACATCGTTGTTCCCTTGATCAAAGACGTTTTGGATTCCTGGGACACTCCCATTGAGATCATGCCAGCGGCAGGAGGCCCCACTCTACGAGTTGCGCAATAAAAAAAGAAAAGTAGCATTGAAATACAGCCTCCAGTGACGGAGGCTGTATGTGTATGTTGTTCCCAAGCAAGGCCGGCTCCCTCATGGGCGAATTCCCGCAAGGATATTGAGCTGAGTTCTGGAGTATATCGAGGGCGGAATTAAAATTGTGCCCTAATCAGCGAGCGGGCGAAGCGTTTTTTCAAAAACGTCATCTATTTCATGCAGGATATCATCGGTCGTCAGGTACGCCTTGACGAAGTATCCCTGAATTTTCAGCGCCTGCGCTTTCATGATGTCTTCGTTACTATAAAGGTTTGACAGGATGATCACAGGTGTAGCCGAGATTTTTGCTTCTTTGTTTTCGCGTATCCACTTCAAGACCCCGAATCCGTCAAGTTGGGGGAGCATGAGGTCGAGCAGCACCAAGTCGGGCTTCTCGCGGGAGATTGCGGCGACTGCTTTCTTGCCGTCGGACGCCTCGATGACGTCGTAGCTGTTGGCTTTGAGTTTCTTACTCACAATCGCTTTCATGGCCAAGTCATCTTCGACAACCAGAATTTTTCTATTTTTTTTCATACCAAAATTTTTTCAACAGATTTATCAATTTGAATATACCATATATTGCAAAAATTGTAAAAAAAGGCTATTATATTTGTATAAGATATATTACTTTTTGAAATAAAATTGTGAACGCAGACAACATAACAGGAGAGTATGCAAGAGGGAAGTGTATCAGCAAAAAGAGTCCCCACTCTTGTGCGATTTATAGTCTGGGAGACTCTGCCGAAACTTTTGCGATGATCTACAGCGGCATGAGCCAAGACGCTATTAACCGCAGATACGTTTTTTGCGCATGAGATTTAATCCGGCATCATTCTCCGAATATGATCACCACGAACGGGTTGTGGATTTGGCCGACTTGGATCCCAAACTAGCCGGCTATATAGCCATTCACAGCACGCGCCCCGGGCCCGCGATCGGGGGGACTCGCGCGATGGCATATGAAAGTACTGAGGCGGCCGTGGCAGACGCGCTCAGGCTTTCCAAGACCATGACCTTCAAATGCGCAATCTCGGGTCTTCGATTCGGCGGCGGCAAAGGCGTACTGATCATTGATCCGAAACGCGAAGATTTTCGCGAGATCCTCAAACGATATGCTCACGCCGTCGACACTCTTAAAGGTACTTTTTACACCGGTGAAGACGTAGGGCTGTCGGAAGCCGATGTGCAATGGATGTTGCAGTATAGTCAGTATTTTGTCGGGCACACAGGGCAGGCCGGCGACCCTTCGCAATTTGCGAGTCTGAGTGTCCTCAAAACGCTCGAAGTCGCACTGAGGCATGTCTTCGGTGACGCCGATTTTGCCGGGCGTCGCTTCTCGGTAAAAGGCGCGGGCAAGACAGGTAGCGAATTGGTCCGGCTGCTTTCGGAGCGCGGAGCAAAAGTCTGGGTCGCCGACTACGATTTAGATCGCGTACAAGAGCTAGTCGCGCGTTTTCCCGGCGTCCGCGCC
>MFEO01000021.1:54859-54955 GCA_001777585.1 Candidatus Doudnabacteria bacterium RIFCSPHIGHO2_01_FULL_50_11 | reverse complement strand
GCGCGGCGTTCGCCTCGAGCGCTTTGCGATTTCCTCTGACGCCCCTTCTTGAACTGGTATGTTGAGTATTTTTCCTGACCGACGGACGATATGGTC
>MFEO01000021.1:51856-54814 GCA_001777585.1 Candidatus Doudnabacteria bacterium RIFCSPHIGHO2_01_FULL_50_11 | reverse complement strand
TCGGTCGCGAAGCGGACTGCTGAGTGAGGCATATCGGGTCGTGGCGCCGATAAGAGTAAAACGGGGCAGGTCGAGCTTGACCGACCTCGCCCCCGGGCCCTTGCCCAATATAATATCCAGGTTCCAGTCTTCCATTGCTGGGTAAAGGACCTCTTCTACTACCCTTGGCAGCCGGTGGATTTCGTCAATAAAAAGAATATCGTTAGGTTCAAGATTAGTAAGCAACGATGCCAGATCACCAGCGCGCTCGATTGCAGGGCCGGAGGTTGATTTGATGTTAACGTTCATTTCCCGAGCAATAATATTCGCCAGACTGGTTTTCCCTATACCCGGCGGGCCATAGAAAAGGAGATGATCCAACGTCTCCTTCCGATTGCGTGCTGCCTCAAGGAAGATCTGAAGGGATTCCTTAATCTTTTTTTGACCGATAAAATCCGCGAGCTTGAGCGGGCGCAGCGTGATGTCAAGCGACTTGTCGTCAGGACTTTCTGCGGGCGCAACAATGTCTGCTTCCTGTTTTTTGGTTGTTTTCAGCATGAATTCTGGCTCTTTAGTGTTATTGTATCATCGCGAATTAGCCTTGCATAGCTTCTCTAATAATGCGCGGCCAGTTTATTCTAGTAGATGGTTCTTGAAGTGGGAGAGAAGATAAGTTATCGAAGGTATTCCAGCATCAAGCGGACCCCCACACCAGTTGCCCCCGCGGCATATCCAGCTCGCTCCGCAGTCATCCAGGCAGTGCCCGCAATGTCAAGGTGGATCCAGGGATAACTGACGAACTCTTGAAGGAATAACGCGGCGGTGATGGCTCCGCCTCCGGCACCATCATTGCCGACGTTTTTTAAATCTGCGACATGGCTTTTTAGCTGTTCCTTATATCCCTCGGGGAGAGGGAATGGCCAAACTTTCTCACCTGACCGAGCAGAAGCTGCTTGCAATCGTTTCATGAGCGTTGTTGAGCTGGCGAATACGCCAGTATATTCTGGTCCCAAAGCCACAACCATCGCCCCGGCAAGCGTAGCGAAATCGATGACAGCCTTGGGTTTGTACCGGCTGGCATAGGCTAGGGCATCCGCTAGAATCATACGGCCTTCAGCGTCCGTATTGATTACTTCTATAGTCTTTCCGGACAATGCGGTCACGACATCCCCCGGCTTGATGGCCGAGCCAGAGGGAAGATTTTCCGTTGCGGGGATCAGTCCCACCAGATGAACCGGGAGACGCATATTGTTCGCGGCTTTAAAAATACCCAAAACAGCAGCCGCCCCCGCCATATCAAATTTCATCTCTTCCATATTTCTCGAAGGCTTGATAGAAATACCACCACTATCAAAGGTGATCCCCTTGCCGACTAATACATAGGGCGTGACAGTTCGCTTGCCCCGATACTCTAAAATTATAAATTCCGGCGGTAGAGCGGATCCTTGGTTGACCCCCAAAAGCGCTCCCATACCGAGCTTTTCTATCTGTTTTTTTCCGAGCACTGTGCAAGATATGCGGGTAGATTTGGCAAGCGCACGAGCCTCTTGTGCGAGCGACTGCGGTGTCATTAAGTTGCCCGGGTGATTTGAAAGGTCGCGCGTATAATTTACTGCTTCAGCCACCGCGAGCCCCTGCAAGGCCCCGCGCAAAAGCCTGCTGCGGTTTTTTGGGTTTGAGCACAAAATCGTGACGTTTGATAGGGGGGCGGGATGCTCGTTTTTATCTTGTGACTTTTTGAATTTGGTGAAAACGTATCGGCTGGTCAATAGAGCATCTATGATCGCCTGACCTACATCTTCGGGCCGGAGGGAGGCGGAGAGCGACTGGGGCAAAAAAATCGCGACGTCCTTCACGCTGCGGGGCTTAGTGTGCTGGGTTGCTAGTCCGATTGCGCGACGCAACGTTTCAAGATCATATAAGGTCCGTTTTCCCAGCCCGACAAGAAGCAGCCGCGCGGCGGGCAGCCTACCGTGGATAGGCAGAAGCAGCAGGTTATCCCGCTTCCCAGTGAAGTCTTTCTGAGCAAACACGCTGGTTATTTGCCCGCCAAGGGCTTGGTCGATCTGGTTCATATGAGGTTCGAGGCTCGTCTGGTGTTCAAAGAAAGGTAATATCAGCAAGTCGCACACAAGCGAGCCTGGATTTTGCGTAAGGGTCTTTATATTCATAATGCAAGGGGATTTAATTCTACGTCGTGGGCGGCGCTTGGTCTTGTGGGGGGTCGGTGACTGGTGGGGCCGGCGGCGGAGTAGGAAATTCGTATTGGATCGGGAACAAATCTTTGGAAACGTATTTTGAGACAAAGGCCTGGGTAGATGAAGCATTTCCACGGCTGACTACTCGCGTCAGCCTTGCCTTCATGGAACCCCCAGCCCCGAAGTCGTACTGGTATGGACCATCGATTGCAATCTCCCGCCCGTCGGGTGTGCCATAGAAGTCGAAAACCAACCTCGTGCCATCAATATAAGTATGAATCAAGATAAAATGTCCGGTATCGTTGATGAATTTCATATCCTGTACCCCGGGATAGATCGTGGCATCAGTGCCCTGTGGCGCGTAGTATTTGACAGCATAGGAGTGATTGCGACGCGCGGTGATCGGTAGGCCGCCAAACAGGGCGGCACGGAACGCCGTCGTTGATACTTGACATAACCCCCCGCCCACTTCCGGCACGGTGCCAGTAGTCTTAATGACAAGTTCGGGCAGGAAGCCTGTTTCTTTAGTGACCGCGCCGAGATAGGTATTGAAAGAGAACTCTTCTTCTGGCTTGATGATCCGGCCGTCAAACTTTGATGCGCCGACCGCGATGTTGTGGATCCGACTTTTGCTAGAGCCGTGGAAATCAGACTCCCCGTGAGCTACTAGCCCGACAATGCCCAGGCTATTGGTCTGTCCCAATCTTATTGTTGGATAGGTTGATATGACGACCGGCTCTGTGCTTGTGGCCCCCAGTACCAGAGCAAGGCTGGCCGCCCG
>MFEO01000021.1:43311-51849 GCA_001777585.1 Candidatus Doudnabacteria bacterium RIFCSPHIGHO2_01_FULL_50_11 | reverse complement strand
GCTGGTACGTCGAGGCTCAGTCCTGTTTGGTCAGGCTGGAATTTCTCGGCCCGACCGTCTCGAATAATTAGGACGGCATCTTGAGGAGGACGGTCTATGCTAAATTCATTTGCTCCGAACAAATCAGTATATAATTCCTCCCTTGCTATGTCAAAGCCAATCACACCCGCCCCACCTGCAAAGACATCCCAAGGGTTGCGCATAGACTGAAAAGACAGCACTCTCGATGAGAGGGGGTGTCGACTTGCAAATCCCGGAGTACCAAAAATTATCCGGTGCGACTGCAGGGATATCAACTCCTGCTCCAAGCGTACAAGGCGTCCTTCTGCTTCGACGGTTAGCGACTTTCCAAAATAGGAAGACAGCTGTTTTAGATGGCCAAAACTTTTTGCACCGCTTAAAATTAGAGACCGGGCTCGGTCATTTCTCACGCCGAGAGGACGAGGCGCAGAAAATATTACCAGCATCACGCCTAGGCTGATCAGCAGTACCGGGTAGATCAATCCACCGATTCCTCGCCACGGTTTCCTTTTTGGGTCAACGGATGCTACGTCGACTGCTGATTTTGATTTTTCTTTCTTTTGGATTTTTATCATAGCTTAAGCGAATATTGATAGTGAAGTATGGTAGCAAGCCCCGAATTTTTTCTGGCCACTCGACCAAAATCAGATGTTCCGGATCAGCGATAAGCTCTTTGAACCCAATAGCCCGAACTTCCTTTACTGATTGGACACGATATAGGTCGAGATGGTTGAAGATTCGCCTCTGACCTTCCCAAGTGTAGGGATATGTCTTGTGCAAGGTGAATGTAGGACTTGTCACTGGCTTCCGTATGCCAAGCGCGTGGGCAACTCCTCTGGCAAATTCTGTTTTTCCCGCACCAAGCGGTCCAGAGAGCGCCATCAAACCGCGCGCATCAATCTTTTCTATAAGCCACGCCGCAGTGTCCCGGGTATCCTCGGGCGACTTAGACAATCGCACAATCATGCCCGAATTTTATCATAAATCCCATTTCTGCGCCTGTCATATTATCGCACCGCCCGCAGGCTGGTGTTCCTTATCCACACTTGACCTGGTAGAGGATTTTCCGGTAGAGTGTGGTGATACTCGACACACTCAAATTGGTGTCAGGCTTGTAAATTCAGTTTTTAATACCCCCATGGTCGAACGCTCAATCCATCAGCAAATCTTTGATAGCCTAAATAAAGCCACGCGCATACTTATCCCTCTTGGGGCTTCGCCTTCAGGCGATAGTATCGCCGCCGCTTTAGCGCTGGCTGACTTTTTACGCAAACTTAACAAAGAGCCCTTGATAGTCTGTTCGGGCGAGATCTCTGAGAAGTATCGATTTCTCCCCGGTGTAGGAAACATTCAGCGAACGATCCATCTCAGCCGGGGATTCGTTATTTCCGTCCGTACGAATACCGCACCTCTCGATGAGCTTACCTATCATCTTGATGAGCAATCTAACCAAGTCAATATTTTCCTGATGCCAAAAAGCGGGCAGTATGTGGCGGACGACGTGAGTTTTCGCGCAGATACTTTTCCATATGACCTGATCGTCGTGCTTGATTTGCCCTCTCTTGATCAGTTGCGGAGTCTGTATGATGATAATACTGATTTGTTTTTTGAGACACCAATCATTAATATTGATCATCACCCGAATAACGAACATTTTGGCGAACTGAACCTTGTTGACATTACAGCGACATCGACGGCGGAGATCCTCATGGAATTGTTGGAGGGCTTCGAGATTGGTTTGTTAGATGGAAATATTGCCACTAATTTGCTCGCGGGCATTCTGATCGAGACCAACAGTTTCCAGAATCGCCGCACGACACCTAAAGCCTTTCTTAAAGCGTCTTCACTGATTTCCTTGGGCGCGAATCAACAAGAGATCATTAAAAATTTATACAAGACAAAGAGCGTCAATCTCTTGAAGCTCTGGGGTCGTGCACTGGCAAGATTGAAAGAAGTGCCTGATCTTGGGCTTGCTTACTCTCTTCTCAAAACAGATGATCTGACTAAATCGGGTAGTCAGAATATCAACGAAGTTATGGAAGAGCTCATTGCATCGTTAACAGACGCTCGGCTGATTTTATTACTCGCCGAAATTGAACCGGGCGAGACCCTGGGATATTTGTATATCCACCCCAATCTTCCGGCCCTCGAGATCAGTAATTTACTCTCCGGCCAACTGCTGGAGAGCAACCTGACAACATTTCGACTATCCGGCAAGACAATCCTTGAAGCTGAGGCGCAAGTATTGGGAGATCTGCATCGGATGAAAGAAAAAATTTTGCCGCAGTAATCATACTTTAGTAGTAAAATAGCACCCGGCACAGGAGTGCCGGGTGCTTTGTCAAAAGAGAGTCAGCTAGCGTATACTATAAGCAAAGCACGGGATGAGCATGATACAAACACCGCAACAAAAACGCGACGAGGCAAAAAAACGAAGACACGATATGATTTTCGGCGGCACTGCTGCTAATTTTCAACTCGGCAAGGCCGAGAAGCTCGCTCACGCCGTGAAAGAGCTAGATCGAAAATTTGAAGAAGAACTGGCCGCCAAGCGCGCCAAGGAGCTCGGGTTGCCTTATTTCAATCTTTACGCTGTACCGATTGACCAGGACGCGCTGGCTGTTTTAACAGAAGAACAGGCTCGGGGCGGTCAACTGCTACCGTTCTATCGTGAAAAGAACTACATCAAGATCGGCATGCTTGATCCGGCCAATCCAAAACTTAACTCCCTCATGTCGGACTTGGAGAAACGTCATTTCGAAGCGGATTTGTACATCATATCAAAGAGCGCGTACGATCGTGCCATGGAGAATTACAAGGCGATCAGGGCTCCACAGAAAGATCTTGAGCAGGTCCATATCGAGTCAGATTCTCCAGGGGCACTGCAGCGACTGCGGCACCTGCAAGCGATTGGTGAGGAAATTCAGCGTGTCTCGGCGACCGAGCTTATGAATATTTTGCTCACTTCAGCTGTGGCCATGCGATCTTCCGACATCCATTTGCAGCCGGAAAGCGATTATATCTCTGTCAGGTTCAGAATTGACGGCGTGTTGCAGGAGACAGCGAAGTTTCACAACGCGGTCTACCATAGCCTGATTAGCCGTATCAAGATCCTCTCCAAATTGAAAATAAATTTAACGAAGCTGCCACAAGATGGCAGCTTCGTCGTAGAAACGGCGGGCCAAAATTATGAAATACGAGTATCTTTATTACCATCAACTTATGGCGAGGCAGTAGTCATGCGAATCCTTGGTGACTTGATCGCGTTGGAATTCGAACAACTTGGTTTGCAGCATCTGGCATATTCAGTGGTTGAGCGGGAAATTAAGAAGCCAAACGGTCTCATTCTGACAACAGGTCCGACTGGCAGCGGTAAGACCACGACCCTATACTCATTTCTTAAGCGCGCGAATAAGCCCGGGATAAAGATAATTACCTTGGAAAACCCCGTGGAATATAGGCTGGAGGGCATAGAGCAGATTCAGATCGACGAAAAAAGCGGGTTAACTTTTGCATCCGCCTTGCGCTCCGTATTGCGGCAGGATCCTGACGTATGTATGGTCGGCGAAATAAGAGATTTTGACACGGCCGAGGTCGCGGCACAGGCTGCGCTGACCGGCCATATGGTTTATTCCACGCTCCACACGAACGATGCGGCCGGCGCAATTCCCCGGCTGCTCAATCTCGGGGTGAAGGCCGTCATTTTAGCTCCGGCGCTCTCATGCGTGATCGCCCAGCGCCTGGTCCGGAAGCTCTGCCCTGATTGCAAGACAGTTGAAAAGATCGATGCAAGCTTGCGTTCCAGGATTGATCATATCCTCTCTACAATTCCGAAGAATTCTGGCGCAGAGATACCCAACAGTGGGGCATTCTACCGTGGGGCAGGTTGTTCTGCCTGCAATTATATTGGGTATCGTGGTCGAATCGGGATTTTCGAGGTCTTTCCAGTCGACGAAGCTATGCAGCAGTTAATCTTTGCTGGTTCGTCTACTGTGGAGATCAAGGCGCAAGCGGTGAAATCGGGTATGATCTCTATGATCCAAGACGGCCTGCTCAAGGCTCTCAAGGGGGTCACCGATGTCGCAGAAGTATTCAGAGTAACGGAAGAGTAATGTCCGCCTATTGAATTTCTGATACGAAAGCCAACGGGCGATGCGAACGTTAATATACTCAACATTTGTGACTCATTTTTTTGAAGGGGGGTGAGATAGATGAAGGGATTACACAGGGTTGCTTATACAGTACTTTGGATCGGTGGCTTGAATTGGGGTATTTATGGCTTGACCGGTTGGTAGGTTGGTAGTTTACTGGGCGGCATGAACAGTGTCTTGGCAAAAACCGTTTACGTGCTCGTTGGTTTGGCCGCGGTCTTTACTATATTTACACACAAGCAATATTGCCGGTATTGCGCTCCGAACGCAATGGATAAAAAATCGGGAATGTAAACTAGATGACCCAAAAAGCCTTCGTTTTGGGCGAAGGCTTTTTCGTTCCCGCATCCGCCTGTTTTTGTTAGAATGTTTGTATGAAAAAAGTCTTTATAAAGAATAGAAAAGGACAGAAATTGGCCATAATTCTGCAAGAGGCCGAAAATTCAAAAGGCCTTGTTTTTGTCATGCACGGACTCGGCGGGTTCAAAGAACAGCCGCACATACAAGTGATTGCCGATGCTTTCTCAAAGCACCAATATGACGTGGTTCGATTTGATACGACTAATACCTTGGGGGAAAGCGGGGGTCGCTATGAGGATGCGACTATTACCAGCTACTATGCAGATCTGGAAGACGTGATTAAGTGGGCAACGACCCAGCCGTGGTATCGGGCCCCCTTCATCCTCGTCGGCCATAGTTTGGGAGGAATCTGTGTCGGACTCTATGCAGAAAACCATCCCGAGCAGGTGCGAGCGCTAGCGCCCATCGCCACTACTGTATCCGGAAAATTAAGTTTTGAATCAAAGGAAGATGCGGGCGAGTTAAGCAAGTGGCGAGACACAGGCTGGAGGGAAGAAATCAGTGTTTCTCGGCCAGGGGTGATTAAGCGCTTACCATGGTCGCATATGGAAGACCGACTAAAATATGATTTGCTTCCGTTTGCTTCCCGACTGGCGATGCCCGTGCTCATGGTTGTTGGCGAGCGTGATACAGATACCTCACCAAACCACCAAAAAATACTCTTTAATATGCTCCCGGGCCCGAAAGAAATCCACGTTATCAAAGGGTCTGAGCACAGCTTTCGCGGACCTGGGCATCTTCAAGAGTTAGGCCGATTCTTCAGCCTATGGATAGATTCACTTAATCAAACATGAAAACACCAAAGCTTATAATAATCGACGGCAACTCTCTCATTCATCGCGGTTTCCATGCGATCCCGTATTTGTCGACTTCCAAAGGGCAGCAGACCAACGGCGTATACGGTTTCGTAAGCATATTCTTCAATGCTCTCAAAAAGATCCAGCCAGAATATATCGCAGTAGCATTTGATCTGGAGGGCCCGACCTTCCGAGATGAAATGTATGCTGAATATAAAGCGAAGCGGGCGAAGGCCCCGCAAGAACTCTACGACCAGATCCCGCTTGTAAAGAAGTTCATTACTTCATTACGCCTTCCGATCTTTGAGCACAAGGGTTTTGAAGCCGATGATATCATAGGCACAATAGTCCGCAATGCTCCTGAAGAGATAGACAAGGTGATTGTGACCGGCGACCTGGACAGTCTCCAGCTCATTGATGCGTCCACAAAAGTTTTTACAACCAAGAAAGGGCTGACCGAGACAGTAGAGTATGATAGCGCGGGGGTGGAAGCCCGGTACGGGTTCGGGCCAGAATATGTGATTGATTACAAGGCTCTTCGCGGTGATGCATCAGACAATATTCCTGGCATACCCGGCATTGGAGAAAAGGGCGCGACGGAACTTATTCAAAAATTTGGACACATTGAAGAGCTCTATCGAGAATTGGAAAAGAATTCTAAAAAAGCCAATACTCTACCTAGAAAGCTGCGCGAGAGACTCGTTCAATACAAGGACCAGTGTTTGCTTTGTTTACGACTTGCTACAATTCGAACCGATGCGCCCATCAAGTTTGATCTGGAGAAAACAAGGTTTGGAGCATATGAGCCAGCCAAAGCACTGAAGTTTCTTCAAGAAATGGAATTCAAGAGTCTCATCGCTCAGCTACCGCGTCCGAGAACGGGGGACCAGCCAGCCGGCGCTGAAGATCCAGAGCCAGGCGGAAAGTTCATTAGTTCTGACTATCATCTGATTGCTGACCAAGGCGCCCTTGACGCGCTGGTAGGAAAGCTGGAAAAATCTAAAGGGTTTGTGTTCGATTGCGAGACGACCTCAGAGAGGGAAATGGAAGCCGAACTCCTTGGCGTTTCGATTGCTTGCAAATCCAAAGAGGCATACTATGTGCCGATGCGCTCTCAACAAACACTTGCAAGCTCCTCTTTGGACACTGCCGATTTGAAGAAGTTATTTTCTGTCCCCGCAATCCAAAAATGGGCTCATAATGCGAAGTATGATTACCTTGTTTTGCGCCGTCACGGCATTGAGGTAAGCCCGATTTCATTTGACACCATGATCTCCGCATATGTGCTCAATCCCGGTTCGCGCAGTTATTCTTTAGACAATCTTGTATTCACCAGATTCGGTTATCAGATGATGCCGATTGAGGCCTTAATCGGCAAGGGTAAGAAACAAATCACCATGGCTGATGTCCCGATCGCAGATGTTGCGCAGTATTCTTCGGAAGATGCTGACTACACCCTCCGCCTAAAAGGGGAGCTGGAGCCGGAGCTGAAGGAACAAAAGCTCGATGCAGTCTTTCGTGAAATAGATATACCTCTCATCCCAGTACTCGCGCAGATGGAAGAGAACGGAATTCGCATTGATCCGGCGGTATTTAAGCGCTTGAGCAAGAAAGTCGATGCCGACCTTGAGAATATTAAGCAGAAGATCTACAAGCTCGGCCACGGAGAATTCAATATCAATTCACCCCAGCAGCTCAAAGAAATTTTGTTTACGAAACTTCAGATTTCAACCGCGGAGATCAAGAAAACCAAAACCGGGCTTTCGACTGCTGCTTCGGAGCTGGGCAAGATGAAGGATGCCCATCCCATCATTCCTCTGATAATGGAATATCGAGAATTGGCGAAACTCAAGTCTACCTATATAGATGAGCTTCCCAGTATGGTCAATCGGGCCACTGGGCGTATCCACAGTAGCTTCAATCAGACAATTGCGGCTACCGGGCGATTGTCATCGACTGATCCGAATCTGCAGAACATTCCTATACGCACGGAGCTCGGGAATAAAATCCGAGAGGGATTTATTGCAGAAAAAGGTTATCGATTATTAGCGCTGGACTATTCGCAGATCGAGCTTCGGGTCGTCGCCCACCTTTCGGGAGACCGAGTGATGCAGAAGGTTTTCCGGGAAGGCAAAGACATTCATACAGCGACAGCCGCTGAGGTATTTGAGATTGCAGAAAAAAAGGTCGGCGCCACCGAGCGTAGGTATGCCAAGATAATCAATTTCGGAGTGCTCTATGGACTGTCGGCTTATGGCTTCACGCAGCAAGTCCCCGGCGTCAGCCACGATAAGGCGCAGGCCTTTATTGATAAATATTTTCTTACTTATCAAGGAGTAAAGCAATATATTGATGATATCGTCGAGCAGGCTCGCAAAGACGGTTTCGTCACCAACGAGCTCGGACGAAAAAGGTATTTACCGGAAATAAATTCCTCCCAATTCCCGGTGCGCAGCGGGGCCGAACGCGCGGCAATCAATACCCCGATCCAGTCACTGGCCGCGGATATTATTAAGGTTGCAATGATTAATATCGCACATGAAATCGGCGTGCAGAACCAGGACTGTAAGATGTTGCTGCAGGTACATGATGAGCTGGTCTTCGAGGTGAGGGATGGCAAGATCAAGGAGTATGGGCCCAAGATCAAGAAGCTCATGGAGAGCGCCATCAAACTCTCAGTGCCAGTCGAGGTGGAAGCGAAGGAAGGGGGTAATTGGGGAGAAATGAAAGAAACAAAATTTTGAAAAATAATACTTACTCAAGTTTTATAAATAAATATATGATAAATGCACGACAATGACCGTCTCTCCGGTACGCCTATATTTCGCCGTGCGGCAGGGTATGTTACAAAGACGGTATACAGCATTAATGATTTGGGGGAACTAGAAGAAACACTCTCAGCGCTTCATGGTGAAGGGCATGAACATGAGGTGTCACGGCAAAAGGTCAGCCGCGGCCGGGAAAAGCACGTGCTCCAGCTGCATCGTGAGCACCTCAAGGCCATCGAGCAGCACCAGAAGTTGATTGAACAGCAGCTTGTTGAGTTGCAGCAGCGCAAAGAGGAATTGACTAAGCAGTGGGAAGGAATGCTGCAAGACACTAAGGTTTTAGAGGCGCGCAATCCAGACGCTAAAGATAAAGAAGCAACAACCAATGCCACGAATTGAAAAGCCCAAGGGCGAAATAATCATATACAAATCTTCCGAAGG
>MFEO01000021.1:14766-43298 GCA_001777585.1 Candidatus Doudnabacteria bacterium RIFCSPHIGHO2_01_FULL_50_11 | reverse complement strand
CGCAGATGGCCGAGCTTTTTAGCAAGGATCTACACACGGTGAACGAGCACATTAAGAATATCTATAAAGAAGCTGAATTGAACCAAAATCAAACTATCCGGAAATTCCGGATAGTTCAAACCGAGGGCAACAAACAGGTTACCCGTGACGTGAACTATTATAATCTCGACATGATCATTTCAGTAGGCTATCGGGTTAATTCCAAGCGCGGTACGCAGTTTAGAATCTGGGCCACACGACAACTCCGCAACTACGTCTTCAAAGGGTATGCACTCAATGAGCGCAGGCTAAAAGAAAATCAGGATATCAAGCTGAGAGAACTGGAAACTGCGCATAGATTGATTCAGCAAGCTTTGGAGTCAAAGCGATCGGAAGGATATGAGCGCGAGCTTTTACGGATTATCACGGATTACGCCGAAACTTGGTTTGTATTACTATGTTATGATGAGAAGAAATTGGAAATAGAGGACGTTAGTACGCGCCGGTCAACACCACTTGATTACGAAGAGACCAAGAAGAATATCAAGCAGTTTAAAAATCGGCTGCTCGCACAGAAACAGGCAACCGAACTTTTCGGAACCGAGGTTGGCAGCAAACTGCAATCGGCTCTTGGCAGTATTGATCAGACATTTGAAGGCAAGCCCGTCTATTCGAGTATCGAGGAAAAAGCAGCGCACTTATTTTATTTCGTGATCAAAGATCATCCTTTCGTGGATGGCAATAAAAGGATCGGTTCGCTCCTACTGCTTCTATACCTGATTGAGAATCATATTTTCTACAACCGTCGGGGCGAGCGGAAGATCAATGACAGCGCCCTTGTTGCACTGGCGCTTCTCGTCGCCGAAAGCAAGCCAGAACAAAAAACCGCCATGGTCAAGCTTATTGTAAATCTGATCAATAAGAAATAACTTTTCTCAAACACAATAAATCCCTCTGGTACGAGGGATTTATTATTTTGTGAGGTTTTTTACGGCCGCGGCCATTCGTGCTTTCAGTCGGGAAGCTTTGTTGTGGTGTACCTGGTTCTTCTTGACTGCCTTGTCGATGAGTGAGGAGGCTGTACTCATGGCTTTCTCAGCTTCCGCTCGAGCTCCTTTGACGATGAGCTTGCGGAAATCTCGGAGGGCTTTCTTGTATTTTTCCAAGGTCTTAAGATTGGTCTGCCGTCTTTTCAGAGACTGCCGCATGGCCTTGATTGCCGATTTCGTTGTAGGCATTGTTCAGTTGGTAGTTACTGGTTTGTAGTTGATAGTAAAACGTGACACGTGGAGTTAGGATACCAGCATTTTTTATTTTTGACAAGGGTTCAGATCCGATGTCGCTTCTTGCTCTTGAGTAACCGCAGCCGCGAGATCTGGTCTCGTAATTTGGCCGCCCGTTCAAATTCTAAGTTTTTTGCGGCCAGATCCATCTGGTCGCGCAACTCTTCCAGAAGGTAGGCTTGTTGTCCACGGTCAAGCTTGGCAAAATTTTCTGCGATTTCAGCCGGTTGCTCTTCTTCTTTCTTCTTCATTCCAGCAAGGCGGGATTCTGAGATGGCTTTAGTGATTCCTTGTGGTGTGATGTGGTGTTTGCGATTGTATGCTTCTTGTATGGTACGCCGCCGGGCAGTCTCTTCCAGCGCTATTTTCATCGAGCCGGTTACCCTGTCGGCGTACATGATGATGTACCCTTCCAAATGTCGTGCCGCCCGGCCCATTAATTGGATGAGTGAAGTATCGCTTCTCAGGAACCCTTCCTTGTCGGCATCGAGGACGCAGACGAGAGAAACTTCAGGCAGGTCAAGGCCTTCCCGGAGCAGGTTGACTCCGATCAGCACGTCATACGCGCCCGTGCGGAGGTCGCGGAGAATTTCCAAACGCTCGAGCGTTTGGATATCAGAATGCAGATAGGTGACCTTGATGCCCAGTTCCGCCAGGTGTTCAGATAGCTCTTCTGCCATTCGTTTCGTCAGAGTAGTAACAAGGACTCGTTGGCCCTTCTTGATTCTTTTCTGGGCCTCGGAGACGACATCGGCGACTTGCCCTTTTGTCGGTCGTACTTCAACCAAAGGATCCAGAAGCCCGGTCGGTCGAATGATCTGTTCGATGATGTGCGGCTTGGAAACAGAGAGCTCATATGGGCCAGGCGTTGCGGAAACGAAAATCGTCTGTCCGACTTTTTTCCAGAATTCATCTATCCGCAGCGGCCGATTGTCGAATGCCGAAGGCAAGCGGAAACCATAATCGATGAGTACTTGCTTGCGCGCTCTGTCACCCTCATGCATGCCCCGCAGCTGCGGCACGGTCATGTGTGACTCATCGATAAACAGGAGAAAATCGTCGGGAAAATAGTCTATTAGGGTTGAGGGTGGCGTCCCGGGGGGCCGAAAATCCAAGTGCCGGGAATAATTTTCTACTCCATTGACATAGCCGGCCTCAAACATCATCTCGACATCGAAGTTCGTTCGTTGCTCCAATCTTTGAGCTTCCACCAATTTGCCGGCGGCCTCAAATTCTCGCTTGCGTTGATCGAGTTCGGCGCGAATATTCTCTATTGCCCGCAACATTTTCTCTCGGGGGGTGATAAAATGTTTTGCCGGGAACAAGTGGTATGATGGCAGATCTTCCAGGATTTCACCGGTGAGCAGATCATATATTTCTATTTTCTCCACAATGTCCCCGTCGAAGGCGACTCGTACGACCCGGTCTGTATCAGCCGGAACGATCTCTACGATCTCGCCCCGTACGCGGAAAGTGCCTCGACGCAAGTCAATGTCATTGCGGCTGTATTGCAGGTCAACCATCCGCCGTAAAAGCTTATCGCGCTTAAGGGGTCGGCCGCGTTCAAGCTCAATCGACAGTTCCAGATAATCGCCCGGATTACCCAGCCCGTAGATGCAAGAAACAGACGCAACAATCAATACATCTCGGCGGGTCAAGAGTGCCGTTGTGGCTGCATTGCGCAGCCGGTCAATCTCTTCGTTGATTTCCGTCTCCTTCTCAATGTAGGTGTCACTTCTTGGTATATAAGCTTCCGGCTGATAATAATCATAGTAGGAGACGAAATAGTGGACAGCATGATTGGGGAAGAAATCCTGGAATTCCGAAGCGAGTTGGGCAGCCAGGGTTTTATTGTGTGATATGATGAGCGTCGGCCTTTGGACTTGCGCTACGACATTGGCCATGGTGAAAGTCTTGCCCGAACCAGTCACGCCGAGCAAGGTCTGGCGGGCAATGTTGGACTTGAGGTTTGCCACGAGCTTCTTGATCGCAGCAGGTTGGTCACCGGTAGGTTTGAATTTAGAAATCAGTTTAAATTTGTTCATACAGAGTGTATCTTATCAGGGGCCACCCATTACTGACTAGCAGGAGCAGTTTTCTTTCGTTTTTTTATAGTGACCAACGTGATACAATAAGTGCATGATAGGATATATCAAAGGCATGGTTATTAGCAAGAGCGGCCAGTCCCTTATCGTGAATACCGCTGGCGTAGGGTACAAGGTGAACGCACCGAGCGCCATGGTATTGAAGCTGAAAATAGGAGCGGAAGCTGAATTTTACATTCATACTTATGTGCGCGAAGATCAGCTTTCCCTGTATGGATTTCTTAAGCAGGATGACTTGGAGCTTTTTGAAATGCTCATTTCCGTCTCCGGGGTGGGACCGAAAGTTGCGCTCTCGGTGATGTCTGCAGTCGCCAGCGAACATATACGATCGGCCATCGCTTCTGGAGACGCCGCGGCATTTATCAAGGTTTCCGGCGTGGGCAGAAAAACCGCCGAGAGGCTTATCGTCGAGCTTCGGGAGAAAATCGGCGAGTTGGGCGGCAGTATTAGTATTAAGGGCTCCAAAGATTTTTCAGAAAGCCTGGACGCCTTGGTTGCACTAGGGTACTCAGGGCAAGAAGCGAGAGAGGCGCTCAAGCGGGTTCCACCCGGACTTTCAGATAGCAACCAGATGATAAAGGCCGCTTTGAAAATTATGGGTGGCAGATAGAATGCAGATTATAGAAGCGCGCGATCAGAAATCATATACGGATTTCATTCTCACACGGGGAGCATCGCTACTACAGTCGTGGGAATGGGGCGAGTTCCAACGCCGGTTGAATCGGAGGGTCTGGCGGGTTTTTTTGACTTCCAACACTGGTAATCCTCTGCTCGCTGCCCAAGTTGTGCGAATGCCGCTTCCTAGAGGCAGGTCGTATTTCTATTGCCCCAGGGGTCCGGTCGTCGCGCCTTCAGCGCATGGGCAGAAAATTTGGCGATTGTTTCTTGATAAGTTAGAAGATTTTATTTTAGTGGAGAAGCCAATTTTCTTGAGAGTGGATCCACCTGAAACAGAATTCACGGGGAAGTTCAAACTGGAAGAAATGGGTTTCAGAAAACTTAGCTGGGAAATACAACCCAAGAATACTTTGCTTCTGGATCTGCATATGGCCGAGGAGCAGCTGCTGCACCAAATGAAGCCCAAAACACGCTATAATATCCACCTGTCTACCCGCAAGGGAGTGGTAGTAGAAGAGCTTCCAGATGCTAAGAAGATGCGGGTATTCTGGGAACTCATGAGGGAGACGACTGAGCGCGATGGTTTCTCCCCTCATCCCTATCTATATTATGTCAATCTTCTGGAATCTTTGGGTCCTCGCGGTATGGCTGAATTGTTTATTGCATCATATCACCGTCGGCCCCTCGCTGCTGCGATCGTGACATACTTTGGATCTTGCGCGACATATTTGCACGGGGCATCTTCTGATAATATTCGCGGCGCGATGGCGCCGCACCTTATTCAGTGGGCGGCAATTCGAGCCGCCAAGCAACACGGGATGCACTGGTACGACCTTGGTGGCATCGCGCCCGAGGGGGCCCGGTCTCATCCATGGAGTGGAATTACCCGATTTAAAAAAGGATTTGGGGGCCGGGAAGTGGCCTATGTAGGCGCATATGATTTACTCTATGATGCCTGGTGGTACCGGCTCTATCGATTGGGTCGTTGGGCAAATCGCATCCGTGGGAAAAAATCTGCCTGATCAAAACACAGCATGGTGAAGTCTCTGGTTGAACAATTTATTCCCCTATGGGCTCTGAGCGCCTATCATAAGGCCCTCTCTTTTCTGGCTGCCAAGTGGTACAGAAGCCCTTCAAAAAAACTAGTCGTCATAGGTGTTACCGGAACTAATGGCAAATCTACCACGGTCAACCTGATCGCCGCGATCTTGCGCGATACCGGCGACAGGGTGGGGTTTACTTCAACGGTGAACTATAGCGCCGGGGGAGAGGTGCAACTCAATAAGAAAAAAATGACCATGCCCGGACGTTTTGCTCTCCAGCGAATGCTGCAAGAGATGGTCCAGAACGGGTGCCGCTATGCGATTGTTGAATCTTCGTCAGAGGGAGTGCTTCAATACCGGCACTTGAATATTCATTATGATGCTATGGTAATCACCAATATAGCGCCGGAACACTTGGAGCGCCATGGCGGATTTGAAAATTACAAACAAGCGAAATTGGAATACTTTCGGCTACTGGAACGTCTGCCGAATAAAATTCTACAAGGCAAGAAAATCACCAAGTCGATTGTGGTGAACGGCAACGATGAATACGCGCGCGACTTTTTGAATTTCAAGGTAGATAAAAAAATTGTTTTTGGCATTACCGCCGTCCGCCACGGTAATCGTTCCGAGAAAATACTAGCGGAGCAGACTGGATCAGATGCCCAAGGTAGCCGTTTCACCATAGCCGGTATCCGTTTTGAATCTCAGCTTTCGGGCACGTTCAATATTGAAAATTGTTTGGCGGCCATTGCCGCCGCGAGAACTCAAGGAGTCGGGCTTGAGACCTCCCGCCGAGTCCTTCAAAAAGTCGCGGGCATCCCAGGCAGGCTAGAATCAATCAAGGAAGGCCAGCCATTTTCAGTAATAGTTGATTATGCTTACGAGCCCAATGCCCTCAAAGCACTCTACGAGACAGTGAAATCATGGCCCCGCAGGAGAGTCATACAAGTTTTGGGAGGCACTGGCGGTGGGAGGGATGTTGCCCGACGGCCAGTTTTAGGCCAAATGGCAAGTGCGAATGCTGATATAGTGATTGTGACCACCGATGACCCATACGATGATGATCCAAGGCAAATAATGGAAGAGGTGGCTTCTGGTGCGCAAGAAGTCGGGAAGATAGAGGGTGAAGATTTGTTCAGAATCCTTGACCGTAGGCAAGCGATAAAAAAAGCCATCAATATGGCCAGAAGAGACGACTTGGTCCTTATTACCGGTAAGGGAGCTGAGCAGACAATGGCAACTGCAAACGGCAGATACATTCCCTGGGACGATCGGAAAGTCGTGCGACAGGAACTGAAAAGTTTGCTACAGGATGCGGGTCAGCAAAAGAGTTAGAAGAATTCCCAGCAATAATCCGACTAGAACCTCACTTACCGTGTGTCCAACTTTCTCCGAAATCACGGGGTAGGAAGACTGGACAGCAGGAGACAATCCCGCCCGGACGTGATTGAGTAGCTTTGATTGAATTTGGATGATGTTTCTGAGTCTTAATGCGTCGTGCACGATAAAGACAGCGATTATTACACAAATCGCAAAAAGAGGAGATCCCCATCCTTCCGACAAACCGATTGATGTAGAGAGCGATGCAATAGACGCTGCGTGCGAAGACGGCATACCACCATAATCAAAAAGGTTTACCCAGCGAAATTTCTTTCCAGAATCTCGACGTGTGGCGAGCTTCCCCAACTGGGCGCACAGCCATACAATTGCAGTAATAAGAACGATGTTCATGCGGTTATTGTAGCCTAAAAATATGAAGCAGCGCCATCTATTATTTATCAACACGCTCAGCCCTGACAAATCCCGGCTAGCAATAGTATGTGCCGAGGGTGCGGTGGACGAAGTTTTCCCTGCAGGCAGGGGCAGATCAGAAACTATAGAATCTTCTCTATTGGTCCTGTTGCGCAGAGCCGGGGTTTCCCTAAAGCAAATCTATTGTGTCATTGTCGCAGTAGGAGAAGGGTCGTTTACTGGCCAGCGCACGGGTCTTGCCGTTGCTCGCGCCCTCGGTTTTTCGCTTGGAATTCCATCAGTCAGTATTGTTACCGAAAAGATACCTCGTGATCTTACTGAATTACTCAGCATCATGTCATCTCATAAAAACGAGGCTAAACCACGGTATGGCGGACCTCCTCATATTACTTTTCCTAAAGTCATTAAAAAAATAGCGAAAATTAAGCGAAAGTTGCAAAAAATTGTATAAAGACACATTTTTATATTATTGGCAACTTGACAAATTTGCAACGGGGAATACAATTGATTTATGCATAACACCGTTTGAGGTAGCCAATAATTTGGCCCTTTTTGTGTATTACACGGGGTCTTGTTTTGATGTCAGCAAAACAGCACAACAGTTTCGAAAATTTAATACCAGCAGCGTCTCGAATCACTTCTATACAGAAGAGTGAGCGCTCAAAGCGGAAATCTTTTTCCAAAACCCACGAAATTTTGCCTTTGGGAGATCTTATTGAGATTCAAACCCAATCCTATCGCTGGTTTTTCGAGCAAGGGTTGAAAGAGCTTTTCGAGGAGCTCGGCACCACTCAGGATTTTACCGGCAAGACCCTCGAGCTCACATTTGGTGACCATTATCTAGACAAGCCCAAGCACACCGAGAAAACCGCTCGCGAGCGAAATACAACTTACGAGGCGCCCCTTTACGTAGCGGTTAAGCTTGTTAACAAAGTGACCGGCAAAACAAAAACCCAGGATGTATATCTGGGAGATTTTCCATTGATGACTAATAGGGGCACTTTTGTGATCAATGGTGTTGAGCGCGTCGTAGTGTCGCAGCTTATAAAGTCACCGGGCGTCTTCTTCTCGTCAGAGAATGTTCGAGGACGCAATCTATTCGGTTCCAAGGTGATACCCAACCGAGGAGCCTGGCTTGAGCTCGATACTGATCTTAACGGCGCGATCGGAGTGAAGATCGATCGCAAGCGCCGCGTTCCGGTTTCAGCCTTGCTTCGCGTGTTTGGCTTCAGTTCAAACGAAGAAATTCTTGAGGCATTCCGTGACGTGGACACGAATCCCGATACGCGATATATGCAAGCAACACTTGACAAGGATCCTTCAAAGTCAGCCGACGAAGGATTTATAGAGGTTTACCGTCGTATTCGCCCGGGCGATTTGGCCACAACTGATAATGCCCGCTCCTTGATAACGGCCATGTTTTTCAATTTCCAGCGCTACGACCTATCCGAAGTCGGCCGATTTAAATTCAATCAGCGCTTGGGCATCCGCGGCCGGGAAGATCGGATTCTTACAAAAGAAGATCTGGCCGAAGTGATCAAAGAAATCATTCGACTCAACAATACTCAGGGACAACCAGACGACATTGACCACCTGGCCAACCGTCGGATCCGAGCGGTGGGCGAACTGATCCAAGCCAAATTCCGGATTGGATTGGCACGCATGGTAAGAATTGCTCGCGACCGGATGAGCTTGGCCGATCTTGAGATGGTCACCCCAGCGCAACTTATTCATGTTCGTCCGATTGTCGCGGTCATCCAGGAATTTTTTTCCTCCTCACAGCTCTCTCAATTCATGGATCAGACCAATCCTCTGGCTGAGCTTGAACACAAGCGTCGCCTCTCGGCTATGGGCCCGGGAGGCTTATCCCGCGAGCGCGCCGGATTTGAAGTCCGTGACGTACACCGCTCACACTACGGACGTCTTTGTCCGATTACCACACCCGAAGGGCCCAATATCGGTTTGGTGGCTCATTTATCGTGCTATGCCAAGCTGAATAAATATGGTTTTCTTGAAACACCATATCGGAAGGTGCTCAAATATGCCGAGAACAAGACGGACAAGCTCAAGGGACGGATTCTTCTGGAAGATGTATTGGATCCCGCCACGCAAGACGTAATCGCTCGCGCGGGAGAAAAATTAACCGCCGAATCCGCATCGAATATTGCGCATAAAGTGAAAATAGACAAGATTCGCATCAAATCATTTGCCTCCCAAGAAATAGAGTATTTGGATGGTTTCGCAGAAGAGCACGCTATTATAGGACCCGCTACAATTCCTCTGGACGAACAAGGGTACTTTGCCGAAGAGCGCGCTTCAGTTCGGGTACGTGGAGTACCCACGATCGCCGCTACGAACGATATTGACTATCTCGACGTTTCCCCCAAGCAGATTATCAGCATTACAACGTCTTTGATTCCATTTCTGGAGCATGATGACGCAAACCGGGCTCTCATGGGTTCGAATATGCAGCGTCAAGCAGTCTCTTGTATCAAGCCGGAAGCGCCCATTGTTGGCACCGGGGTCGAAGAGAAGGCAGCATTTGATTCGGGACAGGTAATCATTTGCGAATCGGATGGCGTGGTTGCTTCAGTAACCGGTGAGAAGATAGTGGTCTTAGATGATAAAGGGCAGAAGCACGAGTATTTATTGAAAAAGTTTTTGCGTTCCAACACTTCGACCTGCATCAATCAGCGGTCCTTGGTGTCGCGGGGCGATCGCGTTTTACGCGGTCAAGCATTGGCGGATGGCGCCGCGACGGAACGGGGCGAACTGGCGCTCGGGCAAAATCTGCTTGTTGCTTTTATGTCTTGGGAGGGCGGCAACTACGAAGACGCCATCCTGCTTTCCAGTCGCGTAGTGGAAGATGATCGTTTTTCCTCAATCCACATAGAAGATTTCAAGATTGATGTGCGCGATACCAAACTTGGACCCGAGATCGTTACTCGTGACATCCCGAACGTCGGCGAAGACAAGCTGAAGGATCTCGACGAGAATGGGATTGTGCGCATCGGCGCACAGGTCCGCGCCGGCGACATCCTGGTAGGCAAGATCACCCCCAAGGGAGAGACCGACCTCACGGCAGAAGAGAAATTATTGCGCGTAATCTTCGGCGAGAAATCCCGCGATGTCAAAGACACTTCTCTGACCCTGCCGCACGGCGAGTATGGCAAGGTCATCGCAATTGAAGAATTTTCCCGCGAGAAGGGCGACAAGTTGCCTACCGGTGTGATCCGTTCGATACAGGTATCGGTAGCGGTCTTACGCAAGGTATCGGTGGGCGATAAAATGGCCGGTCGGCACGGGAATAAGGGGGTCATTTCCCGGGTAATCCCGGTCGAAGACATGCCTTTCACCGCCGAAGGCCAGCCGGTCGATATTATTCTGAATCCACTTGGTATTGTTTCCCGTATGAATCTCGGACAGGTGCTTGAAACCCACCTTGGCATGGCGGCAAAAAAGCTCAACTACAAGGTTATGTCGCCGGCTCTTGATGGGGTTCATGAAGCCGACATCAAGCGAGAACTTGAGAAAGCGGGGCTTCCACAAGACGGTAAGATTACCTTACTTGACGGCAAAACAGGCATTCCTTTTGAAGAGCCGGTGACAGTGGGAGTTATTTATATTATGAAGCTGCACCATTTAGTAGATGACAAGATGCACGCCCGCTCTACCGGGCCCTACTCGCTCATCACCCAGCAACCACTTGGCGGCAAGGCTCAATTCGGCGGCCAGCGATTTGGAGAAATGGAGGTCTGGGCCTTGGAGGGTTATGGTTCCGCCCATACTTTGCAGGAAATGTTGACCATCAAGTCAGATGATGTCATCGGACGGAGCAAGACCTATGAAGCAATTGTTAAAGGTGAACAAATTAGGAAGCCAAATATCCCCGAATCGTTTCGTGTATTGGTCAAAGAACTGCAGTCCTTAGCCTTGGATGTAGAATTGATTGGGGAACGAGATGAATTAATCGATACTTCAGCTGAGGAAATTCACGACCTGACAACCCAGCCGGTTGAAGAGCCGAAATTGGTCTTAGAGTCTCAAGACAAAGGGGACGATTCAACCAAGAAAAAATCCAGGAAGAAAGAAAAAGCGATTGCGAAATAGGCCCCGACAAGTTTGTTACCAAGCATAAACTACTAGCGACACTCGATTTTAATGGCCACGCAAACTTCCGAATTCAAAGCAGTCAAGATCAAGCTCGCCTCACCCGAGATGATTTTACAGTGGTCACACGGCGAAGTGACCAAACCGGAAACGATCAATTATCGTACCCAACGTCCTGAGAAGGACGGTCTTTTTGACGAGAAAATTTTCGGGCCAGTGAAAGACTGGGAGTGCTATTGTGGTAAATACAAGCGCATTCGCTATAAGGGAATTATTTGTGACAAATGCGGGGTTGAGGTGACACGCTCGATCGTTCGTCGCGAGCGCATGGGTCATATCCAGCTTGCCTCTCCTGTCAGTCACATTTGGTTTGTTCGTGGTGTGCCGAGCCGTATAGGATTGATTCTCGACCTGTCGCCCCAAGAGTTGGAGAAGATCATCTATTTCGCCTCCTATATTATCACACAGGTGGATGAGGATGTGCGGACAAAGACATTAGAGCAGATCGAGCGGGAGTTCAAGGCAAAGGTCAAGGAGATTTCCGAACGCTATGATCGACTGTACCAGCAAGCCAAGTCGATGAAGGCTGATCAGAAAAATAAGACCAAAGATCCGGAAGTGATTGCCGCTCAGATTGATACCGAGTTGAATCGATTGCGTGACAACCAGACCGAAGAGGTTTCCCGCTTGGAGAAAATCCGTGACCTGGCTCGCTCGGAAATCAAGTCTATTAAGAAATATCAAATAATTTCGGAACTGACATATCGGGATTATTCTTTAAAGTACGGTCCGGTCTTTCAAGCTGGCATTGGCGCCGAGGCTCTTTACAATCTTATAAAGCAGATAGATTTGGAAGAGTTGCTCCAGCAGCTTCAGGATGAAGTCGCAACCGCGGAAGGCAATACCAAGCGTAAACTACTGAAACGCATCAAGCTTGCTCAGGGAATGATTGTGAATTCACTTCGGCCCGATTGGATGTTCATAACATCGCTGCCGGTTATTCCGCCCGACCTGCGTCCTATGGTGCAACTTGACGGTGGGCGCTTCGCGGCTTCCGATCTCAATGATTTGTATCGGCGGGTCATTAATCGCAATAATCGATTAAAGAAACTTTTGGAAATAGGCGCACCTGAGGTTATCGTGCGAAACGAAAAGCGCATGCTTCAGGAAGCCGTTGATGCGCTTTTAGACAACTCTATTCGCCACGGCAAGGAAGTCACGGCTTCAACTGGACAGAGGCGAAAATTACGCTCGCTAGCGGATATGCTCCGGGGGAAACAGGGCAGATTCCGTCAGAATTTGCTCGGTAAACGCGTCGATTATTCAGGCCGCAGCGTGATTGTAGTTGGCCCGACTCTCAAGCTCAACCAATGCGGCCTCCCGAAGAAGATGGCACTGGAGCTTTTCAAACCCTTCGTAATTTCCAAGCTCATTTCCCGGGAGTATGCGCACAATGTACGCAGCGCCAATAGGCTGATTGAACAAGGCAGGGAAGAGGTTTACGATATTCTTGAAGAAGTGACGAAGTCACGGTATGTCTTGCTCAATCGGGCGCCCACCCTTCACCGTCTCGGCTTCCAAGCTTTTCAACCAGTGCTCATAGAAGGCAAGGCAATTCAGATACATCCTCTCGTTTGTGCCGCATTCAATGCCGACTTCGACGGAGACCAAATGGCCGTGCACGTCCCTCTCACCGATGCTGCGCAAGAAGAGGCAAAGACAATCATGTTGTCCTCAGTAAACCTGCTCAAGCCGGCTTCAGGAGAGCCGGTCATGGCACCCACCAAGGATATGGTTTTGGGTTGTTACTACATTACACACATCAAAGACGGCCTCATGGGCGAGGGCAAGATCTTCTCCGATAAAGAGGAAGCAATCCTCGCATACCAAAGCGGCAAAGCCAAACTCAAGGCGCGTATCAAGGTGCGCCTTAATGGTCAGCTTGTAGAGACTTGCATTGGCCGTATAATAATGAACGAATTGTTGCCGGCTGATTTCGGATTTGTCAACGACGTATTTGATACCAAGCGAATCAAACGACTAATCCGCGAGTTCTATAAGAAGTACGGAGTAGCCGTAACCGCCGACCTGCTAGACGAGATTAAGCGCGTGGGTTTCACTTATGCTACCAAGTCCGGGATTTCCTGGGGCATGGATGACCTGACCGTACCAGACACGAAACAACAGTTAGTCGCCGAAGCCGATTCCCATGTAAATAAAACCTTTCAGGAATTTCAGGAAGGACTGCTTACCGAGCAGGAGCGGTACAATCGAGTAGTCGAGATCTGGGCAGAAGTTCGTGACAAGGTTTCTGCTTCGGTGGCGAAAGGTCTTGATCCGCACGGCATGGTCTCACTCATGGTCGTTTCCGGAGCCCGCGGTTCGATTTCTCAAGTCGCCCAAATGAGCGGCATGAAGGGTCTCGTGGTGAACCCGGCAGGAGAAGTCATTGAGCTCCCCGCGAAAGCGAGTTTTAAGGAAGGCTTGGACGTATTGGAATATTTCATTTCGACCCACGGGTCACGGAAGGGGATGACTGATACCGCATTGCGCACGGCGGATGCCGGATATTTAACTCGCCGTCTTATCGATGTAGCGCAGGACATGGTTGTTAACGCAGAAGACTGCGGCACGAAGGAAGGCCGATGGATCCGCCGGGCAGAGTATGAGAAGCTTAGCAAGGGATTTATGGAAGTCGTATTTGGACGGGTTGCCGCCTCGGATATTATCGATCCGAAGACGAAAGATGTGATCGTTGAGGCAGGCCAACATATTGATGAGCAGATGGCCGACAAGATCGATAAAAGTGGAATGCCAGAGATTTACACTCGTTCAGTGATGCGCTGCCTGTTGCCGCGCGGAATTTGTGAGAAATGCTATGGTTTCGATTTAGGTTTCAATCGAATCGTCAGACTGGGAACAGCAGTTGGCATCGTTGCGGCGCAAGCTATCGGCGAACCTGGTACGCAACTGACTATGCGTACATTTCATACCGGAGGCGTAGCCGGACTAGATATTACCCAGGGTTTGCCTCGGGTTGAAGAGCTTTTTGAATCCCGTCCACCCAAGGGCCAGGCAACTGTATCAGAGATTTCTGGACAAGCGACCGTTCAGCACCCTTCGAATAAAGAGTTCATCGTCCGTGTTACCACAGCCGAGCCATTGGCTGATGAGTATTTGATTGGCAGTGCAAAGTTGCAGATTGGCGACGGAGAAGAAATCAAAGAAGGCGAGCCGTTATACGTCGATGCTGAGGGCACGACAGTCAAAGCACAGCACGCGGGCCGGGCAGTCGTGAAGGCGACCGAAGAAGGCTTCAAAAAACTAGTGGTATCCCGGGACTCCGAGAATTTTAAGGAATACTCGATACCCTCAAACATAGGCTTGCTCGTGCGTGACGGAGACCTGGTTGAGAAAGGCCATCCCATAACCGAAGGCAACCTCGATCTCCAACAGCTACTCGGTTTGCGCGGCATGCAGGAGACGCAGGAGTATATTATTCAGGGTGTACAGCAGATCTACACGAGCCAAGGGCAGAATATCCACGACAAGCACATTGAGCTTATTGTAAAACAGATGTTTGCCAAAATCCGCATAGCCGATTCCGGAGACTCCCACCTCATAGTGGGTGATCTTCTGGATCGCAATATCCTCACGCAAATAAATGATAAGCTGAAGAAAGAGAAGAAACGCCCGGTGCTGACCGAACAGGTCTTGATGGGTATCACGAAGGCCAGCTTGAACACCGATTCGTTCCTTGCAGCAGCCTCATTCCAGGAAACGACCAAAGTGCTGATTGATGCCGCCGTGTCGGGCAAGACCGATACTCTGAAAGGATTGAAAGAGAACGTAATTATCGGCAAGCTTATCCCTGCAGGCACTGGTTACGAAGCGAGATTGAAGGAACAGGAAGAAATGACAAAAGCGGGCAAGGTGCAGCCGGAGGAAGAGAAGGTATTGGAAGCGACAGCAGCCTAAAACGCAACATAAAGAGCCCCGTAAGGGGCTCTTTGAATTTGTCTTCCTAGCTGGGCCACTGGGTGATCATAAGCAGTCTCGTTTTCACAAGCTTTCTTTCGCGGAGCAGCTGCCAGATATGTTCCGTAATGAACGGCATGAAGGGGTGGAGGAGCTTGAGTTGTGTTATAAGGCAATGAAGCAGTATTTGTTGAGTGTTACCTTTCTGGTTTTCAAAATTTTTTCTTGTTCCGGCTGGAGAAACTGACTCCATAGTCGAGAGACCCATTTGATACTTACTTACTTCAAGGTACTTGTCGGCGAATTCATGCCAGGTAAATTGATAAATTTCTTGTGCTGCTTCGTGGAGTCGGTAGTTTTCAAGGTTTTCTGTGGCACGAGTAACTGTCCTTTCGAGTCCTTTCAAGATAATCTGATCAGCCTCGGTGGTAGCCTCGAATTTATGATCTTTTGATTGAACATTGGTTAGAATAAAGCGAGCGATATTCCATAATTTATTGGCGAAGTGTTTCATGCCCTTAACTTTTTGTTCATCAAATATTACATCATTGCCTGGAGCCGCGCCGAATACGAGCGCCACACGCAGAGCATCTGTGCCGTATTTGGCAGTCATTTCCAGTGGGTCAATGCCATTGCTCAAGGATTTGCTGAACTTTCTACCTTGTTTGTCACGAACAATGCCATGTAAATAAACTTGATGGAAAGGAATATCGCCTAGCAAAAACCCGCTCATGAGAATCATGCGCGCTACCCAGAAGAATAGAATTTCGTAACCAGGCATCATTACGGAAGTTGGGTGGTAGGTCTTCAGGTCGGCGGTTTCCTTGGGCCAGCCTAATGTCGAAAAAGTCCATAAGCCGCTGGAAAACCAAGTATCAAGCGTATCAGTATCCTTCTCTAGATCAGTCGAATTACAAGTTGGACATTTTGCCAAATCTTTAATGGCGGCGTGCATTGTAGGCCCCCCGGGATTTTGACCTTGTGAGGAGATGGCCTGACAAGCCCTGCAGTACCAGATTGGGATTCTGTGCCCATAAATAATCTGTCTGGAAATACACCAATCGCGTAAGTTATCCAACCAATGAAAGTATGTCTTTGCAAATCGCTCCGGCATAATTTCAATTTGCCCATTCTCCACTGTTTTTCTCATGATGTCCTTAAGCGTAGTTTCTGAGCCGGAGGGAATGCCCGAAAGCTTCGATTTTGAAAGAACGAATTTCTTATTGACGTCTACGAACCATTGCAGTTTTGGAAGAGGTTCAACAATCCCCCCAGTCCGTTGGGCTCGGGAAAGGTTTTGGGTGATGGTTTCTTCTTTTTCAAGTAAGCGTTGTTGTTTGAGCCAGTTTACGATGATTACTCGAGCCTCAGCAGTCTTTTTGCCTTCCAACAGCTCTCCAGCACCCTTCATTTTTCCAAATTCATTAATAACCTGTTTGCCGGCTAAGTTATGACGCTGGGCAATTTCAAAATCGATCATACTGTGCAGAGGCGTAACCCCGACAGCGCCGGTGCCGTAGGCCGGGTCTATTTCCTTGTCCGCGATAATTTTGATGCGAAGCGGCACCCCGACGAATTCCAAGTTAAATTCTTGGCCAACAAATTTCTTGTAGCGCTCATCTTCCGGATGTACCGCCACTGCTGCGTCTCCGACCTTGGTTTCCGGGCGGGTGGTAGAGATGGCAATGGGGAAATCTTTGGAATATTTGAAGGTATACAAAACACCCTTAATTTCTTCGTAGTCAATTTCATCATCAGAAATTGTGGTTTGACCTTTTACATCCCAATTAACTACCCGGTAGCCTCGGTAAATTAAGCCGGCATCGTACATTCTTTTGAAAGCCGTGCGCACTGCCAGTTCACGTTCTTTGTCCAAAGTAAAGGCCAAACGGTTCCAATCTAATGACAATCCTAATTTGTGCAGTTGGGAAAGAATAGAGGACTGGTTAGCCAGGGCAAATTTTTGGATCATTTCGAAAAATTCCTGGCGGCTATAGTCGTGCCGGGACTTAGCATGCTTTTTGTAGTGCTCTTTTTCAAATTTAGCCTGTGTGGCAATGGCAGCATGATCGGTGCCAGGTACCCATAAAGCTCGCTTACCCCTCATTCTTTGGAAGCGGATTATGGTATCTTGGATGGTATCTTCAAAGGCATGACCCATATGCAACGCACCGGTCACATTGGGTGGCGGCAAGGAAATGGTAAAAGGTTTGCGTTTCTTCGCATCAGGCAGATTATCCGGGTTGAAGTAGCCCGATTTAAGCCACATTTGATAAATGTCGTTTTCTACCCTTGAGGCATCGTAGGATTTGGGCAGATCAGCCATAAGTATTTATGATCTTGTAAGTTTGTAAAAAGTTTTAGGGACCTGTTCGACAAGATCTTCCGCATCGTAGAATGTACCCACTCTTCTGTAGAGTTCATCGCCCGCCGCCTTGTTGATGTAGCTCCCGGCGGCAGCTGCAACGAATGCGGTATTGGTGCAGAATAGCGCGGCAATAAGCCCGGCGAGCACGTCACCTGTGCCCCCCTTGGTCATACCGGCGTTGCCGCCGCGACATTCGTATATTCTTTGTTTAGGGTTTGTGATGATGTCCGACGGGCCTTTCAATACGATAGTACAGCCGTAGCGCTTCGTCATCTTATAAGCATTATCTACTGTGGGGGGCATTCGGAACAATCGGCGGAATTCTCCGCGATGGGGGGTGAGAATATGATTGGCACCCAGGAGTTTCTTAAGTGGGTCGTCCAACACATTCAGGGCGTCAGCGTCCAGGACGACTTTCATACTAGTTGCAAGCGCGCGCTTGACCAGTGATACGGTACGATCGGAGATGCCGAGTCCCGGCCCGATCAGGATGCAGTCAAAGTCATATTCCCTACCCTGCTGTGGCATCTCGGGTGCGGGCATGAATTCAGCTGTGAGCAGTTTCATTTTTGCAATAAGCTTTTGATTTTCAGGCGTGCTCAACACGTAGGTCAAATCTACAAGCCGCGAGGCGGCCTTGACTGCATACACAAGAGAGCCATGGTAGCGGCCGGACCCGGCGACAATTAGTAAGCGTCCGTTATCCCGTTTATGCGAGGCAGGGCGGGGGAGTCGTAATTGTTTTAGGATTGTCTTATCGATTTGTCTCATGGATGAAAAAAATAAAAACACCAGCGTGGTGTTCAAGACCCCTTTCGATTCCGCTCAAGGGGGGTACCATCTTGACATTATACCCGCCTCTTCGGCGGGTCGCCGATGAGGCGACTTTCTTTTACCGCTGTAACGGGCGGCCCCGGCCAGGTCTACTAGCTGCTTGCCTGCAAGCAGCTTTCTTCTGACGGCTGTCCGCTTTCAAGCGGATCACCTTGGTGACAGCCAAAGTAGTAGCTAACACTAGTTTAGCCAAACCCTCAAAAAAGTAAAGTAATATGGGTATTGACGAAAGAGACGATTCTTACTTGCCCGCCAAGTGTCTAATAAGTACAATAGATTAGATTCTATATTTTGCGCAGGAGGACCCATGCTGAATCTAGCAACCGCGGCAACCGCCGAACAAACAACCCTACCTCAGTCCGTCCGCCATGAGCAGGAGATCAAGTCTCCTGATACTAACCTTGAGGAACCGCCGTGGCCACTTGAATGGGCCCACGAAGCCGGTGGGAAGATGACAATCTGCGAGCTTGATTAAGCCGCCCGGAATTGTTAGTTTATAATTCCCAGTCCGCATTCGCGCGGACTTTTTTTATAGGCGTGTAATCTCCGCGTTGCATATGCAGCCAGCCGGCATAAGCGATCATCGCCGCGTTGTCCGTGCAGTACTCGGGCTGGGCTGCGAGGAAATTAGATTTTAGCTTATAGCTTTCGGCTTTTAGCTTTTGGCGAAGCAGATGATTGGCAGCCACACCACCACCGAGCAAGATATTTTTTACTCGATGTTTCAGAGCCGCTGCAATGGTTTTGGCCACCAAAACATCTACTATTGCTTCTTGAACTGAAGCAGCTACACGAGCTCGGAATCTTTTGTTTTTTATCTTTGATCCCTCACTCCTCAGATAGTACAAAACCGCAGTCTTTAATCCTGAAAATGAAAAGTTAAAATTCCCGGAGCTAATCATCGGCCGTGGGAAAGCTATCGTGGCTCTGCCCCGTTCCGCTAGGCGAGCAAGGGCAGGTCCTCCGGGATAGGGAAGGCTAAGAAGCTTGGCAACCTTGTCAAAGCACTCACCCGCGGCATCATCTAGGGTTTGGCCGATCTTCTTATGCTTGAGCCACCCACTGATCAGCAGGAGCTCAGTGTGGCCTCCCGACACTGTCAGGGCAAGCGCAGGGAACAGGAGCTTCGTTTTTTTTGGGGGTATTTCTATGAGCGTGGAATACGCATGCGCTTCCATGTGATTGACCGCAACGATCGGTTTATGCAGCACCATAGCTAGTGTTTTGGCCGTATCTACCCCCACCATGAGCGAAGTGAGAAGGCCCGGGCCTGCGGTGACTGCAATCCCGTCAATCTCAGCAAGTGACACACGGGCCGAACGGAGAGCTTCCGCGATCGTTGGAATGATCTGTTCGATATGAGCGCGCGCGGCAATTTCCGGAACCACCCCCCCAGTCTTCCGATGGATTTTTGCTTGGGAGTATATGACATTGCTTAAGAGCTTCGGCGTCCTGTCGCCACGTGGTGAAAATAAAACCGCTGCCGCGGTTTCGTCGCAAGACGTTTCAATCCCTAGAATCATCATAGGGACGATTATAAAGGAATCGCCACGCTTTGTCCATTCTCGAGTACGTGTACTCGGTCACTAAATCCGCGCCTTTCCGCCAGGGCTTCCAAAAGTCTGGGTGGCTCGTATGGATGTTCGGCGGAGAGACGGAAATTCCCCCAATGGATTGGGATAAAATGTTTTGCTTTCAGGTCGCGGAACGCGCGCAGGGCGTCCAGCGGTCCCATGTGGATTTTCTTCAAAGAGTCAGGGTCGTAGGTTCCGATCGGCAAGAAAGCGATATCGGGTTGGTGATCGTAGCCAATTTGCTTAAAAAATTTCCCGTATGCAGAATCGCCGCAGAAAAAAATCGATCTGCCGTTTTTTCGGACGATATAAGAATTGTAGCCTCGTCCTTTGTGTTCCCAAAAATACCGTTCGCCCCAATGCACCGGTCGGAAGGCGGTGATTGAAAGATCCTGAAGCACCGACGTTTTGTTCCAACCCAATTCAATTGTGTGGCGAAAACGTGATGGCAGGAGGTCAGTGCAATTTTTAGGGACAATGACGGTGCGAATTTTATGAGAGATTTGGCGCAAGCTTCTGCGATTGAAATGAT
This sequence comes from Candidatus Doudnabacteria bacterium RIFCSPHIGHO2_01_FULL_50_11, assembly GCA_001777585.1. Taxonomy (GTDB): domain Bacteria; phylum Patescibacteriota; class Doudnabacteria; order UBA920; family 2-01-FULL-50-11; genus 2-01-FULL-50-11. The sequence continues at coordinate 23,119 of MFEO01000021.1, read as the reverse complement.
CGATATGCGCATGAGAAATTATGCAATAGTCGATGGTCGGAAGGTGCCTCGGCAGCAGGCCGGCTGCCACGCGTCGTTTCGGCACGGGCAGCCATTTGACAAAGACCGGGTCGGTCAAGATTGTCGTTCCGAAAAAATTGATTAGCACTGATGCATGACCAACCATCCACGTACGCAGCTCGTGGGGTCTAATCGAAATAATTTGTTTAGTAGTTTTTTTTGTGAGTTTTACCGTGCTCGAGACCGTGTGCCACAACATTCGTGGTGAGATGGTGACCGGAGGTCGAGAACGAACCTTGAGTGTGAAATACATGGGTACTTACAGTATAACGCAATAGTACACCAGGGCAAGTATTAAATAAAATGTCTATTTTTAGGTAAAATAGAGGGAGTAAGAGCAGGCGATAGCTCCTGCTAACTGCAAATCTGAGAAAGCGGACAAAAAGAAAAATGGCCACTTTCATGTGGTCATTTTTCGTACCGCCACCGGGATTTGAACCCGGGTTACCAGGATGAAAACCTGGCGTCCTGGACCAGCCTAGACGATGGCGGCATAAATCATGGTATTCTTCTGACTGGGTCGAGACTTTATTGATGGTACCAGAATTTTAAGGAATTTTCAAGGTTCCGACCCAGCCGGGGAGTCAGATTTGAAATATGATACAATGTGTGCAGGCGGAAAGAATTTGGAGAAACAAAAAACAATGAAAGCTATACCATTTTTTGAAGCAATTGCCGTCCTTATAGGAACTATTGTCGGGGCGGGGTTTCTTGGCATTCCATATGTCGTCGCCCAAGTCGGTTTCCCGATTGGAGTACTCCTTATCTTAGGTATCGGCATGGTGATGTTGGTACAGTATTTGATGATCGCTGAAATGGCTTTGCGCACGGAAGGACGGCACCAACTTGCGGGGTATATTCAGCTTTACCTCGGCAGCCGGTGGAAAAATTTCGCGCACGCCATTCTCCTCGCAGAAGCGTACGGCGCACTCTTGGCATACGTGGTCGGTTCCGGCCGCGTGCTCGGCGCACTTTTCGGCACATCCCCATGGCTGATGAGTTATGTCTTTCTTGTCTGTGGCGCGATTGTTTTGTACTTCGGCTTACAGCTTATAGAGAAAGTAGATTTGCTTTTTACCCTGCTCATGGGAGCCGTAGTAACTTTGATTTGTTTTGTGAGTTGGTCGCAGATCCGTTTCGAAAATTTTCTTTCCCTCCGTCTAGAAGGTCTTCTCCCGGCTTATGGCGTGATCCTGTTTTCATTTGGAGGAGCGGCGGCCATTCCGGAAGCGCGCGAAGTCCTCTTCGGCCATGAAAAACAATTTCCCCGGGCCATAACAATCGCGATATTGTTTCCTATTTTTATATACTCCATTTTCACTGCGGCTGTGTTGGGAGTGACCGGTGCGGCCACGACAGAAGTTGCGACGATCGGACTTGGTGCGAAGCTGGGTCGAGCCATGGTTGCATCGGGGAATATTCTTGCCCTAATTACCATATCAACTGCATTCATGGGCCTGTCGCTGTCTTTGAAAGAGACGTTTTGGTACGATCTCAAGCTGCCGAAGCGAGAAGCTTGGCTCCTTACCATTCTTGTGCCTTTGATTCTATTTTCTTTCGGTCTTCACAACTTTATTCAAATTTTGTTCATCGTCGGCGTGCTGTTTGGCGGCTTGCTTGGCATTGTTTTGGTGTTTGCCAGCCTCAAGGCAGAGCGAGCCGGCAAGCGGAAGCCGGAATTTGTCGTACCGTACAAGAGAATTTTTGGGGCGGTGCTCGTAATAGTTTTTACAGCGGGAATATTTTATGGACTGATAGATTTTATTCGATGACCGTTATTCTATGCGACAGCCGATGCCACAACGTGCGGAATCTCGTGCCCTAGCCATGACCAGTTTTCGTATACATATATCAGCGCATGTCATAAACGCAGTCGCAGTACTTTTTGTCGGCGTGTTTTTGGGCACACTTTGGATTGAATATGCGTGGCCTGGGACAGCGAATCCTTTTTCCCAGCCAGGCTTTGTATTGTTCCTGCTCACTTTCAGTGCCGTAATTGGGGGGTTTTTTGTCTTCAAATCATTCATCTTCGCCAGAGATAAAATATTTTTTATCGTAAACACTCCATTTCTACTGGGGACGATTGTCGCGACAATGCGGAGCCTTGAGTATGCGTCGGGCGGCTTGTCTGGTTCGGCCTATTTCGGTTCCGCAAACTCTGCGAGCACCACCGTTGCGCTATGGGCGATTTTCACATTCTTAATCTATTTGCAATTACGCACGGCATCACACATTTCTCCGCCTGTATCCAAGACAGCATCCTTGTATGAAGATTTTGGTGATAAAATTGCCGCAAGCGCAAGCGTCCTTGCCTTACTGGTAGCAGCGTTGCTTGTCTTGCGATTGCACATCCTGGGAGCGGAGCAGTTTTATGAGTTCCTCGTCGCCGTATTAGTGGTCGTAAGTCCACAGTCAGCCGTAGCCTTAGGCATGACCGCATCACAAGTTGCCGGGCGGCTCGCTGTATCGGGCATACTATTTCGTCGGGCTTTTTCTTTGGAACACTTGGGCAATATGAATTACCTGATTATTGATCGGCGGTTGTTGCTTAAGAATTCACCCATAGTTTCGGATATCGTACCGCATCATCATTCGCCTGTTAATCCGGTTCTGTTGTTGCAGATCGCTGCATCGCTGGAACAGTATGCCGAGCACCCTTACGCACGGGCAATCGTTGCGGAGGCGAAAAATAGGGAGCTGACATTGATCAGCTCGGAACAATTTAGCGAGACTCCCGGCAGGGGGGTTATGGGGATGGTCGCGAACAAGTCGGTACTTGTGGGCAATCGAGCGTGGATGGAGCAGAGGCTGGTTAGGATCCAAGGCATGACCCAGCGGGCGGAGACGCTTGAGGAGCAGGCAAAATCGGTCGTATTCGTCGGGGTTGATGGTGAGTGCGTCGGGTTGATTGCGATCGACGACCATGTCCGTACAGACACTAAGCATGTCTTGCGCCGCCTGCACGCCATGAAAATCTCAGTTGCCATGACCACAGGCGATCACAGAGGGACGGCGGAGGCGCAGGCACGACAGCTGGGAGTCGAGCGCGTGCTGGCCGAATTGCCTAGAACTGAAGTCGCGCACGAAATTCAAAAGCTTAAGCGAAGCCATCGCGTGATCGGTTTTGCCGCCGACATCAGGAAGAACGATGCGGCGCTTAATGCAGCTGACGTGAGTATTGGTATTGGCGATGTGGATCGTTTCGGATACCTACCCGAAGTTTTGGTACTGCGTGGTGCACTCGGCACTCTCATTGATGCAATCGAGACCGCACGTCGAAATACGGCGGGACTCAAGGGATCAGCTGTTTGGATTATCGTGTACCATATCGTCGCCCTACCCTTGGCCGCTGGGGTATTCTATTCGGGTTCGGGTTCATACCTGCCGCCGCTTCTTGCGGGATTGCTGTCGCTGTTTGCAGTCCTGGTTACTGCCGGGTACCCACCGCGATCGAGGGTTGGAGTGTCATAAATAAAAAAACCGCCGATTAGTCAGCGGAGATGTGGATGTTCTTCGAGTTGTCACCAGAGCTGCAGGCCAATGAAATAGATTAAGGTGATCGAGAAGCAGCCCAGATAGGTCTGAATACCTCTGCGCTCGGCACTTCCCATGAAATCCTCAGGCCACAAAAAAGCGGGAAGCCTTGCATAGGCTAAGACAATGAACATGGACATCAGCTCGACCAGACTGAGAGAGAAGAATATCGTGCTCCACCCATGTTCCACTGCGGGATACATGAGAGTTCCAACGCAGATTCCTGCCAGTCCCATCATAGAAACCAGAAACACGTGAGCAGTCTTATCTTCTTGGTACGTAGGCAGCATAGAGCCTCCTTCAGAACGTTATCCATCATAGTATATAAGGACAGAATACTCAAGCACTTAAAAAATCCGCCAACTTATGATAGAATTGTTTGTACCCCTCTGATTCGTAATATTTTTATTCATGTACGATGTAATTGTGATTGGCTCCGGCCCGGCCGGGCTCACTGCCGGGCTGTATGCGTCGCGAGCTGAAATGAAGACCTTGATTATCGCCGGTCCTGCGCCGGGAGGACAGTTGACGATAACGTCAGAAGTCGAGAATTATCCAGGATTTCCTGAAGCCATTCTGGGACCAGAGCTCATGAACAAAATGCTGGCGCAGTCTATTCGTTTCGGAGCTACTCTGGTGCAAGAAACAGTAGTCAGGGTGGATTTCCGCAACCGGCCTTTCCATGTACAGACAGACAAAGCGAATTATGAAGGACGCACGGTGATCATCGCCTCTGGCGCTGACGCCAAATGGCTGGGACTATCTAGTGAGCAGAAGCTTCGTGGCCACGGGGTGAGTGCGTGTGCCACCTGCGACGGGTTTTTCTTCAAAGGCAAGGAAGTGGTCGTGATCGGCGGGGGCGATAGCGCGATGGAGGAGGCGCTTTTTCTGACCAAGTTCGCCAGTAAGGTCACAATTTTGCATAGAAGCGATCAATTCCGCGCGTCCAAGATCATGTTGTCGCGCGCCAAGGCTAATCCTAAGATTGTATTCAGACCGAATGCCCAAGTCGTAGAAGTGTTGGGTGTCGACAAGGTCACAGGGGTGAGGATCAAGAATCCGACCACTGAGAAGGAAATAGAATTTCTAACTGAAGGGGTGTTTCTAGCAATCGGCCACCAGCCCAATACGTCAGTCTTTCAGGGGCAGGTTGATCTGGATGAGAAAGGATATCTTAAGGTCGGCAATAACACCCTCACCAGCGTGCCGGGAGTGTTCTCGGCAGGCGATGTCGCTGATCACCGGTATCGCCAGGCAGTGACTGCCGCCGGACTTGGCTGCATGGCCGCGATGGATGCAGAGAAACTATTGACCCAGGAAAAAGGTTAAAATGATACAAGATTCGAGCAGTGAAAATGATGTTATCATTATCGGCGGGGCATCCGCCGGTTTTCCAGCGGCAATATTCAGCGCTCGCCGAGCCCTGCGGACCCTCGTGATTGCCAAGAATTATGGCGGGCAACTCACACTTACCGACAGCATCGAGAACTATCCGGGAGTGCACCGAGCCAGTGGCATGGAGCTTGCAGAGAGAATGGCAAAACAAGCCGAAACATTTGGCGCCGTTATTCATCGCGATGAAGTGGTCTCAGTTTCGCGGGAGGGGGATCGTTTCGTAGTCGCCACCCCGACCCACCAGCATCGAACTAAAGCCTTGATTCTGGCGTTCGGCAAGACCCCTCGCGATCTGGGATTAGCCGGCGAGCAAGCGTTGAAAGGCCGCGGGATCACTCATTGCGCAATCTGCGACGGACCCAAGTACAAAGGCCAGATAGTGGCAGTGACGGGCGGCGGGAACTCAGCAATCGAAGCCGCACTGTACCTCTCTCGGCTATGTCCTCAAGTTTATCTCATTCGAAGAAATAGCATATTCGGAGGTGAGAAAATGCTTATCCAGATGCTGCACGAGGCCCAAAATGTTGAATTTCTAGATGGAGAAGAAGTGGTTGAGGTTAAGGGTTTTGATCATCTGGAACAGATTATAGTGCAGGATATGAAGACTGGTGCCCGTAAGACTCTGTCTGTGGCCGCGCTTTTTGTAGAGATAGGCTTCATCGCCAGACCCGAATTAGTCAGAGGCTTGGTATCGCTCAATGAGCGAGGCGAGATTATCATTGACCGCAACAATCGAACTTCCACCCCCTTCATCTATGCTGCGGGTGATGCGACCGATCTGTATTACAAGCAGTCGGTCATCTCGGCCGGCGAGGGAGCCAAGGCCGCACTGGCAGCGTATGATGACTTGATGCGCGCGCAAGGCAAGAGCGGCATCAAAGGAGACTGGATCAAGATGAAAAAAAGGCAATAGAGCCCTTACCCCTAATGAAGCAACTGATTCGATTTGGGACACGAGAAGCAGTATAATGCCAGCAAAAGCACTCCAGATCCAATATGGAAACCAAGAAACAAATCTACGACGCAATAGTTATTGGCGGCGGTCCGGGCGGGCTCACGGCGGCGATATATCTCTGCCGCAAAATGCTGCAGACTCTCGTCATCACTGATACTATCGGGGGGCAGGCTGTCATGTCTTCGGACATCGAGAACTACTTGGGTTTCACTATGGTAACCGGTACTGAACTTGCCCAACACTTCCGGCACCATATCGCGCACTTCCCTCAGTACTTGCGCGTGCATGAGGGTTTGCGCGTGACCGCTCTACGCCGGATGGCTCACAAGCGATCATTGTTCGAAGTGGTGGCTGGCGAAGAGACCTTTCAGAGCCGCTGCGTGATTATCGCATCAGGTAGAAAGCCAAGAAGGCTCGGCATTCCTGGAGAGAAGGAGTTCTGGGGTCGAGGAGTAGTACACAGCACGTCGGCTGACGCGCCTCTGTATCGCGACAAGACCGTCGTAGTGATTGGCGGCGGTAACTCTGCCATGGACTGCGCGCTAGTGCTGAATCGCTTTGCCAAACAGGTATATGTGGTCAATAATTTGTCAGAGCTGCATGGCGACGAGATGATGAAAGACAAAGTGTTGTCGCAGAATCGAATCCGGATCTACAATAACACCCAAGCCCGCGAGATCTACGGCCAGACCGCAGTCGGCGGGATTCGGGTAGTGAGGAAAGAAGGCCCCGAGGAAGACTTGACAGTGGAGGGAGTATTTGTGGAAGTCGGCTGGGAATCGGAAGTGGACTTTGATCAGCTGACCGAAAAGGATCAGAATAAAAGGATCAAGGTAGATGCTTATATGCGGACGACAGTTCCGGGAATCTTCGCAGTGGGCGACGTCAACAATATTGAGGGTGAACATATCATCATCGCAGCAGGCGAAGGAGCGAAAGGCGCGCTAGCGGCAGCCGAGTATCTGAATACCCTTTAGCGATTTAGAATTATATAAATAATTAAGTCCAACAATTTGTTCGATAGAGTGGAAAGGAAATAAAGGGTATAATTATGGAAATGTTAAATAACTGAGAAAAAGAATGCGGAAATTGATTGTCTTTAATATGGTTTCGGTGGACGGCTACTTTGCCGGGCCGAACGGAGAAATAGATTGGCATAATATAGACGGCGAATTCAATCAATTCTCCATCTCCCAGCTTCAAGAGGTAGGAGCTCTCCTGTTCGGACGAGTGACGTATGACCTCATGGCGAGCTATTGGCCGCAAGCATCTGCACTAAGGGATGACCCTGTTGTTGCCAATGCGATGAACAATCTGCCCAAAGTCGTTTTTTCTAAGACCATGAACCAGGTCGGATGGAACAATACCAAACTGATGAAGGAGATCAACCCGGAAGAAATTCGAAAGATGAAAAACGAGTCAGGTAAGGACCTGTTCATATTCGGAAGTGGTACAATCGTGAGAGCATTTACGGACCTCGGACTTATTAATGAGTTTAGACTTATGGTGAATCCTGTTATTCTGGGCCGCGGCAGAGGTCTGTTTCAAGATATTAAAAAGAAGATGACCTTGAAACTTATAAAAACCAAGACATTTGGTTCGGGTAATATTTTGCTTTATTATCAAACCACAAAGGAACACCGCAGGGAGCAATGACCTATAAAGATCCCAGGTGATTAGGATTTCTGATCCTTGGGCCGGTAATACTTCCGTCTTTCAGTAATTAAAAACCGCCCCCAGAGGGCGGTTAATGTGTTAGGAGAGTTTTGTTCGGGCGGCTTTCAAGTCAAGATCGTCGGCTTTCTTATTCAACTCTGCGGAAAACTGACTCACATCTTCTTGTATGGCTTCCATAGACTTTGAAAAATTACTCGCCGCACCCTGGATTTGTTTATTAGCTATATTCTCCGCCAACTGATCTTGTATCTTCCGGAGCTTAGATTGTAGAGAAGTAACGAGTTTTTCATCGACTATAAATGCTTGCTCAATAAGGGTTGTAAGTTCGCGTTGGTAGTTGGCTTGTAAACCGGAAGCTTGGACGGCTTGGAGAAGGGTTTGTTTATTCATGTGAGTGGTGTAGAAAGATTAGGCTGCTTGCTTCATTGTTTCGAGATCTTGGTCAAGTCTCAAGGCCTGTCGAAGTTGTGCGATCTCATTCGAGACTACTCTTTGGCTTTCGAGCAAATTATTTAGACGTTCCTGCTTGGCACGAAGGTCTCTGGTTTCTTTCCAATTCACATACCATTGTTTAGCCTGGTCGACCTTATTCTCAAAAGTTGACCTGGCTTCTGCGGCTCGTGTCTTGATCGCATCGGCTTTGTCGCCTGCCCATCCGGATAAATCATCGTATCTTTCCGCAGTCCATTGCTTCGTATCAGAAACTTTGTTTACCGTCCAATCGTATCCTTG
>MFEO01000021.1:8407-14752 GCA_001777585.1 Candidatus Doudnabacteria bacterium RIFCSPHIGHO2_01_FULL_50_11 | reverse complement strand
TTCAGTACCTTTTTTCTTGACTATTTGCGCACCGCGTTTTGTCCCTTCGACCCCCTCGTATAATGCATCGCCAGCCGTATCTGTCAGCCATTCGGGACCGTGCTCAGCCAAGAAAGTAGCGGTTCGTCCGGCCCCACGTCCGATAGCTCGGGCTCCTCGAGCAGATGCCGCCGCGCCATAGAAAGCGTAATCAAGGCCAGCTTCGGTTCCTTGTTTGAAGCCCGCCCTCGTGCTCTCATATCCGCGTTTTGCTCCCGCTTTTGTACCCTCCCATTTTTCTCGGCTAATACGTTTGAGCCCTTCCCACAAGCTTTTCCCCGTTTCTCCAAAGGTTTCTACGGCGCCGAAGAACTTTTCTGACGTTTCGCGTCGGAGCTGAGCTCCAAGCTCCCGTCTCGACCCATGTTTATAGGGAGACTCAGCGTCCTCCATTGAATTTTCGGGCTGCCCGGCCTCAGGACTGTTGAGGCCTAGGGATAGAATTTCATTTTTTCGAGTCATAAGTACTTGGTTACTATTTGTGACTATAATATAGCAAAGCTGTTATAAAACACAATGACTTCAGTTATACATTCAAGTTTTGGTACGGTAATACTTCCGGTCTTTTTATTTATCGGGTACTAGGGCAGATTGACGAGAGCGAATAATTTCTATATACTAGCCAGACTTTATAGGAGGTAGCGATGATTTCTAAACTCCCGCAAACATGCGATGAGTTTAAGAGCATGGTTATGGAGGTAAAGCATAGCCAAGGATTGCCCTTCGTCCTCGCTTTGTATCAGGTTATGGACGAGCTGAGCGCACTGGCTCGCCCTAGCATACAGCCACCCTTGGCCTGCTGTGCCACCTGCAGCTTCTGTTGTCATCAGATGGTGACCTGTACCAAAATGGAGTGGCGAGTGATCCATGAATACTTGATTGGCAATGGACTCCTGCGCAAATTGGTACAGCGACTGCGCGCAGGCGTTGAACGCTGGCTGAAATATTATTCTTCCAATCGGGGTGCGCTGGAGCAGAATCCATTCAAGCTTCACGCTGACCACAAGGGCCAGGCTTGCATTTATCTCAACCAGAAAGGGTGTTGCGATATTTATCCTGTCAGGCCGATGGACTGTAGGATCTGGGTGAGCACAATCAAATGCGGCCCCGGGGTTACGAGCGGAGCACGGCGGGCGATACACCCATGGGAGGAATGGGCCAACAGCTGGTTGCTTGAGGAAAACGCTAGATCCACCAACCAGGGAAAGAGCGTGACACCATTGCCACACTGGTTGGCTACCATCAAGTTTTGAAGCGCGAACGCTAGCTCGTTCGGCTTTTTTATTCTTCTTTTTGTTTCGGACTATAGTATTTTCTATCTTTTAACTTGTCCGGCAAATACTGATAGCCCTTCATTTCTTCCGGAGCATAGTCGTGTGCGTATTTGTAGCCCTTGTGGTAGCCTAGTTCTTTCATAAGTTTCGTGGGCGCGTTGAGTATGTGTTTGGGGATCGGTTCATTCAGTGTGCTCTCGACATCCTGCTTAGCCTTCATTAGTCCTACATACGACGCGTTGGACTTGGGGGCGACGGCTAGGTAGACCGCGCAGTGAGCCAGGTTGATCTGCGCTTCCGGCATTCCTACAAAATCAACTGCCTGCATCGTTGCGATTGCCAAGGGAAGCGCGTGCGGATCGGCCATCCCCACATCTTCAGACGCTAAGATCACCATGCGGCGAGCGATGAAAAGCGGTGATTCGCCTCCATGCAACATGCGGGCAAGGTAATACAGAGCGGCGTTGGGGTCGGACCCACGGAGTGATTTGATGAAAGCGGAAATAGTATTGTAATGTTCGTCTCCTTGCCGGTCATACCGCAATATCTGGTGTTGCAGGAGCTGGTCAATAAGTTCAGGGCTGATTTTATGCCCTCCACCTACGGCACCCGCAGCGTCTTCTAAGATATTGAGCGCTCGGCGGGAATCGCCATTTGCAGCAGACACAATCATGGTTCGTGCCGCATCTTCAAGCGTAAGTTTAAGTTTGCCCAAGCCGCGCCCCTTACCATTGAGCGCCCGCTCCACGATCAATCCCAGTTCCTCTTCTGTGAGTGGTTGGAGGACGAATACCTTCGTCCGCGAGAGCAGGGCAGGGATAATCTCAAACGAAGGATTCTCTGTGGTGGCACCGATCAAGATGATGGTACCGTCTTCGACCGAGGGGAGAAAGGCGTCCTGTTGCAGCTTGTTGAAGCGATGGATCTCGTCTATGAAAAGGATCGTCCGCTGCTTGAAACCGGCGTACATTTCTTTCGATTCACGAATAACGCTCCGGATATCATCAAGGGTAGCCGTGACGGCGGAAAATTTTACGAAACGGGAGTTGGTATGATGTGCGATGATTTGCCCCAGCGTTGTCTTGCCCACACCAGGCGGCCCCCAGAATATGACTGACGAGACGCGGTCGGTCAGAAGCATCGTTCGTAGGATGCCAGCCCGGCCGACCAGGTGGTCTTGGCCGACAAATTCATCCAGAGTCTGCGGACGCATCCGGTCGGCGAGTGGAGCTGGTGCATGTTCTAAATTTTGTTGATTATTCTTTTTGGACATGGAAGCAGTATAGCCTGTATTAAATAAATAAAAAATCCCCGGAAAGGGACTGAACTTTAACTGTTCATTATAGGAAATTTAGTTCGCTCGTTCTACGTATTCTCCCCGCTCGGTATTGATCCGGATCACGTCACCTTCCTTGATAAATAAGGGGACCTGGATGATCAGGCCTGTTTCCAATGTTGCAGGCTTGTTGCCACCCGCTGAAGTATCACCACGGATAGAGGGGGGAGTGTCTTTTACCTTAAGCTCAACCTTAATAGGCAGTTCAATGCTAATCGGCTTGCCGTCGAAATAGCGTAGCATGACTGTCTCGCCTTCCCGAAGATAACCCACCTTGTCTTCACTTATGTCTTTGGACAAATCTATGGTTTCGTAGGTGTCGTTATTCATAAAATGTGCCCCCTGTTCATCAGCGTAGAGGTATTGAGCGGCCTGCTTGGCTATCTCAGCTGACTCGATAGATTCACCGGATTTAAACGAGTACTCGACTACCCGGCCAGTGATGAGGTTGCGCATCTTCGTCTGCATGACCGGCTTGCGCTGCTGCATGCGAACAAACTGCGACCACATGATTTCGTGTGGTTGGCTGTTGTAGAGTACGAGAATGCCTTTTTTGAGATCAGTAAGATTCATTGTAATAGTTATCAGTCAGTGGTTGATAGTCTGTCATCGATGCTTGTGACGATAGTAGTAGAACTACTGACTACTCACTACAGTCTATAAGCTGATTTTAGGGTGCCACAAAGGGCAGGAGCGCCATGTGACGGGCTCGCTTCAATGCCTGTGCCACTCTGTGTTGGTGCGAAGCACACGTCCCGGTTCGGGTACGATTTAAGATCTTGGCGTGCGGGGACATGAAGCGGCGTAAAAGCTGGATGTTTTTATAATCAACATCCGAGACCTTGTTCTGACAGAAATAGCAGGGTTTGGGCTGATTGGGTATTTGCGGTGTCGGCATTGCGGGTGAAAAAATTAAAAGGGTATGTCTTCCACAGAGATATCATCCTCACCTTTTTTGTCAGCAACTGCGGGTTGAGGGGCCGTGTCTGGCTCGGCTGCAGTTGTGGTGGAAGCAAGCGAGGCCTCTGCGCTCGCACTAGGCCGAGAGTCGAGGAGGATAAGATTGTCTGCTACTATTTCAGTGCGTTGCCGCTTGCTGCCGTCGTTAGCTTCCCACGATCGAGTTTGGAGGCGACCCTCGATCAGTACCCGGCGCCCGCGCTTCAGATATTGGGCGGCTATTTCGGCAAGTTTGCGCCAGACAACAATGTTGTGGTATTCGACTTGTTCGACCTTCTGACCTTCTTGGTTTTTGTAGACGAAATTCGTGGCGACAGAAAATGACGTGACATTTATTCCTGTGGGCGTAGTGCGCGCGTCGGGGTCGGCAGTAAGCCGTCCAACGATGATGGCCTTATTGAGGTCCATGGGAGTAAAAATTAAGAGTTAAATCTCAAGAGTCAAAGAGCCGGCCTTTTATTGTTAGTTTCGTTTTGAATTTTTATCTTTGAGATTTTTTATTTTGTGATATCCTCTTCCAGAGCTTTCTCAATCTGACGGTCAAGGTCGATCTGGATTTCCGGCTTACCCGAGCCTGCGGGGCGCGCCTCCTGTCCTTCCCGGGGTCTTCGTATCATTTTCTGTTCCTCCCTGTCCTTCGCTTGCCGAATAAGCGATTCTTCCTTGTTGAGAGTCAGGTGTCTGATAATCCCGCTCGTTACCCTGATCTTGTGGTCAACCTCATGAATCTTCTCGCCATCGAGCATGAAATTCACCAGCACGTAAAAGCCGTTTCTGGTTTTCTTGATTGGGAAGGCGAGCTTCTTGCGGCCGAGCTTCTCGACATTCAAAATCTGCCCGCCCAGACTTGTAATCTGGGAGAGAATATCGTCGGTTAAGGCTGGTTCATCAGTGTCCACAACCGCAGACGACAAAATGTACATCAATTCATATTGTGGCATGAAGGAGATACTCCTTGATCGTCAGCCTCGGCTGACGAATATGAATACTTGAAGCTACCGTAGTCTATCAGTTTTTTTTTCGGGCGTCAAGGCTTGACTTGGAGCATGATTTTTGCTAGGATTTATTTTCATAATCACAACAGGGGGTAACATGAATAATAAGGGCGTGAAAATATTCGGGACAGTACGTTCCAAGAAATGGGAGGAAACAATTTCAGCAATCAGGAAAGTTTTTTCCGAAAGCGGCGCTGACGTTGAAATAGAAGAATTTCCTGTAGGCGGTGCAACGGGAGCCACAGGCCGTTTAACCCACTCTATTCAAATTCATCTCCTTTGTAAGGAGAGGGTGAACCGTCCGGACATTCTTGCGCATTAGCGCTTTTTTTATACGTTAAATTTGAATACAACCACGTCGCCGTCCTGCATGACGTATTCTTTGCCTTCTGTCCGGACCCAGCCTCGATCGCGCGCGGCAGCCCACGAGCCAGCCTCAAGCAATCTTGCCCAGTTGATGACTTCTGCCTTGATAAAGCCGCGCTCAAAGTCGGTATGGATTTTTCCCGCAGCCTGCGGTGCCCGGGATCCCTGTCTGATTGTCCAGGCCCGGGTCTCGTCGGGGCCAGTAGTCAGGAAGGTGATCAGGCCGAGTGTTTCGTAAGCCTTGCGGATAAGCACATCAATACCCGATTCACCCAAGCCCTCTTCCTTCAGATATGTTTGCTTCTCCTCTTCGGAAAATCCTGTCAGATCAGATTCTTGCTTAATGTCGACAACTGCGAATTTGTGCCTTAGGGATTCGGGAACCTTGCTCAAGATATTTTTTGATTCATCAGCCGTCAGTCCTGAGACATTGGCGATGTAGATCACGGGCTTGAAAGTCAGAAGACTAAGTGATTTAAGCTCGAATTGCTCCTCCTCAGAGACGGGGATGTTGATGCCAAGAGTGCCTGAGGACAACTCCGCCTCAATCCGAGCCAGAAACTCTGCGAGCACAATGGCTTTTTTCTCGCCTGATTTTGCCTCTGACCTAGCTGACTCCAGGCGTTTCTTTATTGTCGCCAGGTCAGCGAGGATGAGTTCTGTGTCGATGGTTTCGATGTCCCGCTTTGGATCAATCGAGCCTTCAACGTGGTGGATGTCACCATTCTCAAAAAATCGCACGATATGGGCGATGGCGTCAACTTCTCGGATATGAGAAAGGAACTTGTTACCCAACCCTTCTCCCTCAGACGCTCCCTTGACCAGGCCTGCAATATCCAAGAACTCGATGGTCGTGGGTACGATTTTTTTGCTCTGTTCCAATACCGCAAGCTTGCCCAATCGCTCGTCCGGCACCGCAACAACGCCGACATTGGGATCAATCGTGGCAAAGGGATAATTGGCCGCCAAGACGTTTTGGCGGGTCAAGGCATTGAAGAGGGTGGATTTGCCGACATTGGGTAGGCCGACGATGCCGATGCTCAGAGCCATGGTGATTGGTTTAGTTGGGGCAAGCGCGCGAAGTCTAGTCTGATTTTCTGTCCTTGTCTAGCAGTGTTGACAGATAAAGGATCAGGTGCTAAACTAGACGTTCTATATTATTCTTGGAGGATTGATGGCAAAAGAAGACTTGAAGGACTTACAGGAAATCGCGCAGGCCCACGGACTGAATCTGGAGCAGCGAGATGATGGCATGGTGATCGCTTCGCGCAAGGGCCACTCAGTAGAATTCGACCCCGGGGTTCTTGAGACTTCAATAGAGAGACCGCGCAGTGATATCTAGCGCGAGTTTTTTTTATGCCCCGGCTCTCTACCC
>MFEO01000021.1:0-8396 GCA_001777585.1 Candidatus Doudnabacteria bacterium RIFCSPHIGHO2_01_FULL_50_11 | reverse complement strand
CAATGTAGCCACTACTGCACCGTCATCTTCACCGATTGCTTGGTGCGTATCAGCTTGTTCGAAATCGATGATCCAGGTTGACACCTCGTTGTCGCCACCGCCAGTCTGGGATTCAACCGCTCCCGAAGCCATAATGTTCCGCCAATGAAGATCATTATGATAGAGCTGATTCTCATGTTGCAGGTTCAGAGTGTTTTTGACCTGTTCGACTAGACGGGGGTTGATTTGCATTCCAGAATTCGTCAAAAAAGTAAAAAGTTTTTTTGCATTTCCATGGGACACTTGAAGCTCGTGGCTCTGATCAGAGCCGGGTGATGGCTTATCGAATCCTAGCTGAACACTTGTCAAGTCCTGTAATTCTTTAAAATCCATATTGGCTAGACGTTGCTTGTCAAAACCCTTTCTTTCAAGCGTCCATCGGAAAAAATATGAAGCAAGATCTTCTCCGGGAATGAAATCCATGATCATAACGTTCACGTCAACAGGATCAGTTC
Source organism: Candidatus Doudnabacteria bacterium RIFCSPHIGHO2_01_FULL_50_11 (assembly GCA_001777585.1). Lineage (GTDB taxonomy): Bacteria > Patescibacteriota > Doudnabacteria > UBA920 > 2-01-FULL-50-11 > 2-01-FULL-50-11. The sequence continues at coordinate 7,902 of MFEO01000021.1, read as the reverse complement.
TATCCTCGTTTCTATGCAGAGCGTTTTTTTTCTGCAGAAGGCCTGCCTTAATAAGCTTGGCGATCGTTTTTTCATTTCTGATCTTCAGAGAACGGGTAAACCACATGCGGGGGACTTGAGCATATTCAGGGGAGCCTAGCTTTCCTGCGTCTTGGAGAGTATCGAAAGCTTGTTGTTGCATTTTCGCTTCATGTTCGGCTTGTTCCGGGGTGAAGAGCTTAAGCATTTTTATTGCACCGTTTTCACCCTTTTCTCCCAAAGGAAGACCTTGTTCTTCCAGTTTTCTTTTGATACCCTCCGGAATATTTTGAGGATTTAGTTTAAAAATCAAGCCCGTCTTGCCCTCATTGATTTTTTCGCAATGTTTATAGATCAGAAACTCAAGCCTCGCGTCAAAAAATTTTTCTTTTATTTCTTGAGTTTGCTCCTCACTGCTCCGTATGCGGTTGGAAAGCTCAAGCAGTCGGATAACCTCGCCAGGCTTGTGTCGCTGCTTCGCGATATGCCGAAGTGCGCCCAAGAGATTAAGAGCCTCAGCGGAACCCCCTTGGGTCTTGGAATCCAGTTTATCAATATCCTGCATGCCTTGGCTCAGAATATTGAAGGTTTCTCCTTCTGTAAGCTCGGGAAATGAAAGTCGGGCCTGCAGTTCAATAAGTACACTTCGCACCGGACTATCGACTTTTGCCGAGGATAGTTCAGTAAGCGGGCCAACCATTTCTTTTTGAAGCGACTCGTCGAAATTGCCGAGTTCGTCGGGGATGTTTGAATGTTGGATGAATTCTTGGCTACCGGGAGATTGGGCTTCTCTCATTTGTGCATATTAGTAAAATCAATCCACTGAAATATTTTACCATAAAATAGCCCTTCTTGCTCTCATTGTTATCGTAGAAACATGGTTTAGGAGAGGTTAAATTTGCTATAATTACCAAGTCGAACGTATTGGATGCCTCTAAGTGAAAGCTTGTCTTTAAATAAACCAGACAATATTAAAACTATGAAAGTTTCAGCAACTCAAAAATTCAATAAAAAAGAACTTATCGTATTTGATCTGGACGGTACTTTGATACGGACCAAATCTCCAATGACCCAGGAGATGTCTAGATTGCTGGGGCGGCTCCTGTCTGTTAAGAAGGTTGCGATTATTGGAGGCGGCAAATATGGGGTTTTTGGGAGTTTGTTTTTAGATCATCTGCAAGTATCAAAGCAACTGTTGGGAAATCTTTTTTTGTTTCCCACAACCGCCACTTCTTTTTATAGGTACCAGCGAGGTTGGAAAAATGTTTATGCGATTGAATTATCAGCGGAACAGAGAGACAGGATCAAAAAAACTTTTCAAAGGGTATTTCATGAAATCAGCTATGTCCATCCGAAGAAGACATATGGTCAGCTCATCGAAGACCGTCGCACACAAGTCACATTCTCCGTATTCGGTCAGGATATTGTTGCTGTCTTGGGGCACAAGGGTGTGCTGATGAAAGAGAAGTGGAAGCGAGAGCACACGGATACGAAAATGAAGATAACCAAGCTTATGGCTAAGTACCTACCTGAACTGGAGGTTCGCGCCGCCGGATTCACATCTATCGATGTCACCAAGAAGGGCATTGATAAGGCTTATGGCTTGGGGCAAATCGAGAAACATTTACATATCAGAATCGGGGAGATGCTCTTTATCGGTGATGCAATTTACCCCGGCGGAAACGATTATGCGGTGGTAAGAACCGGAGTTGATTACATCAAGGTTGAAGGACCGGAAGAGACGAAAAAAATAATTCGTTCTCTACTAACGCAAAAGTAAGCATCTCTCCTTTGACCCTCAAACAAAAAAAGCGCCGGTCAGCAGGAGGCTGCGGCGCAGATTCTATCGAGGGAACAGTCAGGGAGACCGCTCCCAGTTTTTGTTGCAGAGCATTCAGCCGTTTGGGATCGTCGAGCGACCTAACATATAGGTCCAGTGTTTTGTCTGTCCCATTTGGCTCGATTCGCTGGAGGAAAAGAGACTGAGCAGAGCAATTGAAAGCCTCCCAGATAATATCAGACAATACCCTTTGGGTTTGTTCGGGTGTTTCAAAACCCGCAACAACCCGAAACACCGGAATTGTGCTGGTTTGTTTTTCCACAAACCCTCCTTTGTTGCTTTTTTTATTTGAGTTTCATTGTACCCTACCCCTCCGAGCGGAAGAGTGAGAGGACCCTGTGGGCTTGATGGTTCTATGGTACATCTTAGATTATATGCCGTCAAGTTTAGTGAATCGGATGCATTGGCGTTCGTACCGGCAATGACAATTACGACCAATAAAAAAGCCGTACCATGAGGTGCGGCTCATACTTTTACGCCGGTCGTTGATAGGGCTAAGCGACTTGCTGCGCAAAGATGCGACCCCTCAATCTCAGCGTCAATTCTTCGTAACAGTCTCCGAGAAGTGGGTAGACATCCAGGGGAAGCAGGTGAGAGAAGAGCAGACCCCTCAGTCGCGGATCGTGAGATACCATGGGCGAGAGAGTCTCGTCGATCTCGAAGATTATTCCCGACGCGGAGCGGTATGCTCTCCGACCATGGTTCTCCGGGATTCGCAGGTCTGGACATACCAGAGTGAAGCCTAAGAATTTTTCCCGCGCGACCCTCTTTCTCCAGTATTCGGCGTATGTCGTTTGGACAAGATTCGGATCTTTTAGCAAAGCAATGACAGTGACCGGCATGTTCCCTCCTTCGCGGTCTTAGAGTGTAAGACCGATTTTTTGTTTCACTTCTGTAAGCGTAGCGCTCGCAAATTTCCGAGCATGAGCACTTCCTCCGACTAGCGTCTCCTTGAGAATGTTGGGGTTTTGAATAAGCTCTTTCTTCTTCATTCGAAAATACTCGAGATGGTTGCTAAGTGCCTCAGCCAAGACCTCTTTTATCTCAGAGTATCGGTACTTCTTGTTTTTTATTATCTTCAACGCTGCCTCGTAATCAAAAATCACCAGCAGTAGAAAAAGATTCAAACCGCCCTGAAGGGCAGGATTGTTCTGGTACGCTTCCTCGATTTTGGAGAGTATTGCGTCTTGATTACCTGCTGGCAGGCCGACTCCTTCAAGTCCCTGAGATGAAGCTACCGCCTTTTGAATCTTTTTTTTGATTTCGCCTGGCTCGTCGGATAAGAATAGACACCCTGATGGGTCTGACTTGGACATTTTTTTTTGCGGGTCGCCAAGACTCATCACGCGAGGGGACTGGGTGAGCAGGGGTTTGATTTCCTTGAAAGTCTGCCCGAATTTCTTATTGAATCTTCTCACTATGTCATTAGCCAACTCCAAATGTTGCAGCTGATCATGACCCACCGGAACAAGCTCAGGTTTATAGATCAAAATATCCACCGCTTGTAGAATCGGATAGGTGAATAAACCCGCATTGATATTCTTGGTTTGCCTGGAAGCCTTATCCTTGTATTGGGTCATGCGGGTGAGTTCAGCGACTGGCGTCACCGTACTGAATATCCACGCAAGCTCAGTGTGTTCTGGAATTAGAGATTGGAGGAATATCGTCGACTTGTCCGGATCAAGCCCTACTGCCAGGAAGTCAGCTACAAGTTCTAAGACCTGCGCGGATTTCGTCTTGGGATCGTAGTCTTCAGTGATGGAGTGATAGTCGGCGATCATGAAAAAACACTCATACTTGCCCGAGTTTTGAAGCTCGACAAAGTTTTTGAGTGCGCCTAAATAATTGCCGATATGAAGTTTCCCAGATGGCTGGATTCCCGAGAGAATACGCGGTGTTTGTGTGGCCATAGCTGCATATAGTATATCACGCCCGGCATTTGGGGTACAAAGAGCCCCTCGTAGGAGGGGCTTTGAACTAGACTTCAATGATCACCGGCCCCGCAGTAGAATTTTAAGAAAGCCGACCAGTATGGGCGGCTTTGTAAGTGGCTTGAAATTCACTTCGGGGTAAACAAGAATCTAAACCTCGATAATTACAGGAAGAATAAGAGGTCTCCTCTCCGTGCGTTGAAAAAGGAATTCACCGATCTGGTCACGGACCCGGCTTCTGATGTATGCCCAGTTTGGCTCTTGCGGCTTATTCGACTTGGTCTCGACGACCTTGCGTACCTCATGTTTGACTTCACGTAAGAGGTCTTCTGATTCTTTCATATAGACGAATCCGCGCGAGATAATATCTGGTTGATTGGCAAGCTTTCCCGTCTTGCGGTCGATCTGCATGATGACGACGAACATACCATCCTCCGCCATGACCTTACGGTCTCGGAGCACCACCTCACCGACATCGCCTACGCCGAGTCCGTCAATGAAGACAAGCCCGGTTTTGATGACATGCTCCATTTTTTTGGCTGTACCCTCCCTCAGCACGACAGCGTCGCCGTTATCAAGGATGAATATGTTCGCATCCGGTACGCCCAGATTGTGGGCCAGCTCGGCGTGGGCGACAAGCATATGATGCTCGCCGTGGATGGGCATGAAGTATTTCGGCTTCACAAGTGAAATCATCATTTTCAGATCTTCCTGCTTCGCATGTCCGGAAGAGTGGATGTCGAGATTCTTGTTATAGATTACCCGAGCGCCCAGACGGGTCATATTGTTCATTACCGAGCCGACCGCCGCTTCGTTGCCCGGAATAGGCGAGGCAGAGATTACTACAGTGTCACCCGCCTTGATGGTGATGGTTTTGTGCTCTCCGCGCGCCATTCGGGCAAGGGAGGCAGACTCTTCGCCTTGAGAGCCGGTCGAGAGAATAACAACCTTATTATCGGGCAGCCTTCGGGCCGCTTCGGCGCGGATGATGAGCTTCGGTGGTATCTTGAGAATGCCCAGGGAGAAAGCGATCTCCACCGAAGCCACAATGCTGCGGCCTGTGACAACAACCTTACGGTCGTACTTGGTCGCCGAATTGAATACCTGTTGGATGCGGTTGATGAGTGTCGAGAAAGTCGCGAAGACGATCCGGCCCTGTGCATCGCGAAAGACGCGGTCTATCGTCTCGCCAAGATCTTTCTCAGACAAGCTATATCCGGGCACCTCGGCATTGGTCGAGTCAGACATAAGCAGGGTGACTCCCTCGCCGCCGTAAGTGGCGATCTTGTGGAATTCGCTTGGCTTATTATCAACGGGGGTGTGGTCGAACTTCCAGTCGGTCGCATAGATGATATGTCCGGCCGGAGTCCTGATCGAAAGCCCCATGCTGTCGGGAATATTGTGGTTGAGACGGAAGAAACGCAGCGAAAACGTCCCCAAATTCAAGACTTGATCGATATCGAGCCGGTGAATCTGGCTGCGACCGAGCAGATGGAATTCTTCGAGCCTACGCTCCACAAACGCTGCGGTAAGCGGCATTGTGAAGACCGGCGGATCGCCTATTTTCGGAAGAATATAAGGAACAGCGCCGATATGGTCTAGGTGACCGTGAGTGATGACCACCCCGCGTATCTTGTGCTTATTTTCCTGGAGATATTTGGTATCCGGGATGATATAGTCAACCCCAGGCATGTTTTCATCGGGGAATGCAAAACCCATATCGACGATGAGAATGTCATTCTCATATTCGAAGATGGTCATGTTTTCACCGACTTCTTCCACTCCGCCCAAGGGGATTACTCTTAGGGTGGAAGCCCCGGTGTGGGGATGTTGGATACTGAGACCTCGATCCATTCTCTGGACTAAAGCTGCAGTATCTGATTGGCCAGGTTCAGCCTTTCGCCGTTGTGGCCGCTGTTGTCGTTTTGTGATCATAGATAACACTAACTCTGCGTTTGGTGATATACCTAAACGCGGTGCGGGCAAAGATTGCCGCGCAAAAATAAATAATAATTCTCAAGTGTTCTTTGTCCCTACGCAGCGGCCCGCATACCGGCTACAAACGGAACAATTAACAAATTTCAACCTGCAATACAGCAGATTTACTGGCTGAAATTTATCAACCGTCAGGAGCCTCAATCCTTTGTTTCAAAGCCTGTTCTTACGTTTGTCTTATATGTTAGCACGGTGGACAGAAGGTGTCAAGGCAAGACACCCGATGGAATACGGGAAAGGCAAGCATAGAGCTCTGTATCTTGGTCGGAATTTTTAGCCCACACTTGATAATAAAGTAAATCTTTAGCTGTTGGTGGGCGAGAAGGGAGTTGAACCCTTATGAGATTGCTCTCGCTGGCTCCTGAAGCCAGTGCGTCTGCCAGTTCCGCCACTCGCCCAGAGTACTCAGAATATTGAGCGTCACTACTATACTCTGCCGCCACGAATTCTGCAAGAGTATTATTTGAAGACCCGTTTTGTTTTTGTATACCAGCGTGAGATATCCAAGAAGCGCTCCGAAGGATTGACAATATTTCGCAATTCAATCCCGTGAATTTTCGTGCTGACTCCGTACACAAACAAGGAATTAACCATGAACACGGCAGGAATGTCCGCACTGACCAACTCCTGGAATCTTTGATAGCGAGACTGACGATATGAGGGATCCGAGTTTGAGCGCGCCTCCAGGATCAATTGGTCGGCTTCGCGGCTTGCAAATCCGGCGAGATTGAGTCCAGGGTTTGCACGTTGGCTGCTATGCCAGAAGGCGTAAGGATCGGGATCTGCCCCGACGTTTTCGGTGGAAAGAAGGGTTTCATATTCGCGCGGTTGCAGAAAATTCTGTTCGAGTTCGCCGATCGTGAGGATATTCAGATTAATCTTGAAACCGATTGCTTCCCACTGTTCTTTCAGCAGTTGTGCCGATTTGACATTGAGCGGGGAGTTATTCGTCACAATAGTGAATTCCAGTGCTTGGCCGTTTTTCTGACGAGTGGTCGACCCCTCTGCGAGCTTGTATCCGGCGTCATCAAGTAGTTTTTTTGCAGCCTCGATGTCATACAGATAGGCGTGTTGGATTGCACCATTGTAACCTAAATACCCCGGTGGTATGGGACCATAGCTTGGTTGCGCTGCCTCCAGGTATGCTTCCGAGACTATTTGATCGCGGTTCACAGATTCTGCAAGGGCTTGGCGGACGGCTCTTTCGGATAATATCGGCGCCTTGGCGCGGTTGAGGAACAAGGCCTGGTATTGGGGGAGGTTGACATTATAAAGATTAATTTGCGAGGATTTCTCTACATATATTTTTTTGTCAAAAGGTACGTACCCTAAGCCTTGGATGTCCTTGGAATGGTAAGCGGAGATCAAGTCGTCATAAGTAGAATAAAATTTCAACTCTACCTGGTCGAGGTATGGACGGCCGCCGGCATATCGATCAAAAGCGGTTAATGTTAGCGAGAGGATCTCGCCGTCTTCGGACTGACGGAGGGTTTTGAGCATGAAGGGTCCGCTGCCGATTGGTTGAAGATTGTATTTTGACAGAGGGACCTTAACCGGCTCAATACTTTCCCAAATGTGTTTGGGCAGAATTCCTTGCGTGAGATTTGGCAAAAATGGGGCGGATGGCTCCTTAAGTGTAAATACAATAGTTCTATCATCGCTTTTGCGCACATCGACCTTGGCCCAGACAAAACGGAGTGGAGATTGATATGCAGCGTTCTGTATGACACGGATCGTGAAGACAACGTCATCTGCGGTTATTGGCACGCCGTCATGCCACACCAGACCCTCTCGTAATTTGATCGTGTACTGTTTCTGATCAGCTGAGATTTCCGGCATCTGTTCGGCCAAGTCAGTGACCAGGGTTTGAGAAGAATCAAAACGCAGAAGCCCGGAATATATGATCCGCGTTATGTCGCTATCTACATCTCCCCCGGCGGTGAGTGCGGGATTGATGTATCTTGGTTGTCCCACGAGACCCTCAGTATAACTTCCTCCATAGTTGGGTTTTTCAATCGTGCCGTTTAAGTAGCTTGCGGTGACTAAAAAGCTGCCCGACACGAGCAGCGCCGCTATTGCTGCGAGCAGGAGTTTCTTTTCAAATTCAGATAGTGCTGC
>MFEO01000020.1 GCA_001777585.1 Candidatus Doudnabacteria bacterium RIFCSPHIGHO2_01_FULL_50_11 | reverse complement strand
TGAGATCAAGCTCCCTCAGTGCCACGAGTTCCAACTCCGTAGACATCCCAGCGTAATTGCCGACAGCGCCAGACATCTTTCCTTCTGCCAGATCAGTCGTATAGGCCGTCTCAAGCCTGCATATTCCTCTCCGAACAGCCATGGCGAATACGAATAGTAGGTGTCCGAAAGTGTCAGGCTCGGCGAATTGGCCATGCGTGCGGGCAATCATCAGAGTCCATTGATGCTCGCCGGCCTTGTTCTCGAGCGCGACTGCGAGACTGCGCAAAGCGTCAAGATTCAGTTGCACTGCTTCACGCATCATGAGGATCATGGCAGGATCTTCTGTGTCGTATGAGGTCAGGCCCTTGTGCAGTTCAGATTGATCTTCGGATGAAACCCCGGCTTGAGCAAGGGATTCTTGTACAGCCACGATGAACGCGATGAGGTCATGGCGATACTCTCGGTCGAGTTCCTCAATCCTGTTCACATTGATCTTCGCATGGCCCTTGATCGTGTCATACGTGTCCTCGGATAGTTGGCCGAGCTTTAATCGAGCAAGCAGGTAAGCAAGTTCCACCCTGAGCCAGAATTCGAATTTGGTTTCCTTCCGGACCCATAGTTCTTTCATAGGCGGAAGCGTATATCTATCCAGCATGAGTCCTCCTTCGAGCGAGAATTCGTTCAGGTCTCAATCCGAACGTCCTGGTACTATCGCAGATTAAAGTAATTAAATCAAGCGAATAAAAAACTCCGACAGAAATCGTCGGAGCAGAAATTTAATGGCCTAGCCAATGGCTAGTGCCGGAAGAACCCGCGGCCGACGCTATCCGGGATCATCACTAGTGTGACACCGGCATCTTGACAGGCCCTTATCGTATCCTTGTCACGAATCGAACCGGAAGTGGTCAGGATTGCGCTCACACCCTCATTGATGAGCTTTTTCGGGCCGTCATCGAAGGGGAAGAAAGAGTCAGAGTAAGCAACCGCGCCCCGGGTATTGTGTCCGGCATCTTTGGCGCGCTTGATGGCGAGTTCCGCGGCCGACACCCGATCTTGCTGTCCCACGCCGTTGCCGATGAGCATGCTGTTTCTGACCAAGGTAATCGTATTGGAGTTGCTTGTGCACCCCACACCCCAGGCGAGCATGAGCTCTTGGGCCTGCTCTTTGGTAAGAGCACCAAATTCTTGCACTCCCTCGAGTCCGAAGCGGAAAACGAAAGTATAGTTCGGCTGGACGAGGAAGCCGCCGCGAACAGGGCGAAAAAGCCGCTCACAATCCAAAGACGGTGCATCGAGTGTGGAAAGTGCCGGATTCACAAACAGTCGGCACCTGCCCTCTTTGCGTTGCAGCCGATCGATCGCTTCTTCATCAAACCCCGGGGCGATCACGGTATCAAGAATGCGGCGTTGCGTCCCAAGCATGCTGTGAGTCAGAAGCAGCCTCGCAATCTCAGCAGTGATGATGAAGTTCACCATTACCACTCCGCCGAAGATAGCCCGAGGATCGCCTTCAAGCATACGCATGAGCGCAACCTGACCTGCCCCGGATTCCGGAGCAGCCGATGCCCCACAACAATTCCCGTGCTTGACTCCAAGCGCGATATTCTGACGACCCCATCCATTGGACTCAAATCCTGCAGCGAGGTGGGTTGCGGTCTGCAGCAGCCGATCCAGATCGCACAGATTGTTGTAGGAGGGTGCGGCGCCAGCAACGAGCTTGAAATGACGCAAGGCGAGAGGGTCAGAATCAGCCGCACCGGTGTTGTATAGAAACGCAGGAGACTGCGGGCCGTTTTCTCCCTTGAATCCCTCGGCAAGCCAAGGCACCCGGCTTCCCACGACGCCAGCATATTGACCTTGACCCAGATAATTTGCTGACATGAGGCAGTACTGTGCGATGGTGAATTCTGCTTTGGCTGCCAGCTGCCTGACAAAATCTTTCTCGTTGGGCCGTCCGGCGTGCTCCCAGATAACATAGTCATTTCGGTCTGAAGGATCGCAAATCACGATCCGACCTCCCTTAGCAGCGGAGCGGAGCATTGTTGGCCCACCAATATCAGTCATTTCAATGACTGATTCAAGGGTTGCGTCGGGTTTGCTGATAGCCTGCTCCAGCGGATACAGGTCCACACATACCAGATCGATGCGCGGCATGCCGATGCGAGCCAGTTCCTCGGCGTCTTCCGGGGTGTCTCGGGAAAGCAGCCCAGCATGGATTTGACGAGACAATGTCTTCACCCTCTCTCCCATAATCGGCGTGCCGACGATCTCTCCGATGTCGCGGACAGGAACGCCGGCTTCTTGCAGCTTCTTGGCGGTGCCGCCGGAGCTTAGCAGGTCGTAGCCTAGAGCGATGAGGGCTCGAGCGAACGGAACAATTCCTTCCTTGTTAAATACCGAAAGCAACGCGGTCTTTGATCCCATTGAAACTCCTTTGCGTTTTCAAGATTGCCTTGTTGCCAAGACATCGTAATATCATTGCACAAAATATCGCATAGTTCAAGACTTTATAAAACAAAAATCCCTTCGATTAAGAAGGGATTTTTGTGCACTGGGTCAGGTGCTCGACGAGCTTTGTTTTTTCGTGGTGTCTGAACCTCTGGGTCGGGTGGGAATCGAACCCACGACCTTGGGCTTAAGAGGCCCCTGCTCTACCAACTGAGCTACCGGCCCAACGGTTCAGACATCATTTGCCCCCGGAGGGAATCGAACCCCCATCACTGGTTCCGAAGACCAGCACTCTATCCGTTGAGCTACGAGGGCGCGGATATAGCAGTCATTATGGTATAGGAAAATAGGCTCTTTTTCAAGACTTAAATCAATTAGATTTAGTATTAATTGATTTCGGTTTAAAAAAATTGCCTGACCAAGTTGATCAAGGCTATTTTTGTGTATGAACATTGAATGTTAACTGAAGAAGCTACGCAAGGCTCCCAGCATGGCGCGGTTAGCGGGGGCATTCAGGTAATCGCCAGCCTCCTCGCGCAGTTCCGAAACAAAGATCAAATCGGAGCGATGCTTGACTCGATTTAGGATTTGCTCCAACGGGAGGTCAGCCTCCCCAAAGCCGAAACCGTCCAGCAGACCCCGGAAGGTGTTGACATGCAGCTCCTTCATATAGGGGAGAGCTCGACCAAGATCAGCAAGTACGGACTCACGGGTTGATGAGCCGGGGGAGCAGAATTCGCGCTCCGATTGACCGTAGTGCAACGGGATCGCACCGAACTTTTCTGAATCGAAGAATCCGTATCCTTTGCCTGTATCCCGAATGTTTGCGTAGCAGAATGCTGAAATGCCGGAGTGCGCTGGATCGAAGACCCGTGCTCTATCGGCGAAGTCAGAGCTGACCTTACCGAAAGTGAAAGCTGTGAGATTACCGCTAGATTCATTCATCCAATCCGGATCCATGGGGTTTTCAAGGGCTATCCTGCGACTGCCCGGGTCGATCCGGTTGAGATATTCCATCGACTGACCCAGAAGGTCTTCTCGCTCCTTGGCCCGCGACCGAAAGTCCGAGTAGGGTCTCGCCAGGAACTGCATTCCGCCAGATAGGTGGACGATGAGCAAGCCGGAGTTGGGAAAGCGTTCCATAGAGGTCAAGGTATCCTCGATGTATTGCTGGACTCGAGGGTCCAGCAGATCTGCGGGAATGAGGTTGGGGTAGTTGCTGATTCGGTCACCAATCTCAAGATTGAATTTAGGAAAATGATCAGCCCACGTCGCGAGCTGGTCGCAGCCTAGACCGGTCGAGACTTCATAGCCTCGGAGCAGGATCTCTACTCCATCAGCTATTCCTATCCGGCACCAATCGGCTCGTGAAGCGATCTGTAGAGGATCTGGGATGCTTTTTGCGTAGAATTTCAAAACTCCTCCTTTACGATCGAAATAGAGTATCATAAATCAAAGTTTTTGTCAAACCCAGACTCATCGAAACCTCATTGTTTGAAAGGTTATATCAATGCTACAATGCATGCAAAGAACAACTGTATGACAGCCCCGCAGGACAAAATTTTGCGAGTTCCGCAGATGGCAAAATTTTTCGGCGTGAGCGACAAAACAGTCTGGGAATGGTGCAAGTCAGGCAAGCTCCCGGGATTTAAGATCGGCAAAGAATGGCGCATTCGCCAGTCCGATCTTCAGAAACTCATCAACCGAAAATTAAAATCAGAACGGCGCGAGCAAGGTTTGTTTTAGTAATTCTATGGCAATTCGCAAAAAACCATCCGTACAATCCGAGCATATTTTTTTATTCCACGGCGAAGACGACTACCAGACACAAGCAAAGGTTAGCGCATGGACAGAGGCTTTCCGCCGCAAGCACGGACAGAACGGTATTGTCACACTCGATCTTCGTGATTCCTCAGATGATCCCATACGGGCATTTGAGGCCGCACTTTCTTCCGGGGGATTGTTCGCCACAACTCGTTTGGTAATAGTCCGCTCTCTTTTTCAACAGAAAGCCGATCTGCAGGAACAGTTTCTCGGAGTCTCCGAGTCTGTCGGGAGCGATGTATTTGTCATATTCTGGGAGAGTGATCCGGTCAGGAAAAATCTCAAAAGCTATAAAAAGCTTGTAGGCTGGCAGAAGTCTGGGCGCGCGCGCATCGAAGAATTTACCCTGCCGCAGGGTACGGCGCTCACCGGCTTTATTACCAAGGAAGCTGGGAAGCGATCGCTGAAACTCAGCGTAGAAGCACTTCATGCCCTCGTTGAAAGGGTAGGAGGAGGCCCAGACCAGCTGCGCTCGTGGAGTGAAGCCCCCTCATATAACTCTTGGCAGATCATATCAGAAATCGAAAAGCTCGCTGCTTACTCGAGCGGAAAGCCTATTGGCGAAGCCGAAGTTGCAGCCCTGGTCGGCCGCACGGTTGATGAGAATATTTTTTCACTGACAGAGGCGATAGGAGTGAAAGACTTGCCGCGCAGCTTGCACAAGCTTGATGAACTATTGGAGGCGTCCGCCGGCTCACTGCAAGAAGAGAAGTCGCAGGCCTTGGCGATAGTGGGAGCTTTGGCATCGCAGTTTTCCTCACTACTGATCCTTCGTTCCTCCGTAGACTCGGGTGAATCGCAGGCGAAGATCGCTAGCCAAATGAACTGGTCACCATGGAGATTGAGATCTCTCAGTCGCCTGATGAGGTATTATTCTGAAGCAGTATTGCAGGAATCGCTCAAGGGGCTGCTCGCCATAGACAAAAAGCTAAAGTCGACCGCGCTGCCCCCCAGCAGTCTGCTTGCTGATTTTCTATTGAACACCATTAATCGCGCGGCGCAGCAATAGATTGTGAAGCGTGCGGTTTTCTAGTATAGTGTGGAGATATTTATGACCGAATCGTTTCTTGCAGTGATGATACCCGCCTTCAACGAAGAGGCGACCATAGAGAGTGTCGTTCGTTCAATACCAAGATCAATTGCTGGTATTGAACGAGTAGGGGTATTCGTCATTGACGATGGATCAACCGATCAAACCGTCAGTCAAGCGCAGAAGGCTGGTGCGGACCGCGTAATCTCGCTCGGCGTTCACCGCGGTTTAGCTGCCGCTTTCTCCCGCGGTCTTGATGAGGCGATGCGCTCGGGCGCTGCTTGGGTGGTAAATTTCGACGCTGACGGACAATACGAGCCGTCAGAGATTTCTGCATTGCTTGAGCCGATTCGCGGGGGGCGCGCCGATATTGTCGTAGGCAATAGGCAAGTGCGGGAGCTTGATTTCATGCCTCGTTCCAAGCGCTATGGCAACCTGTTCGGGAGCTGGGTGGTTCGGAAGTTGTCCGGCATTGCTATCACCGATGCTTCCTCGGGGTTTAGGGCTTATTCGCGGGAAGCGGCCCTGCGGCTCAATATATTCGCGCAGCATACCTATACTCACGAGAGCATTATCGATGCTGCAAGCAAAGGGCTTCGAATGACAGAGGTACCCTGCACGTTCCGCCCGACCAAACGCCCGTCGGGCGAGTCACGCCTGATCAACAATATTTTCCGGCATATCGGACAAAGCGGGCTCGTGATTCTGCGGACCCTCATTCTTTATCGGCCTTTAAAGATATTTATTACGACGGGGCTGATCTTCTTTTTGACTGCGGTTGCGATCGGCACAAGATTCCTCTATTACTACGTCCACGGCGCGGGCAGCGGCAAGATCCAATCGCTGCTTCTCGCTGCAGTGTGTGCGATTGTGGGATTTCAGATAATTGTCATGGGATTTCTGGCGCACGCGACGGGGGTAAACCGCCGTCTTAACGAAGAAATCCTGTATCGCGCGAAGGCGAGAAGCATCGGAGAGGGACAGCAATGACGCGCGAGCAGCTTATCCGAGACTTTATCAGCGGCAAAGACGTGCTTGACGTAGGGTCTGTCGGGGAGGACTCCTCCCACAGCTTCTGGCAATTCCTCAGACGTCACGCGAAGAGTCTTGCCGGCATTGACCTGCGTCCATCAGATCAGCCTGGCGTAGTCGCTGGTAACATGGAGAGTTACCAATTTGGTCGGACATTCGACGTGATCGTGGCGGGCGACGTGCTGATCCAAACAGACAATCAGGGATTACTGCTTGATAATGCAGCACGTCACCTACAGCCAGACGGCTTGCTCATATTGACCTTGCCAAATGCCAAGTGGCCCACGGTGTTTCTGCGTCCGAGCCCGTTCCAGACAGGCTGGCACGATAGACATACCATTACTCGACTTCTGGGCCGGCATGGATTTGAGGTTGTGAAGCTTGATTTTTATCCGGGAAATCGGGATACTATGAAAACAGTCCGCAAAAGTATTGGATTCCGACAATCAATGTTCATTGTGTGTCGGACGAAACACGGAAAGGAAAGCGTATGAAAATTTTTGTCACGGGAGGGGCCGGATATATCGGATCACATCTTGTTCGCAGGCTTTTGCGGGGAGGACACGAGGTCACGGTATTCGATCATCTGTACTTCGGTCCAGAGTCTCTGCGTGGACTGCAAGTTGATCCAAGGTTTCGTTTTATCCAAGGCGACATCCGTTCCCACCAAGACTTGGAGAGATCTCTTCCCGGGCACGAAGCGATTATTCACCTGGCGGCGATAGTCGGCGATCCCGCGTGCGCCGCCGACGCCGACCTTGCGGTATCAGTGAATTTCAATGCGACGATACTCTTAGCTGAGCTTGCAAAAAAGCTCGGTATCAATCGTTTTGTTTTTGCCTCTACTTGTTCAGTCTACGGTGCTAATCAGGAGACGGTGAGCGAGACTTCCGAGCTCAACCCACTGTCCTTGTACGCGCAGACTAGGCTTTATGGGGAACGCGGCATTCGGGCGTTGATCGACGCGCGTTTTCGTCCCACGACCTTAAGGTTCGGTACTGTCTATGGGCTTTCGCCACGCATGCGGTTCGACCTAGTAGTGAATTATCTGACGCAGAAATTATTTCGCGAAGGAGAGATCGCAATCTTCGGCGGCGAACAGTGGCGCCCGCTGCTTCATGTTTCCGACGCGGCAAAAGCGCTCGAGCTTGCCCTGAACGCTGATATCGGCCTGGTGGGCGGTGAAATATTCAATGTCGGCAAGAATGAACACAATTATCAGCTGAAATCGCTGGTGCCAATATTTGAGAAGCTTTATCCCACGGGGAAAGTGAGTATTATCCCTGAGATGGATGATAAAAGAAGCTATCGGGTGCAATGCGACAAGATTGCTAAAGTGTTGGGCTTCGTGCCTGACTATACAGTTGAAGACGGCATCCGAGAAATTCTGGACGTGCTCCGGTCAGGCAAGATCGAGAACGCGGATGACATCAAATATCATAATCACAAAATTATCGCACATGTCG
>MFEO01000019.1:15254-16919 GCA_001777585.1 Candidatus Doudnabacteria bacterium RIFCSPHIGHO2_01_FULL_50_11 | reverse complement strand
AACAACACTACCGCCCCAGCTAACAATACTACTACTGTTACTCCCAACCCTGAGCCTACTCCAAGTCCGACTCCGTCCGCGACCACCCCTGAACCAAATCCTACCCCTACCCCCTCGCCAGTCACTGCCGTGAAGACTGTTCAGGTCAATATTACCGCTTCAGGCTTTGAGCCCAAGGACATCACTATCAATCGTGGCGACTCGGTGAAATGGGTCAATCAGTCCGAAGATGAAGTCTGGCCGGCATCCGGCGTTCACCCGACTCACACCTCTTATCCCACCACGGGCGGCTGTATCGGCAGTACCTTCGATGCGTGTCACGGCCTCAAGACCGGGGAGTCGTTCACGTTCCAGTTTGATATCGCAGGCAACTGGAAATACCATGATCACCTCAGCGCTTCTCATTTTGGCTCGGTGACTGTACAATAATCGAAACGACTCAAATCTATGAACAACCACAATTCACCGGAAGGCGGTTCACCAGAATCGGAACACCTTAATAGTTCACGCAACGGAACGGGGCATGAGGGTGAGTCACCACACCCATCCGAACTCGAAAAATATCAAGATTTGACTCGCGAGCAGTCAGATGAATTGATCAATGCGGGCAAGCGCCAGATTGCCCAGAGCAAGGCAAATATTGAAAAAGGTGACGAGCGTCTACGGGCTCAAGAGCGAGAGCTTGAAGCACCGTGGCGTAAGAAGATCCAAGCCTTGGAGTCGATCGAGCCAACAGGAGACACGATAGAAGACGCAAAAGCATATTTCGCGGCCGTCGAGTTCGATCCAAGTAAATTGGATTCCCCTGACAGTGAGGCCTATGTGGCGGGAGATCGCGCCGGCATGCTAGATTATTTTAGAGATTTGGTCAAAGTGTTGGCTCGGCATACGAATCCTCCGAAGAAGTGGACTTGGATTGGGGACTTCGAGGCAAAGGATGAAGAAGTAGTGAGAAATATAATCCGCGCGGCCGAAGCTCTGGAGAAAAAGTAATTAAAGTTGGATAATGAATGTCAAAGCCCCCGACTTATCGGGGGGCTTTTGTAATAAAAAAAGGCCTGCTTTCAAGGCTGGCCCACGAGCGCAGGTATCTGGCCCCAATCAGTCTGGTACTCGGTAAGTACCGTATGCCACAGGACTTGTCTTTCGTTATCCGCTTCTGTAACCAGGAAGACCTTGCAGAGGCCATTCTCCTTGAACGAACCGACGAAAGGCGGCAGAGCGTCGAGGGGGATGGTCGCTTCCCCGGTTGCTATCAAATATCGCTCTTCCGCTCTAAGCACGAAAGGCCAGAAGACGGATTTCTCAATAATAGGGAACCTCTCGGCGAGAAACGGTACAGGAACATTTAGGAAACGGAATAGCACCAGGACATCAACGCCTTTCGCCGTTTCGCGCAAGAAAAGCTTAGGCTGTTGATCTTGCCTTCGCATTTCCTCCGCGATTATTAGCATGGTTTCTTGGTCTCGCTCGGGATATAAGAGAGTTATCGACGCATGGGGTCCATGATAATGCGCGACTCCAAGGGTCACCCATTTCGGCGCAGTGACGAAAAAAACATATATTCGCCGGTAATCCTTCGTAGCGATCGCTGCAACCTCGGACATCACTCCTCCTTCTGACTGGACTCGTGGTATGGTATCTAAATTGAAGTATAAAGTTAAG
>MFEO01000019.1:14725-15179 GCA_001777585.1 Candidatus Doudnabacteria bacterium RIFCSPHIGHO2_01_FULL_50_11 | reverse complement strand
GCTCCGGATTTCTTGCTCCGTGATCACGCGATACTCCGTCTCAAAGCCCGCTCTGCT
Organism: Candidatus Doudnabacteria bacterium RIFCSPHIGHO2_01_FULL_50_11; assembly: GCA_001777585.1. Classification (GTDB taxonomy): domain Bacteria; phylum Patescibacteriota; class Doudnabacteria; order UBA920; family 2-01-FULL-50-11; genus 2-01-FULL-50-11. Next base: position 15,122 of record MFEO01000019.1, on the reverse strand, counting down.
CCTATGCCTGCTCTATATGCGTGGTACCAGGTCCGACTTAAGCCGATTTTGGCCCGGGCAGTTACACCACCCAATGTTTTCGGACTGGTACTAGCATGTGCAGGCGAAAGGTTGCGATTACTCATCTGGTGCTCTCCTTTCGTCTCCAGCTTCGTATTATACCCCCTGTTCGTCAAGGCTACCTCGAGTTTACGGCTTAAACTGGCGACCAGGAAAATATGCTTGAGGGGCATCGCTTCCGGTGCGATGGGTTTAATTCAAAAAAAACCTTTTAGATCATCTTGACAGCCCCATTATTCGGTGTATAATAAGTAATACATTTCATACTTAACTCAAAAAATCTCATGCACAAGCGTTTTGTAGAGAAAATCTTGGCTAAAAATAAAATGTATGGCTC
>MFEO01000019.1:3049-14696 GCA_001777585.1 Candidatus Doudnabacteria bacterium RIFCSPHIGHO2_01_FULL_50_11 | reverse complement strand
TTAACGCGCGGAAAGACATGCATATCAGGCCCGGTGACTCGCTGATAGTCATGGGCAAGATGGGCCAGGCGCTGGGTCTTATGAAGGCAGAAGCGCTTGAGGGCTTGGTCAATATGCTGATGGATAAGGTTTCGAATATCTCGGAGGGTGAGATCAGAGACGATATCAAATTTTTTGCCCGCCGGGTTCTCAAGTCCATTCCTAAAAAATAACTTTCACATTTTTTACAATATGAAGAGGTTTTTCACAAAGAAAAGAATCATCTGGGGTGTCGTCGCGATCGTGGTGATCGCAATCGTCATTCTCATAAGCCGCAGCGGCAAGTCTCCCGCCGACAGCATTTTGACTGAGAAAGCGGAGAAGCGCGATCTGGTGCAATCGGTGCTGGCCACGGGCCAAGTGACGTCCGCCATTGACCTTTCCTTAAGCTTCAAGACCAGCGGCATTGTCACCCGTGTTGCGGTCATCACGGGCAAGAAAGTGCGTTTAGGCGAGATCCTGGCCACTCTCGACCAGCGCGACCAGCTTGCCTCGCTGACCCAGGCGCGAGGGGCGCAAGCCAGCGCCCAAGCCAACTACGACAAGACTCTCGCGGGTGCCTCATCGCAAGAAATTGATGTTGCCCGCGCTGCCGTCTCAGCCGCCCAAGCCACTCTGGATAATGCCAACGCAACCTATAAAGCCACCACTGACCAGCAGCGGGTGGCAGTCAGCAATGCCTATGCCGCCATGCTCAATGCCGGATTGACCGCCCAACCGGTGCATATCTACGATTCTACAGTCACTCTTACCATCAGCGGGACGTACGCAGATACTCGCACGGGTGAATATGACATTACCCTAAGCCCCACTGGCGGCGGGGGGCATTATTACCATGTGGGCGGACTCGAGACTGATTCCCAGTTTGTGGTACGCGGCATCCCGCTGCCGCTGGGCAAGCAGGGGCTCTATATCACCTTCGGCGAGAGCGGAACCTTGTCTGAGGTGAATGTCTGGAAAATCTCGATTCCGAACACCCAGTCTTCCAGTTACGTGACTTACCAGAACGCATACCAAGCCGCCTTACAGACGCAGTCACAGTCTCTCGTCACTGCCCAGAACACGATCAATTCGGCGCAAGTTGCGCTCGATCAAGCCAAGGCGTCGCTAGCGCTCAAACAAGCGGCAGCCCGTCCTGAGGACCTAAGCGCAGCCCAAGCGCAGCTTCTGTCCGCGCAAGGCCAGCTGCAGGCAGCCCAGGCCAATCTTGAGAACACGATCATCCGTTCTCCCGCCGACGGCACTATCACGAGCGTGGATCTGAAGGTCGGAGAATTGGCAACGGGTCTCAAAGAAGTTTTCATACTGCAAGACGTCGGCAATCTTCACGTTGAGGCCAACATCAGCGAAGCCAATATCGCCGCCATCAAGCCCGGGCAGACTGTAGACATTACATTTGACGCTTTCGGCCCCGATAGGGCGTTCGTAGGCTCCGTCCAGTTCGTGGACCCCGCATCTACCGTCGTGTCGGGGGTGGTGAACTATAAAGTCACGACCCAGATTGACCAATCCGAAGAGGTAAAGCCGGGCATGACCGCGAACATGACGATACTGACGGCGAACGCGCAGGGCGCATTGTCTATCTCTCAACGGGCGGTCTTATCAAGCGACGGAAAGAAAACGGTCCGTATCATCACTGATCCGAAGACCAAGGCCTACCGGGAGGGCGAAGTGACCCTCGGCTTGTTCGCGGACGGAGGCTATGTGCAGGTCTTGTCAGGCTTGTCCGAGGGGGAGGAAATCGTCTCCTACATTAATAAGTAAAATAGTTATAAAGTTCGTAAAGTTATAAGGCTGGATAAAGACTGAGCTGTCCGAAACTTTATAACCTTCTACTTTATAGCTTTCAACTTTTGTTCGCATGTCATTGATTTCCGTCAAAGACCTAAAGAAAAATTATGTCAACGAGGACGTAGTCACCCACGTGCTGCGCGGCGTGACATTCAACGTGGATCAGGGCGAATTTGTCGCGATCATGGGGCCCTCCGGCTCAGGCAAATCCACGCTCATGCATATCCTGAGTTTTCTCGATCGGCCGACGGATGGCCAGTACGAATTCAAAGGCAAGGACACGAGAGAATTCCCTGATGAATATCTGGCCTCATTGCGCAACGAAGAGGTCGGGTTCGTATTCCAGTCGTTCAATCTGCTGCCCCGCACGACCGTGCTAGACAACGTGAAATTACCGCTGCAATACGGCAAGAAGAAGAATCATGACCAGATTGCAAGAGGTGCGCTTGAGGCGGTCGGGCTGTCCCATCGTCTGGACTACTATACCAACCAGATCTCCGGCGGAGAGAAACAGCGCGTGGCCATCGCTCGAGCGCTGGTATGCGATCCCGCCGTCATCTTCGCCGACGAGCCGACTGGCAACCTTGACAGCAAGTCCGGCAATGTCATCATGTCCATTCTCCAGTCACTCAACAACCAGGGCCGGACGATAATCCTCGTGACGCACGAGATGGATACGGCCAATCATGCCAAGCGTATTGTCCGACTCAAAGACGGGGCGATTATCGCCGATGAGCTAATCTCTCGCCGCACAATCGCCACTTCGGATAAAGAACTGGTCAAGTAGAAAGTTTTCTTCGGAGAGGGCTATGCGAATGCGCCCTCTCCGACACCTCACCCGCAGTAGGAGTTCGCAAAGAAGCAAAGCTTTCTTTGCTCACGAACATCTCTATTATTTATTACTTCCAGGGGGCTGTCCCTCTCACACACTAGATAGAATGAATTTTTTTAGCACAATCAGGCTGGTGATTCGCACGCTGCTTGCCAGGAAAGGCCGGTCCGCCCTCACTATCCTGGGTATCGTGATTGGAGTGGCCGGGGTGATCATCATCATCGCCCTAGGCGCCGGAGCCCAGAGCCTGGTCTTGGGGCAAGTGACGAAGCTCGGCACGAATCTTCTGAGCGTTCAGCCGGGCAAAAGCAACGAGAACGGACCGCCGGCCCAGCTTTTTGGCATCGTCGTGACCTCGCTGACCATAGAAGACGCCAATGCCTTGCGCGACAGGGCACGGGTGCCGCACGCCGTGGCGGTCATGGCCGGCGCGAGCGGCAGCGGAACGGTGATATGGCAGAATAGCCAGATAGATACCAATTTCGTGGCCACCGAAGCTTCATACCCCGAGGTCGTCACCGTCGAGATGAGGGCGGGAAGATTTTTCAGCCAGCAGGAAGACGGCGGCAACGCTAATGTCGTCGTGCTTGGCTCGACCGTAGCGGACGAACTTTTTGCCTCATCCGGCGCTGATCCGATCGGACAGGTGATCAAGGTGAAAGGCGCGTCCCAGCTTGAGGCCGGCGGGATTCCCATGCGGGTAATAGGCGTCGTCAGTCCGCGCGGGAGCGCATTTTTCCAGAATCAAGACGACCAGATCTTTCTGCCCCTGGAGATCGGTCAGAAGCAGCTTCTCGGCATACACTACTTGCAATTTGTAAATCTGAAAGTCGACAGTGCCGACAACATCAACCAGACGATCAGCGACGCCACCGCGGTATTGATGCAGCAGCACCACATCAAGCGAGAGGTTGACGCAGATTTCACTATACGCAATCAGGCCGACGCGGTGAATATTCTCTCCACCGTGACTGACGCGCTCAAACTCTTTCTTACAGCGATGGCCGCTATTGCCCTGGTGGTAGGCGGCATCGGCATACTCAATATCATGCTGGTCACCGTGGCCGAACGCACCAGGGAAATCGGCTTGCGCAAGGCAGTCGGCGCTTCCAATGCTGCCGTGCGCAATCAATTTTTACTGGAAGCCGGCACGCTCACCTCACTTGGCGGACTCATCGGCATAGTTTTCGGCGTGGCGGTATCGTATCTGGTATCCCTTTTGATGAATTATATAGGCTATGACTGGGCTTTCGTCATATCGATTTCTTCAGTACTCTTGGCTGTCGGCGTTTCTATCTTAACTGGAGTTATCTTCGGCCTCTACCCGGCATTCAAGGCGGCTCGCTTGAATCCGATAGATGCTCTTCGCTACGAATAATTTTTAAGTCATGCTTTCAGCGTTTCGACAAGCAATCAAGGCCCTGTTCTCCAATCCGGCCCGGACCAGCCTCACCACCCTGGGCATCATCATCGGCATTGCCACTGTGATTTTGGTGCTGTCCGCCGGCGCGGGCTTCCGTACGCTTATCAATGCCCAAGTGGAACAGCTTGGCTCCAATACGCTTTTTGTGGAGACCAGGGTGCCGCCAACAACTAAGAATCGCGCGAGCGCTTCGGCCGCTTCGGCTGACACCAGCCGAGTCGGTTCCGCTGTTGCCATCACTACCCTGAAAAACCGAGACTTGGAAGACATCAAGCGTCTTAGCAATGTGGTCAATGATTATGGCATGGTCGTGGGGCAGAAGGTAGTGAGTTTCCAGAATGTTGCCAAGAGCGTGCTGTTCTACGGCGCGTCGGCAACTAGATTCGAGATAGATCGCAGTACATTGAGGGAAGGCCGATTCTTCACCGAAAGCGAAGACTCAGCCGCCTCGCAGGTAACAATACTGGGAAGCCATCTAGCTGATGACCTTTTTGGACAAAATGATCCCTTGGGCCGCCTCGTGAGAATAGGGGACCTGAACTTTGAAGTGATCGGGGTTTACAGTCCTCAGGGGGCGCTCGGAGGCGGCAATGACGACATGCTATACATACCACTTGAGACCGCCCAGAAGAAAATACTCGGCATCGATTATCTGCTATTCGGCGTGATCCAGGTACAAGACACGACACTGGCCGACGCCACAGCGGAGGACATCAGACTCTTGCTGCGGAGCAATCACAACATCACTGATTCTTACAAAGATGATTTCCTCGTTCAGACTCAAGCCCAAACCTTGGACACTTTCAATACTATTTTCAACGGGCTCACTATTTTGCTCATCGCCATAGCCGCTATCTCGCTCATCGTGGGCGGCGTCGGGATTATGAACATCATGTATGTCGTAGTCACCGAACGCACGGCTGAGATCGGCTTGAAAAAAGCGCTTGGCGCCACGAATTCCGATATATTGCTCGAGTTCCTCATCGAATCAATCCTGGTCACTATCCTAGGAGGCGTGATTGGCATACTCTTAGGCTCCCTGCTCGGCTGGGCGGTGGCGGCAATCGCGACCCGCTCCGGTCTGCAATGGGTCTTCAGCGTGCCGCTATACGCCATTTTCTTGGGGGTCGGAGTTTCGGCGACAATCGGTATTGCTTTCGGCGTTTTGCCGGCGCGTTCGGCTTCCAGGCTCGATCCGATTGAGGCATTGCGATACGAATGACATGCGCTGCATCGCGGACAGCATTCGAACCTATTCTATAACCTCATATTTTGATAAATTTATCGAATACCCAACAGGGTAAAAGTGCCATTAGAAAATAGATAATCGGATCAACGATCAAATTTGATCTTTTGAAAATAATTATTTCAGCAAACGTTCCTAATATAGCAAAGAGTAAGACAGCTTTCATGAGCCCAACTCTTTTTTGGACAAAATATATCATAGTATATAATGATCCATACCAAACGATAAAAAATATCACCCAATTGTTTTGAGAAAATAAAATGCCATCTCCTATTGTATTAGCCATAAACTCAAAAAGGAGAGCACTGGGGTAAGAGAGCCCTAAGAACTGGACGTATCTTTTCATGCTTTTATTATACCACTCCCGGACCAATCTCCCACTTGGGTAGATAAAAAACAGCAACGGAAATTGAAGATTTTTTTGACTCCGCATCACGGACGAAGTTAGGATTATCATTCAGTTAACAAATCAACTTTAATTACTCTTGCAGCACCGTCAGAGGAACAAAGGAAACGAACGTATAGCTGAACCCTACCCAAATCAACATGAAGACAAAGAAGGCCGGAGACGTACCTGCCAATGCTTGAAACGCCGTGTGTGCTGAGCCAAGCGTAAACTCAAAAGCTATGCCAATGATGCTGAAAATAACCATTGGCGTTATGACCGTTTTGGCATGAGATGCTTTTACGCCAATCAATAAAAATAACAAAAACATCAAAACCGGAAGAAGTGTAGGTGGAATCAGTATCTTGTAACACCAAGCTGGCTGGCAGTTAACCTGTTCTTCCACAATGATGAAAGGGATAGCGGTAAGGAAATACAGGATTGGCCTCGGAAGCCTTACTTTCTGAATAAGTCCAGAAAGCCTCTTACGAAAAATAACACTTAGAATAAATAATACTGATAGCGCAACAAGACCCATAAAACCCGGATCGTTAATGGTTGAGATATGTTTGCCATAATTTCAGCTATATCCTATCACAAAAAAGCACTTGAAATAAAAAAACTGAGCATAAGCTCAGTGGCCGAAACCGATCGGCAGATGTGTTCCTTCATCAGTGGCCTTTGAGACGATCCTGTAGGCCCTGTATAAATGGTAGCCAAAGAGACCGAAGGCGAGCGCCACAGCGATGGCCACGTAGGGCAGACATTTCCACAAATATTCCCACATGAGGACCCCCTTTTTTTCGCAAGAGAACAGCACATTGTACGGACTCTAATACTACATGTCCGCGGGAATAGGACGTGAGCGCAAGATGCAAGGTCATAGTATCGAAGTCCGCCGGCAGCCCATGTAGAGAATCTCAATCTCCCGGGCCATCAGTTGATCACCCCAAGTTGCGGGCCAGGCCAGCTGCACCGCCTCCTCCAGATGCGCGCGAACCGCGATATCGTCAATATGGATGCCCAGTTCAGGGCCGAAAAGGCTGCATACGCAACCGCAGATTGTCCCTTGATACTTGATAGACCCGTCCGGAGTCACCGAGAACCTGTCGCCAACTTCAGCGGCATGAAAGAAGTCTCGTACTCTTTGAAGATTGTGAGGATCACTGACGATATTCAAAGCACCGCTGGCGCTCTCCTCGAACCCCTCGGGAACGAAGCTTGGGAGTCTGTGTTCGATTTCTGCTAATGATTCAATATTGTGATGTTGTAAGCTCACGCGCCTGGAAGTCCGCCGCTTCAAATACAAGGCACAGGTGGCCACAAAGACTGCGGCTGCTAACAGAAACCATCGAGAATTCATGTTCCCTCCTTGCGGCCTTGATTATAGGGCAAAACTCATTTTTTATCAAGCCCCCGCTTCTCAACAAAGAGGTCTCTTGCGTCAGGCTTTTTTTGGGACAAATTAGCACTTGACTGCCCAGAGTGCTAAATGCTATCCTGCGGGTACAATACTTTATAGCTTAAAAAAACTTTCCATGCTCCCTTTAGATAAATTCACACAGAAAGCCCAGGAAGCCATCGCGGCGTCGCAGTCTTTGGCGTCGGAGAAGAATCAACAGCAGGTCGATACCCTACATTTGCTTTTGGCCCTGGTCACCCAGGACGGAGGGATAGTTCCGACGCTTCTTAAGAAGCTTAACAGCGACCCGGCCTTGATCGAGCGCACCATTGAACGCCAACTCTCGTTCCTGCCCCAGATCGCCATCGTGTTTTCGGGCATGAGCCAGGTTTATATCACCCAGAACCTCAACGAAGTCTTAAACTATGCGGTGAAAGAAGCGAGCAAGCTGAAAGACGATTATATTTCCACCGAACATTTGCTTCTGGCGATCTTGGAGAAGGGCGGACAAGCGCGAACACTCTTAGACTCGCTTGGCATATCCCGAGAAGCGGTGCTTCGAGCGCTCAAAGAGGTCCGCGGTGGCGCGAGCGTCACCTCGCCGGAGCCGGAGAGCAGCTATCAGGCGCTGGAAAAATATACGATCAACCTGACCGATATGGCTCGCGCAGGCAAACTCGACCCGGTCATCGGACGCGACGAGGAAATCCGGCGGGTGATGCAGGTCTTGTCTCGGAGAACCAAGAATAATCCAGTACTGATCGGCGACCCTGGGGTGGGGAAGACCGCCATCGTTGAAGGCCTGGCACAGCGCATTATCGCAGGCGATGTCCCCGAATCACTCAAGAACAAACTGATTTACTCTCTCGACATGGGCTCGCTCCTGGCCGGGGCGAAATTCCGGGGCGAATTCGAACAGAGACTCAAGTCGGTTCTTCGCGAAATCGAGCAGTCTTCCGGCAACATCATCCTGTTCATTGACGAACTGCATACCGTCATCGGCGCGGGCGCAGCCGAAGGCGGGCTTGATGCGGCCAACATGCTCAAGCCGATGCTGGCGCGAGGCATGCTTCACGCGATCGGCGCCACGACCTTGAAAGAATACCAGCGGCATGTGGAACGCGATGCTGCGCTAGAACGCCGGTTCCAGCCGGTCCTGGTGTCTGAGCCTTCAATCGAAGATACTGTTGCTATCTTGCGCGGAATCAAGGAGAAATACGAAGTCCATCACGGGATCAAGATTACCGATTCGGCGATCACTTCAGCTGTAGAATTCTCCGCTCGCTACGTCCCCGACCGTTTTCTGCCCGACAAAGCAATAGATCTTATCGATGAGGCTTCAGCCAGTCTGCGCATGGAGATCGACAGCATGCCGGAGGAACTCGACAAGTTGAAACGCAAGCTCACCCAGCTTGCGATCGAGAAGCAAGCTTTGTCGAAGGAGACCGGTCGCGATGCAAAAGACGAGATCAAGAAATTACAGAAAGAGCACGCTGAGATTGCCGAGACAGCGCGCGAGCTGGAGCTGCATTGGCGCGCAGAGAAGGATGTGATTACCAAAATGCGAAAGTGCAAGGCGGATATTGAACGCCTCAAGATCGAGGCGGACCGCTCAGAACGGGAAGGCAATCTCAACCGGGTTGCGGAGATCCGGTACGGCGAGATTCCCAATCTGGAAAAACAGACCCGGGCTTCTGAGAAACAGCTGCAGGATTTGCAGAAAAAACATGCGATACTCAAAGAAGAGATTACCGGGGAAGATATCGCCCATGTGATTTCCCGTGCAACCGGCATTCCGGTGAAGAAAATGCTGGAAAGTGAATCCCAAAAACTCGAACATATGGAAATGGAGCTCGCCCGGCGAGTCATCGGCCAGAAAGAGGCGCTCGCCGCAGTGGCCAATGCCGTGCGCCGTTCGCGATCCGGAATCTCCGAGAGCAACCGGCCTATCGGGACTTTTATTTTCATGGGACCGACGGGCGTGGGCAAGACCGAGACGGCCAAAGCCCTGGCAGAATTCCTGTTCAACGACGAGAAGGCGCTCATCCGCGTAGACATGTCCGAATACTCCGAACGCCACTCAGTGTCGAAGTTCATCGGCTCGCCGCCGGGGTACGTAGGTTATGAGGAAGGCGGACAGTTGACTGAACAAGTGCGCCATCGGCCCTACTCAGTCATATTATTTGATGAGATCGAGAAGGCCCACCCGGAGATCTTCAATTCGCTGCTCCAGATCTTGGACGAAGGCCACTTAACCGACGCCAAGGGGCGCCGGGTCAACTTCAAGAACACTATAATCGTCATGACCAGCAACATTGGGTCAGACTTGCTGAAACAATTTTCGATAGGCTTTGCCGAACAGCGGGGAAGTGGAGAAATTGACGAGACTGAGATGAAAGACCGGGTGATGGAAGGGCTCAAGTCTGCCTTCCGACCGGAATTCCTCAATAGGCTCGATGAGATAATTTTCTTCCACCCGCTCTCTCGAGATGACATCTTGGAGATCGTCGACATACAACTTGCCTTGGTCAAAACGAGATTGGAAAACCGCAAAGTGAAGCTTGTATTCAAGGAAGCCGCACGGCTTCTTCTCGCCAAGCAAGGCTTCGATCCGCAATTCGGCGCACGGCCGCTCAAGCGCCTGATTCAGAAATCAATCCTAGACAGGCTTGCGTTGATGATCGTATCGGGTCAGATCGCAGAAGGCGCGACAGCGACAATAGACACAAAAGGAGAGGAAATAATCGTCACGATAAAGAAAAAATAAAATACTTCGGAGGGAGAGATGCGTGACCTCTCCCTCCGGCAACCTCCCTCACATTCGGAGTTGTGCCACGAAGCAGAGACTTCTTTGCTCACAAACACAACTACTATTTCTTGCTGTGGAATTTCTTGTGAATATCCCGCAGCTTGCGATTGGTGATATGAGTATAGATCTGGGTCGTCGTGACAGACGCGTGGCCGAGCATCTCCTGCACGGCCCGCAAGTCGGCTCCGTTGAGCAACAGGTCGGTCGCGAAGCTGTGTCGTAGGGTATGCGGGGTGATGTCCTTGGTGATCCCGGCTAATTGTGCGTATTTTTTGATAATCCTCTGTATGGAGCGGGGCGTGAGTCCCTGTGCCCCGTCTTCTCCCAGCTCCTCTATTTGCTTTTCCGCGCTCTTTTGCCGATGCGCAATGAAGAGAGCAGGGGAAGTGTCACGACGGAGCGCAAGATATTCTTTGAGCGCCGCCCGCGCGCCATCGGAAATGAACACTATTCGTATTTTGTCACCCTTGCCGCGGACCGACAGCTCATCGTGACCAAGGTTGATCTTATTCCTCTTGAGTCCTGCCAGTTCCGATACACGCAACCCCGTGGAGAACAAAAGCTGCATGATGGCCAGATCACGGAGCCTCGTGACCTCATTGTTTTCTTGCTTAACCGCATCCATGAGCCGTCTCACTTCGGCGATCTCTAAGAATTCCACTTGGCGCGAGGGGGCTTTCGGCAATTCCAATTTTTCTGCCGCGAGTGTGGCGATATCCTGCTTGGCTAGATATTTCAGGAACGCTCTGAGTGCTATGATGTGATAATTCTGCGTCATGAGTTTCAAGGACCTGCCGGATGAGTCCCTCATTCGATTGAGGTGCAGGCGGAACTTGCGGACGAGCTCCTGGCTGATCCCGGCGGCTGATCTTTCGCCTTGCTGTGAGGCGAATTCGACAAAGCGAGAAAGGTAATGGTCGTAGTTTTGGATCGTCAGCTGCGAGCGATTCTTCTCGATTTCAAGGTACTCGAGGAATTGATTTTTGAGTTTTTCAAGCTGGGTCATCCAGATTTTAGTACTAATATTGTACGACGTTATTGTATCACGAGCCCAAGTATAGTAAAATCAGCAGAAATCGAGACTTAGACGCGATTTGACTTTTCTATTTAGTTTTGCCAAACTTTTCTTAAAGGAGATGATTTTAATGAATATAAATGCAATGTTCAAAGAATGCATGAAGCCACACGCACTCATACATTATGTTGCAGGAGCTGGTATTGCTCTTCTAGTATTATATTTTGTCCCCAGCTTAACTGCTAATCTTTTAGTGCTTGGTGTTGTACTGTTGATTGGAGCTTTTGTTTTGGAATTTTTTGTTAACCCGGCACGAAAACAATAATAAATTGAGAAGCGGAAAAGCTGCTCAACGAATAGAACGATTAAACAAGACAATTTCTTGGTTATATTAGAGTTACGATTCTCGCAACTTTGAAATTTTCGACAAACTAAACTCTCTCAAAGTTCGCAGGTCGTTAATATAGTCGACCCTTTCCGGGGTCTTTTTTTGAGCATTAAAAAAAGAACCATGACAGGGGGATTCATGGTTCATGAGTTTCATCGGCGATCAATTCCACCGAGCGATATGCCACTGCGTCAAAAGCGGCTCTTCCAAAGAATCCGGCTAGGCCAGCTGCAGTAAATGCAAACAACGTGAACACTAGCGCTAGTTGCCTCGGCGTTGCGGCCCCCTCCCGGAGGGGGACGACCGTCGTTGTGACT
>MFEO01000019.1:0-2961 GCA_001777585.1 Candidatus Doudnabacteria bacterium RIFCSPHIGHO2_01_FULL_50_11 | reverse complement strand
ACAACACCGCAGCTGCAGCAAACGTGGCTGCTAAGAGTAAGGATTTCAAGGTATCCTCCTTTGCTGGGATAGTAAATCCTCAACGAAATTATCGCAAGCTTTTGAGAAATTTACCCAAACGGAACGGTTGCCAAAGCTTACCAAACCCTCTATACTAAGCTCAATCAGTAATCGGCAGAGAGAGGCATCTGCTCTGCTCGAGAAAGGAATTATAAGATGCTCACGCCCAAAGAAAAGGACGCTATTATAAAGAAGTACCAGATCCACAAGGACGATACCGGTTCTCCGGAAGTCCAGATCGCGGTACTCACCCGCGAGATTGCCGAAGTCCAGAAGCACCTGGAGCAGCACAAGAAGGATAACCATTCCCGGCGCGGGTTACTCAAGATGGTGGGCAACCGCCGACGCCTGCTGCGCTACCTCAAGGCAGAAGACGAGAAGCGCTATCTGAAGTTTGTAGAAAAATTGAAGTTGAAAGTTTAAAGTAATTGCCGAGACTGATTGACAGAATCAGCGATGACTACTTCCGTGCAAACCGCGGATGAGCCTCTATAAATATCGATTTATCGTGGTCCATAGTCGTTGTTATCCTGGAAATCAGGATCGGAAACAAAGGATCCTACAACATGACTAAGAAAGTAAGCATGGAGCTTGCCGGCAAGCCTTTTTCGCTTGAGACCGGCCATTTAGCGATGCAAGCCAGCGGCGCCGTGATGGGCCGTCTGGGCGACACCGTCGTCCTTGCGACGTGCATAATGGGTAAGCAGCCCAGAGAGGGGCTTGATTTTTTTCCGCTCTTAGTCGACTTTGAAGAGAAGCTCTACGCTGCCGGCAAGATCAAGGGCTCACGCTTCATCAAGAGAGAAGGCCGCCCGACCGACGAGGCCATCTTGTCAGGCCGCTTGATTGACCGCGGATTGCGTCCGCTCTTTCCCGACGGTATGCGCAATGATGTGCAAGTAATGGCTACCGTTTTGTCCGTAGACGAAGTCAATGATCCCGATATCGTGGCGATCAATGCCGCCTCCGCCGCTTTAATGATCTCGGAGATTCCCTTTGAAGGCCCGCTCGCCGGGGTGCGCGTGGGAAGAGCCGGCGGTCAATACGTCATCAATCCCTCATACGAGGAGCGCAAGACTGGCGATCTGGATCTTGTGGTTTCGGGTACTGAAAACCATATACTTATGGTCGAAGCCGGGTGCAAGATAGTGCCGGAAGAAAATATCGTAGCCGGCATGAAACTTGCTCACGAGGAGATTAAAAAACTCATCGCATTGCAGCAAGACTTGGTGAAGCAGTCCGGCAAAGAAAAAGTTACTCCCACCATTTTCACGCCCGACGAATCAGTCGCGGCTGAAGTTGCAAAATACGCGGCCGATAAATTAGCACATATCATGTTCTCGCCGGACAAGAGCCTGCGCGAAGGCGGCGTTGGCGCTCTCAAAGACGAGATGCTGAAGGCTTTTGCAGAGCGTGGTTTGAAAGCAGCGGGTTCGGAAGACCCCAATGATGTCAAAAAGCATGCCGCCTTAGCGTTCTACGCATTACAGAAGAAAGTCACTCGCCGCGAATTGCTGGAGCGCGGCCGGCGCCTTGATGGACGGTCACTGAACGAGACCCGGGCAGTTTCCTGCGATGTGGGACTGCTGCCCCGCACGCACGGCTCGGCGCTTTTCAATCGCGGCGAGACGCAGGCCATGACCATCGTGACATTGGGTTCCTCAGGCGACGCACAGATTCTGGACGGCATGGAAGATTTTGAAGAAACCAAGAAGCGGTATATGCACCACTACAATATGCCGGGCTACTCGGTAGGCGAGGTCCAGCCCAATCGGGGGGCGGGCAGGCGCGAGATCGGCCACGGGGCACTCGCCGAGCGGGCACTGGAGCCAGTGCTGCCGGACAAGGAGAAATTCCCCTATACTATGCGGCTCGTCTCGGAAGTGCTTTCATCCAACGGTTCGACATCTATGGCCTCCACGTGCGGCTCTTCGCTGGCCCTCATGGATGCCGGGGTCCCGATCTCACACCAGGTGGGTGGCGTGGCCATGGGTCTGGTAATTGATCACGAGAGAGGAAATTTCAAGGTACTCACCGATATCCAGGGCGCCGAGGATTTCTTCGGCGATATGGATTTCAAAGTTGCGGGTCCTAGGGCCGGGGTCACCGCCCTGCAGCTTGATACCAAGACCAAGGGACTGACGGTAGAAATTCTTGAAGCGGCGCTCAAGCAGGCTCATGATGGACGGATGCATATCATCGATGTTATGGATTCGGTGATCAAAGCACCGCGGCCCGAACTTTCCAAATACGCGCCTCGGATTGAGTCATTCATGATCGATCCTAAGAAAATCCGCGACGTTATTGGCACGGGTGGCAAGATCATCAACGAAATCATCGAGAAAACCGGCGTGAAGATTGATATCGAAGACAGCGGCCTCGTCGCCGTGACCAGCAAAGACCCCGAGGGCATGAAGCGGGCAGTGGAATGGATCCGCAATCTCGTCCGGGAGGTAGAGCCGGGCGAAACATTCGAGGGGAAGGTCACCCGCATTATGGACTTCGGAGCGTTTGTCGAAGTGCTGCCTGGCAAAGAAGGCTTGGTCCACATCTCTGAACTGGCGCCCTACCGCGTCGGACGGGTGGAAGATGTTGTGAAGCTGGGTGATGTGGTGAAAGTCTTGGTAACTGAAATCGATTCAATGGGACGCATCAATCTCTCCATGCGCGCGCTTATGGGCGGCGGCGGGGGGATGCCGCCGGACGACCGGCGTGGAGGATTCACCGACCGCAGAGGCGGTGACCGCGGAGGCCATGGTGGCGGCAGCGGTCGCGGAAGATTCGGAAGGCACTAAAGTTTTTTCGGAGAGGGCTACGCGTGGATGCCCTCGCAGATAATCTCACCCACGAGGACCTCGTAGGGAAAGCAAGTTTCCGTTGCTCACGAACACCACAATTTTT
>MFEO01000018.1:36420-43682 GCA_001777585.1 Candidatus Doudnabacteria bacterium RIFCSPHIGHO2_01_FULL_50_11 | reverse complement strand
GGAGGGTTTATCCTTACACCAGAAATCTTTGATGAGCTGGAGAAGACGCCGCTGCGGAACCATGAATTATGGCTTGCCGACGGGATCGACCGACTATTGAAGAAACGCCCCGTCTATGCCAAACTAATTAAAGGAGAATACGCTGATATTGGCTCCAAGCTCGGCTGGCTGCGGATCAATATGAAGCTGGGTTTGCAAGACCCCGAGCTTCGAGGCCCGCTCAAGTCGATGCTACGAAAACTGCTGTAATTTTCCAAGCCAAGAAATAAAAATGACAAAGAGAAAAATATCAATCCTTCTTACCTCAGCAGCCCTGCTCCAGCTTGCGGCCGGCTGCTTTGGCGGCGGCGGGAACCAGCAACCTATTGAATTGACGGTTTGGAAGCCGTTTGAAGAGCAGGAAGCCTTGAGTCCCATCTTCGAAAGCTATCGGAAACTGCATCCCAATGTCAATTTCCACTACGTGAAGAAGGACGTGGCGACTTATGAGAACGAGTTGGTTAACGCACTCGCATCGGGCACGGGTCCAGATATTTTTTCTATTCACAATGATTGGTTGCCGCAGTATCTTATTAGGCTCGCGCCTGCCCCTGATGGGCTGTTTAAGGACAGAGAATTCCAAGATACGTTCGTGGACGTGGCGCGCGAGGATTTCTACTCAACAGACGGGAAACTTTACGCAGTGCCAATGTCGGTGGATGTGTTGGCACTTTATTATAACCGCGACCTACTGGGGAGTGTTGGTATCGCTCAGCCGCCACAGACCTGGACGGAGATGATCGATGATGTGAAGAAACTGACGCGCCAAGACCGGCTCGGTAACTTCCAGATCAATGGTGTCGCCATGGGCACTTCGAGCAACATCAATCGCTCGACTGATATCTTCTCCCTACTCATGTTGCAGAATGGTACCCAGATATTTAACAGTACGCGAAGCCAAGCTACCGCCGACCGCGAGGTGGTTGCCCCGGACGGCACCCGCTACTATCCCGGAGCACAAGCGCTGGAATTCTACACGCAGTTTGCCAACCCGGCGAAAGAGACGTATACATGGAACTCAAAAAATAATTATTCGATTGATGCGTTCGTCTCAGGCCAGACAGCCATGATCTTGGCCTATTCGTACCTGGAACCAATTATTCGCTCGAAGGGGCCACTTCTAAACTTCGGGATTGCCCCGGTACCCCAGATTGACGTGACAAAGCCGAAAGTGAACTTCGCCAATTATTTCGGCGAGGCGGTTTCCCGACAATCGCAACACCAACAGGAAGCCTGGGATTTTCTCAAATTCGCCACAACGGCGGAAGCGCTGCAAAGTTTCTACGTGGCGCACAAGGTGCCCGCTTCCCGACGGGATTTGATCAACACGCAGATTAACGATCCCCAGATCGGCGTATTTGCCGAAGGCGCCCTCACCGCCAAAACTTTTTATAAGCCCGATGCAGCGAAAATCGAGTCTATCCTCACCCGAGCGATTGACGATGTCATCCTGCGGGGCAAGCAGCCGCAGGAGGCAATCGGGGCCGTGACGCAGCAACTCAATGGACTTTTACGATAAGGTCAGTCTTTAGGGAATAAATTATTATGAAAAGTAGAATTTCCTGGACGTTTCTGATAACAGCGATAGTCGTGCTGGCTATCCCGATCGCCGCTTCTGCACAGACCGGATTCTCGCTCGTTCCGTGTGGAGGCACCGGACAGGCGGCCTGTACCTTCGGACACCTGATCTTGGGAGGTGTACGAATAATTAATTTTTTATTGGCCGCATCCGCTGTGGTTACCATGTATTATATCCTCACCAGTGCCTGGCTGTTGCTCACCGCATTGGGTAGCGCGGAGAAGATCGCCGCCGCCAAGCTGGGCTTGCGGAATGCTATCATCGGCTTTGCGCTAATTTTATTGTCTTTTGCCTTTATTAACTTGCTTATCCAAGGTCTCTTCGGTCTCACCAACTGTAATTGGTGGACCAACCCAGCACAGCTGTGGTCAAACAATAGCTGTTTACTTCCACCCTAACCCTATAAGAAAGATATGAAAGCGCGAGTAAGATACATTGTAGAGATTGTTACCGTATTGCTAGGTTTGTACCCTTCCAGGGCATTGGCTTTCAATATTCCCAATCCACTCGGTAACATATCAGGTGGAAGCAGTATCAGTATTATCAACGTAGTCTTAAACGTGATTGGAGGGTTCGCCGGTTTGTTTGGCTTACTTGCTTTTTCCTTTTTGATCTTTAATGCTTACAAGCTTATTATCGCGCGCGACAATCCTGAGTTACTCAAGATTGCCAAGGACGGCATCTTCAATTCTGTGCTTGCTTTTATCATTGCCCTTCTCTCTTTCACGATCGTATCAGCAGTCAGTTCTTTCCTAGGCGGGACGGGGGCAAACGAGATCTCAAACGCGAACCAGAATATTCTCCGGCCCCCTATCAATGTCCCGGGTAATGACTTTAAGGGCGCGCTCGTTACTGTGACAACTAGCTTTTTGGGCATATCATTCATCACCGCCACGCTCATGCTTGTGTATGGCGGCTATCAGATGATCGCGGCGGCGGGCAATGAGGAGATGATTACCGCCGGTAAGACGATCGTGAAATGGGCGGTCGTAGGCATGCTCGTCATCATTCTGGCCTACACGATCATTTCCGCGCTTAACCAATTCTTTGTCAGTGGCACACCATAAAATCTCACTATAAAATATGAAAAAAATAAATCGTCTTTCACCCTCGAACCTGTCTGCAGCATTTGCAAGCATGCTATCAGCCGCGCTTATGCTAGTGTCTCCCGTTCTCGCCGTGCCGCTCAATGATGTCAACTCGATTGCGGCGAACAATGGCCTCGCGCGGTACAGTACGTTCAGAGAAGCCTTACAGCTTATTTTGCGCGGGCTTTTGACCCTCGCGTTCACGGTGGCCGTGATTTTTGTGGTGATTGCAGGGTACCAGCTCGTGACGGCGCGGGGTAACGAAGACCAGATAGCGATCGCCAAGAAGAATCTCACCTGGGCAGTTATCGGCATCGTGATTATTGCAGCTTCTTGGATCGTTCTGTCACTGATCCTAACCTCAATTGTCAGCGGTAATCCCTGAGCCGCGCGGTGCTTTGTAGTCAGGTAGTCCCTTGTGAATAAGTTTATGCAAATGATTTTACTAAATTTTTGAGCCGTGTTATAATATACATTAGATAAAAAAAGCGGTTTTCCGAAAGCAAAATTACAAAAAACAACATTATTTAGGCAAATGATAAAGAGTATGCGATCGTATCCGACCCTCTTGAAAGTATCCGCAGTTCTGGGTTTGCTTGCCCTCCCGCTCATAGCCACGGCGCAAGCAGGCGGTCCAGGACTGAATTACACAACTAACCCGCTCGGTAGCACTGGGGGCGGTTTATTCAGCCAAATTTTCGGTTGCGGCCCCTCAGGCAGCGGTTTTGGCGGCGGCGGCGTGCTCTGCATCTTGCGGGTTGCTCTTCGGTTCCTCTTGTCGATTTCTTTCATTATCGCGCTGATATTCTTGGTGGTCGGCGGCTTCCGGTACACGACGAGCCAAGGCAATGAAGATGCTCTTGAGGCCGCAAAAGGCACCATGACTAGCGCGATTATCGGTATCGTCCTGATCGCGCTAGCGTATTTTATCCTAAATCTCGTATTGCAAATCGCAAACTCCGGCAATCCATAATGTTAAAATTACGTATCAAAGGTCGAGTTTTATTAATAATTTATAATCAGATATGAAATTCAATTCATCAATGGTCAAGGCGTTCGCAATCGTCTCACTCCTCGCGTTGCCTGCGGTTGCATTTGCGCAGCTCAACCTCAATGCCCCGGCCAACGCCGGATTCTTCACCAATTTCTTCGGGTGTACGGCAACAGCAGGCACCGGCGGGACAACAATCTGCATTCTGCAGAAAGTCCTTCTGTTCCTGCTAGCCATTGCGTTTATAGTCGCCGTCATCTTTCTGGTGGTCGGAGGATTCCGGTATATCGTATCTCAAGGGAATGAAGACTCCCTAGAGAAAGCCAAGGGGACTATCACGAATGCCATAATCGGTATTGTAGTGATCGTGCTGGCATATATTATCTTGCAGCTCATCTTCGGTGTAGTCCAGACCGGCACAGCATAATCTGAAACTAAAACCCCTACTTGTAGACAACTATTCCTGAAAGAACAGTTGCCTGGTCAAGAGGGGTTTTGTGTTATCCGGCTTAAAAGTTTCCGCTTGAGGATCACGAGGAAGTTCTAGGGAGAGAGAATTTCGAAGAGCACGACGTCGGCATCGGCATAGAGCCGTCGGACACCGGGCTCATGCAGAAGCCGTCGGGTGAGATACAGGTTCCGCTTTTTTTCTACTATGATATAGGATGAGAGAAATTTATCTCGTATAATAGACGCTATTTCTCTAGTAGCCCCTGCCGCTGCTGTGCAATATCGACTGGCGCAAGTCAGAGGATCATCGTCCGCAATATGTCGCCAGAGCCAATATTTTTCCTTATCCATCAAGTATAGATAGCTAGGATCAACTCCGATCACATAGGTGTCTCTTGAATTCCAGAAAAATAATCGCGGATAATGATCCCATTGGGTGTCAAAGATCAGAGCTCCTGGCTGAGCGTCGGAGAGGAGGAATTTTGATACTCCTTCAAATTCCTGGGACGACGGACTCGTAATAACCTGCTCATAATTCATAAAAACATTACTCGAAAGAACCACAAGGAAACCCAAGCCAGCAATCAGGCCGGGCAAGTAAATCATCTTTTCTTTAAAAAATCTCTGTTGGACTTCCTTCCAGGGGATTTTATAAATATACGGCTCGAAGACAAGGGCGGTAAAAAGAGTGGCAAAGGGTAGAAAATATTCGGCAAATCTTTGCGCGCTCATGGTGAGTGTAAAGAGAACGATAGTATAAGAAAAGAAGAAGAGTATCGGGCGACCGGACGTGCGGTACTGCTTGGTTCTGACGAAAAGAACAACCGCGAACACCCAGAGGCATAACGTGAGTGCCATGTAAAAGATGCCTGTTATACCTGTGGGATAGATTTCTCGTCCCAAGGCGATGCCTGCGCGTTGCGCCCAGACCGGCGAGGCGGCGAGTGTCAGTGCGAACGGCAGATTGGCGGGGAAGAAGGGGTTGATGAGTACGCCCAGTCCCACTCCGGCAAGAGAAGCCAAGAAAAGCTCAAGAGCACTTCTGTTCCGACTGACGGCCAGCCATAGGAAGGGTACAAGGAGAATGAAGAAAAAAGCTGAATACGCGAGCGCAAATGCCGCGGAGAGCAGCAAGACCCAGAGTTTCTTATCCTTCAGTATCGCAAGTATCGTCAGCAGCAACAGTACTATCGATAAAGACAACGCTCGGCCGAGGCTGAGGCGGAAAATAAAAGTCACACTGCCGCACAGCAAAAAACCAAGCCATATCAGGCGGTATCTCAATTTCAGGGCATCCAGCAGCCAGAGAAACGTCGCCACAATCCCGCCAAAAAGAATGGCGGCATACACCTTGAGCGCAACAAGCAGACTGAACACTAGCGTCAGCGGTGCCGCGAGAAGATGGAATAGAAACCAGATATCGACAGGCTGGGGCCACAAGTAAGCGACATGCCAGCTGTTTTGGGCAACATCTTGCCAGTTTGTGGCGATAAGATTGGCGAATTTGATGTGGCGATACCCGTCATCGCCTCCTGGCATATTGGGTGAGGCTGAGAGCAAGAGAAAAAAAGCCGCGGTTAGAGCAAGAATAACCAAGAATGTCTTCATAGACAAATTTTACACAAAAAAAATCAGGCAGACTAGGGAACCCCGAAGGGTCCCGAAAGTCTGCCTGAACTGTGAGGCTACATCCGGCTGATCTGAAACGCGAGCGAACCCACGTTGTCAAGATACGAGGTCGGAGCCTCTTGTATGGTGTCGTTGACGGTGAACCGAATCTTGCCCGGTTCGGGAAGTTCGATTTCCGCCGCTCTACCCACAGGTATCGCTGAGGTTTGCCCGTTGATAGAGAGCAGTGCAACCGCGCTCATAAAAGGGGCACCTGAGACGACCAATGGGCGGCCGGAGAGAAAGTCGGGATTGCGATTCCATCCCTCCGGGCCAACGTCCCGATGAGCGCCGTCAAAACTGTTGCGGGCGCCGTTTACCGAACCGCTTGCTCGAATCATGTACGAGCCAGCCGGAAGATCAAACTCGGGACTTTCATTGGGGAGTGTCGTCGCCGTGACGGAAATTATTCCGGTACCGTCTGAGGCGAGGGTTTGTTGTACTGTGGGTTGGAAGACTGGAAAGGTCGCGAACTGCGCCGGAGCTTGATACGCTCCGACCGTGCCTGCGACCGATCCAGCCCGGTGAAGAACATCGGGTACATACTCACGGGTCTCGGCAGGGACCAGCGCAAGCAGATTCGCTTGCGGATTGTTCGCCAGGATCGAGTCGACACAGTCGGGTCCGCAGTTGTAGGCTGCAAGGACCTTCGTGTAGTCGCCGTGGTACTTCCCGATTAAATCAGCGAGGAATCGTACGCCGCCGCGGATATTCTGCTCCGGATCATATGGATCCGCGACGTCATACTGCTTCGCAGTCGAGTCGATCAATTGCATGAGCCCTTTCGCACCTTTTGGTGACTGTGCGTGAGGGTCCCAACTCGACTCGCGACGGATAAGTCCTGCCACGAGCTGTGGCGGCACCCCGTATTGCGACGAGATGGCCACCGCTCGGGTCAGGTTGTCGTGAAAGTCCGTCCGCATGGGATCCGGCTGGATCGCAGGTGAGGACTCCAGAGTTTCCTGCGAGACCGAACCGAAGCTTGGGAAGCCGAACATCACGTTCGACTGCTGCCTCCCCCGCTCCAGGTCCAGACCATAGGCATACAGTGTTGGTGGGCCCAGGAAAATCAAGTCCAGGACAATCACCGCAATCACGCCTACACGCAGGAGCCCGCGGGCGACTCCTCCGGCAGGGATTGAGAAGAGGAAGACCACACAGCCCAAGAAGATGGCTATCAGTGGAATCCCGTAGAAGTACCAAGGGACACTTCCTCCGACAGGTTTGAAGCCGGCAATGAAGCTTGGTCCTGAGGATTCAGCTTTCGAATCGAGGGACTTCAGCTCTTGCTGGAATTGAATGACCTTGGTATAGGCATCCTCGTATTCTTTCGTTTCCTCACCCGTGAGGGATCGGGTCTTGGATACTGCGAGAAGCCGGTTTGTGGTTGACGTATACCGCCCGATCTCGTCGGCAACGAACTGCCGACGATTCTGGCGGTGCTTTT
>MFEO01000018.1:14124-36402 GCA_001777585.1 Candidatus Doudnabacteria bacterium RIFCSPHIGHO2_01_FULL_50_11 | reverse complement strand
TGTTCGGCTCGATCTGATCCGCCGCTTGGTACCTTGCGACGGCGCCGCGTTCTTGCAGGGCTTCGCTGAGCGCCCGCAAGCCTAGGTCACTGTTCCACCCGAATGTCTGGTGGACAATCATCCAGCCGAAGATCACGGTCGCAATCCACGGTGAAGCCTTTTGCAGCCACCCCATAGAAGTCCCTACCATCGCGAACAAGATACTCGTGAACCCAATCAGCGCAATCATTCTTCCGTCCAGGTGAAGACCGTCGCCTCCGGCCAGGACAATGATCGCAAGGAACACTGAAGACCAGGCTAAGGTAAGCAGCGTCTTGGTGAGCCCTGTGTCAATCACGAGGTCAGCAGGAACTGCTCCCAACTTCACCGCGATCCTCTTGATCAGATTTCCGATCGGTCTGACAATCCCTCCGGCGAGTTGAAGCAGGCCGTAGAGGAGCCAGAGGACCAGGCCTATACATACCAGGGCGGCGGAAACGAGCCAGTGCTGACCAGTTAACGCGCCGACAGGGATGGACACGATGGCTCCGATGAGGATCCACAGAAGAGCCATCATCAGGCGACGAGCATATCTGCCGACGGATCTCAAACGAGGCGTTGTCCAAGCGTAGGCAGCCTGCATCCATCCGGGTACAGTACCAAAGACTCTCTGCGACAGCCAGATGAGGCTGCCGAGGATGAGTCTTAGTACCAGCACGAAGGTTGTGTGGTAGGTCGGCGAAAAAAGGACCAGACCCACCACTAGCAATACGCATGCAATCGTTACAATCGTCCAGATCATTGGTTATCTCCTTGTGTATTTGCGTTTGCTACCGGTGGATTGATACCAGCGGCAGTCTCAACTCGCTGACACAGGCCTTCCAGCCATACGTTGACGCCGGATTGCTGTGCAGTCGATTCGATTTTTCCACCGACCTGCTTAACTCGCTCACCCAGAGATTTAGCATCAAGTTTGAGCACCCTGATTACCTCTTCCGGCGGCAGGGCGATGATCTGGCGAAACTCGTCAAGCGTCGTGGGACGACTCTCGAAAGCCTTCCAGAACTTCGGCCCGTACTCACCGAGCAGAGGAATCAGAGTTACAATCAGCTGCGCAAGTTCGGCATCTTGCATCACCTTGCTTCGCAGCTCCAGGTAGGTAAGCGGTTTGGTCTGTTTTGGCGCATCCTTGACCACTCGCACAATGTCGTCAACTGCCATCTTCAGAAAGTTGACAACCTGTTCTTCATTCATACTGGCGGCCATCAGGTATGCTACTTGCCGTTCTTCTTGGGTGAGCGTGGTGCAGGCCAGGTCCCAGTTGTCGCGCAATTCCCGGTCGGAACTGGCGACTGTCTCGAGACGAATCTGCCCGGACAAGCCCGGGTCGGCGGCTTGAGCTCTGGGCCTTTCCTCAGCCTTGGCCCCCTTCTGACCTTCGCCGCCTGATTGTTTCTCGTTCTGGACGAAATCGTTGAGCTTGTTCTGAAAGTGCTTGGCTGTGTCAGATACAAACTCATTCGCGCCGCGGCCTGCGATCGAGGTATTCTTGATCGCAAAGCGTGAGACGCGAGCTGCACCAATCGCCCAGCGGTTACTATTGAGCCAACGCTTCTGATCAGGGCTGAGCTTATCGAAGATTGCCTCAGCGAAGCCCTCGGCTCCCATTTTGACCCCCTCGTCAACAAGGTCTTCGATCAAAGACATGAACCAACTACTGTCAGCGTATCTCTTGGATCCGCTGCCGCCCGGGTTGTCCGGGTCAGCTGCTTTCTGTTTTTCTGCCATTTGTTTTCTCCTTCGTTTTTGTATGGCGGGCTACGCCTCCCGTTTTTTGCGGGCAAGGCTCATGGCCGAGACGTACTTCGGTTCCGTTTTCACCTCTGAACCTGCAATTCGGAAGACGACATGGTCGCCCCCCGTATTGGTGTGCAGATTTGTGATGAGCACGGTTACTTCCGTATCGCCTGAACTTTCAAATTCGACATGCCCACCAGTTGAATTCAGAGGTTGAGAAGAACCGCTCAGCGCGAGGCTGAAGTCGGATCCTCCATTGCTTTGTGCTTCAATGCGACATGCCCCTGGACGAGCATCGTCCGTGAGAACCTGCCGTGCTTGAAGATTGAACCGAGTGCCGTATTGGGTGTGAACGCCCTTGTCGCAGGCAAGAGTCAATCTCCCCTCCACCTTGAGGCGGGAGTAGAAATTCTTCCCTTCACACCCGACATGGATATTGACTTCTTGCTGGTTATGCGCCAGTGGAAGCTCGAAGTACACTTGCCCATTCGCGGTCGCAGTCGGCCGCGGATCAGGGGTGACACACTCCTTTCCCTCAACAGTTAGGGCAACAGCCACACCTGCTGCGGGAACCATGTGCGTAGACTTCTGATCTGCCTTACCCTTCTCCTTGCTTTTCTGAGTCTTGGTTTCCGTGTAGGTTACCGTAACCCATACGGGCAGGGCGCGAATACCCGCTTTCTCCGTCACTTCGCCGGGCCGTGCATCAACGGTGAGACCGGGAAATTGGCGCCCAGAACTGCTGGTAGCGGGTTGGGGGGTGGGCGCAGGGGAACGAGGAGATGCTATTGTTGTTGTCGGAGCCGCAGGTGTAGCAATCGAGGATTGCGCTTGAGGCAACGTCCCTGTCGGAACGCTCGCTGCTACGGCTGGTTGTGCTGCAGCCCGGCTCCAGAGGTGAGAGAGTTCATGACCCTCAACTTGAATGAGGAAGATACAGTACGGTTCTGCCGGTTTCAGAAAATCGACGATGAAGTTCGCTTGACCACTTCCTGTCGTTGAGATTTCCTTCCTCGGCTTGACCACCTCCTGGTCATTGGCCCGAAGGCTGACCGCAACGTTCGCCGCGGGGGAATTACCCCGGACAAACGATAACGTCACGCCTAAGACCAATTTGCCGCCGTGCACTCCCATCTCTTTCACAATAGTTCCAATCATGGAGATCGGAACCGGGTTGACCGCAGGCGATGTCGCCGCGGCAGGAGTTGAAGGGCTTGCTGGAGCAGTAATAGGCGCAGGAGAGGGTGGAACAGCGGGCGCTGGAATCAATGCTGGAGTTACGTTGGGAGTAGCGCCGGACTGTCCAGTCGTGAGGCGGACATTGATTGCTTCCCAATGGTCGCGGGGACGCTTGGGTTGCGAAGCAGGGTCAACCTCGAAGAGTATTTCGGAGCCGACGTACAATTGGCTCCGGATACTCGGTTCGATTCGGGTGCGAGAGACAAAGTATCTATCCCCCCCAGACTCCACGAATCCGTAGTCGTTGTATTTGTCAACCAGCGTGCCAGTCAACGTACCTGTCGGCGGTTGAGTGTTGTTGGCCACGTCGCCAGACGGCGCGGTAGGTGCAGCTTGGGGCGCTGGGGCAGCCGAAGCTTGCGCAGGTTGTGCTGGCGGAGCAGATTGAGCGGCACCGCTTTTCGGCAGCACCTCGGTGACTCGATCTGCCGCAATCAGCGCCGACAGGGTGGTATAGCCTTTCGTTGACGCCTGCGCGAATTCATCTTGGGGAATGGTATGGACAGCGCAACCATGGTCATCTGTCCGAATTTCCTCCCCGGGCTTCATTGCCCGTTCGGTGAATGGGTTGTGGTGAGTACCCCAGAACAGATCTACCAATTCCCAGGCATACTCCTTGGTATCGGTATTCGGCAGGGGTTCGATACCCACACGAAGCCCGTCATTGCCCATTTCAAGTTTGAATCTCAATTTGTTCATTGTTCTCCTCGTTTCCTCATCTTGTGAGGTAGAATGCCAGCCATAATCCCAGCCAGAGAGTTGACCGCATGGGCATCAGCACAGACGCCCAACGGAACTTTTCGTCTCCGGCATGGGCGTGGAGCTGAGCGGCCATGATGGTTAACCACAACGTCAATGTCCACAGGTACGTCATTTTCATGATCGCGCCGGACAGCGTCGCTGCGGCAAGAATGAGAATGAGTAGGATTTTACCAATAGCGCCTTCGTTGCGTGCGTTAGCCCCCAGCCCAGCAAAGAATTTCTTCATCCATAGGCCGAAGTTACTCGCGTCTGTTCGAATGGTTGAAAGCCGGACTCGGAGTCCTGCCATGCCATCCTTGGCGAGTTTCTTTACCCTGGTGCCGGCACTGAGCACGCGCCATATGATGCTTTTCTTCTGGACCAGCGGGATCTCAGACGAGATTTCTTGGTCGTCCACCGCCGCGGTGACGTGCGAGTCTCCCCGGCGGATTGCCCGGAGCACCTCCACTTCTTCGACGGTTGTAGTGACACGAGTCCGCTGGTCTAGATAGATATGCGCGATCTTTATTTTTCTTGGGTCCTTGGCGGTACCCCAGAAAAGATCGAGCGTGCATACCATAGGACATTTGTCCGGCAGAGTGATTTCTATCTTCATACCGTCCGTTGTCCTTGAAAGAACTAAACTTTCTTTCATAGATCCTCCCAGATCTTCAAAAGTGCGAGCCGTATCATCCTGGCTCAACCCAATATCGAACCTGCCTTTTGGGCAAGATAGGTTTTTGAGTCTCGTCGGATGACCGGCGAGAAAAAGCCGACAATTACTTCGCGATTATTAGCTTTTCCTCGCCGAGCAAACTATCAGTAAAATAATTAATACAGGTTTGGTATATTAGCATATTTAACATATTTTGTCAATAGTATAAATTTCATATATAATTGAGCAAGGATTGTTAATTTTTAGCTATTTTTAGAGAAAATTAGTACTCGCCGGGGTGGCGAAATTGGCAGACGCATCAGCTTTAGGAGCTGACGCCAGCAATGGCATGCAGGTTCGATTCCTGTCCCCGGCATGGTTGCTATGTCTGAAGAGTTGAAAAGACAGCGCCGTGCTTTCCCTCGCCGCATTGACGGAAGTGGTATTTTATACTACACTAAATAGGCTTTTTCACACCCATTCTTAATTGTTTATCATGCTGTCCGTATGTGCGCTAGAATGGCGGGTCAGCAAAACTTATTGGTCTTGATATGAAAAAATTTACAAAAAATATCATCATAACGTTCCTGGTTTTTCTTTTTATCGCGGGTCTTTTGACTTTGTCATCGTCAGAAACCCAGAAACTTGAGGCTGTGTCCCTCTCAACAGTAGCTACTAAGATCAACGAAGGCCAGGTAAAGAAAATTGTTATTCAGGAGAACAAGCTTCTAGTCACCCTAGCTGATGACTCGCAAGTTACCTCCCGCAAGGAGAGCGAAACAGCTCTTTCGGAATCGCTTGTTAATCTCGGGGCGGACAAGACCAGACTTTCTTCGGTAGATGTGGAAACGAAAGATATTTCTAATACCACAATCTTCCTAACCTCCATTCTTCCCTTTGTCTTACCGCTTTTATTGATCAGCGCTTTTATTTATTTTCTCATGCGCCAAGTCGCAGGAGCGAACTCCCGCGCGATGAATTTTGGTCAGTCGACCGCGAAGCTCGCCGGATCAGGAGCGATGAAAAAAAAGATCGCCTTCGCGGATGTGGCTGGACTCAAGGAAGCCAAAGAAGAACTCTCGGAGATAGTTGAATTTCTCAAGTACCCGCAAAAATTTCTGGAACTCGGCGCGCGTATCCCGAAAGGTGTATTGCTCTTAGGCCCGCCAGGTTGCGGCAAGACCTTGCTTGCCCGAGCGGTTGCAGGAGAAGCCAATGTGCCGTTCTTTCACATGTCTGGTTCGGAATTTGTGGAGATGTTCGTGGGCGTGGGAGCATCCCGCGTCCGGGATCTATTTCAACGCGCAAAGAAACATGCTCCGAGTATTGTATTCGTAGATGAAATCGATGCCGTCGGCCGCCAGCGCGGTGCGGGCTTAGGCGGCGGGCATGATGAGCGCGAGCAGACCCTCAATCAGATCTTGGTGGAGATGGACGGCTTTGACAACGATACAAACGTGATCGTCATCGCAGCCACTAACCGTCCCGACGTGCTTGATCCCGCCCTTTTGCGTCCTGGCCGATTTGATCGCACGGCCGTTATTGATCAGCCCGATATTGCCGACCGGGAGGCGATAATCAAGATCCACTCTCGCAACAAACCCCTCTCCAAAGATGTGAATCTGCGAGCGGTTGCTGAACGCACACCTGGTTTTACCGGCGCTGATTTGGAAAATCTCGTAAACGAAGCCGCCATCTTGACCGCCCGGCACAATAAGAAAATCATTTCCCAGCAAGACCTCTTGGTATCGATAGAGAAAGTCATGCTCGGCCCGGAGCGTAAGGGTCACGTCCTAAGCAAAAAAGAGAAGGCGATTGCCGCACATCATGAAGCCGGCCATGCGCTCGTGGCAGCGGTTCTGCCTCACGCCGACCCGGTTCATAAGATTTCAATAATTTCTCGGGGTCGCGCGGCCGGCTATACCCTCAAGCTGCCGATGGAAGACAAGCACCTCCACAGTCGGTCAGAATTTCTTGCCGACATAGCAGTATCGATGGGTGGATTGGTAGCCGAGAAGCTTGTCTTCAATGAAATGACCACCGGTGCATCCAATGATCTCAAGGTCGCCACCGACCTGGCGCACAAGATGGTGACGGCGTATGGGATGAGCGACAGGCTCGGCCCGATGACGTTCGGTAATCCTCACGAGATGGTCTTCTTGGGTCGAGAACTTGGCGAGCAGAAGAATTATTCAGAAAAAATCGCCACCAAGATTGACGAAGAAATCCGCGTTATCATCGACCAGTGCTATAAGTCGGCGACAGATATCATCAAGAAGTTTCGGAGCAAGCTGACTGAGATTGCCGAAAAACTGATCGAGCAGGAAACGATTGAGCGGGAAGAATTTGAGAAGATGATTCAAGATGTGATTTCTGAGGAAAAGCGCGAATCTTTGAAGATGCGGCCAGCCCCCAGTGTCACGACGCCGGCGGCGGCATAATTTTTCTTTTTAGAGATCGCGTTCGGCGTTGTTCCGGAGAGACATAAACTAGATTTCTGGGCGGTTAGCTCAGTTGGTAGAGCGATTCTTTGACGTAGAATAGGCCACAGGTTCGAATCCTGTACCGCCCACCAGGAAAGTGGTGTTAACTGAAAGTTGGTGGCACTTTCCTGAGAGAACAAGATTGAACCTGAGGAAAGGGGGTCGGGGAAAACGGATGTTTTCCCCGCAGTGGAAGAATCGAAACCGCAAGGGTTCGAGGCGGAATCGCTTGCGATGAGCAAGGGACGAATCCTGTACCGCCCACCATGGACCCCTTGAAGAGCCTTGACCTTAGAAAACAATTAATCTGCCTGGCGATTTGCATGTGACTGTTGATTCCAAGCAGTCAGATGCAAGTGTGCTTGGCGACATAAAACATCATGGATCTGAACGCATTGGAAGCCAAGCTTCAATTCGTATTTAAAAACAAAGATATTCTCCGGACGGCGCTGACCCACCGTTCGTATCTGAACGAGCATCGCAACTACCCCTTGCCAAACAATGAGCGGCTTGAATTCCTGGGCGATGCGGTGTTGGAATTGGCCGTAACCGGGTATCTGTATGAGAATTATCCCAACCCGGAAGGCGAGCTCACAAACCTTCGTTCCGCGTTGGTGAATTATCGAATGCTTTCGGCAATTGCTGGTGACTGTGATCTCGAATCCCATCTCTTGCTTTCGCGCGGGGAAGCGAAGGACGCGGGTCGGGCCCGTCAGGTTATTCTAGCCAATGCGATGGAAGCCGTGATTGGCGCGATGTTCTTAGATGGCGGTTATGACCGAACGCATGAGTTCATCAAGCGTCATGTTTTGACCAAATTACCGGAGGTTATTGCAACCAAGTCTTATATCGATCCGAAGAGCCATCTCCAAGAATTGGTGCAAGAGAAATCCGGCATCACGCCCGCCTACCAAGTATTGAGCGAAGTCGGCCCGGATCACAACAAAGTATTCACCATGGGTGTGTATATAGGTTCTCAAAAGGTCGGCGAAGGTACAGGCCCTTCCAAACAAGAAGCGGAGGTGACCGCTGCAGAAGCCGCCTTGAAAGAAGGAACATGGAAGCAATTCGTCTGATGCGCGGGTTTATCGGGTTCGTAAATTTCCCCAGTCGCGCAGGTAGCGGCGAGGCAGAGGTTGCCTAAGGCGGAAAAATTTGATATACTGTCAATGCAAAAGGCGCGAGCACTCGCGTCTTTATCTGTCAATCGACGAAGTTTCACGTGCGGTTGTGAGAAACAAAAACAAACACATTTAGCGTTTTTTCTTCAGCACTCTTTATGTATCTGAAAAAAATTGAGATACAAGGCTTTAAGTCTTTCGCCAAAAAGACCGTTTTGGAATTTGATCCAGGAATCATTTCTGTCGTGGGCCCGAACGGGAGCGGAAAATCAAATTTTTCCGACGCCATTCGCTGGGTTTTGGGCGAGCAAAGCATGAAGGCGGTGCGAAGCAAGAAGAGCGAGGATGTTATTTTTGCGGGATCCGACAAGAAATCTAAGCTCGGCATGGCAGAAGTCTCCATCACCTTCGATAACACCGATCATAAGTTGCCGATTGACTTTTCGGAAGTTGTCATTGCCAGGAGGCTTTTTCGCGACGGGGACTCGGAATATCTTATCAATGGGCAACAGGTCCGTCTGATGGATGTCGCTGATATGCTGGCCCGTTCGGGTTTCGGGAATAATTCCTATCACATTATCTCCCAAGGCACCATTGACCAGATGGTCATCGCAGGACCTGCGGCAATCAAGAATCTCATAGAAGAGGCGTCAGGCGTAAAGCCTTATTATATGAAGCGCGAGCGGGCACTGCGTAAGCTTGAACAGAGCGGGAACAATCTAGTCCGTGTGGCTGATTTGGTAGCGGAGATCGAACCGCGACTGCGCAGTCTCCGTCGGCAGGCAAAGCGCATGGAACAACGCGATCAGATTCAGACCGAATTACGCCAGGCTCAGACCAGTTTCTTCGGTGTTCGTTTCCGCGAACTCGACTCGGCATGGAAAGCTCATGCAGATCGGATCGCCCGGCGTCAAGAAGAGTTGGCGGCGCAGCACGGGGAGATTGACTCCCTCGTTCAAACTATTCAAACAATTGAGAAAGAAACCGAAAAAAACTCCTCCCATTACGCGAAACTGCAGGAAGAAATAAGAAACGAAGAGCGCAAGAAGAACCAGATCCAAGAAGAACTCGCAATCATCCGAGGACAGTTGAAAGCGGGGACAGTACCAGGCCACACTGATGTAAGAGAGCTTGAATTGAAGGCCCGCGAAATCGAGGGAAAAATCCAAGATACCAATACTCTAGTCGTTGGACTTAAAGATAGGATTGCCTTAGGACAGAAGAACCTCAGCCACTATCGGAAAATCGGGGAAAAGCTCGCCGGCGATATTGAGGCCTTGAAAAAAAATCTTGAGTCCGCCCAGAATCCATTTGATCTCAAGAGGTTGCACGAAGAAATCGAGAAGGTCTACTCGCGATATCAATCGCTATTGTACACCATTCGCAATCTTAATACCGATGACGATTTTCATGCGCTCCAGGAGGACGCGGCCAATATCGAGATTGTTTTAGTAAAATTGAAAGACCGCATAGCGGATTACTCCAACGTGCGTCTCAATCATTCGGAACTCCAGCATCTGAACACCCAATTTACCAAGCTTTTCGAACAGAAGGAGAAGGTCAACGAAGAGATACATGCGATTCAGTCGGATATACATATCGCCGAGTCTCAGGAAAGGTTTTATCAACAGGCGATCGCGGAACTGCAAAGTTCTCAGGAACGGATCGGGCGCGAGCGAGCGAAATCGGGCGCGAGTGTTGGAGACCCCTCTTGGAAGTCTCTTGAGAAGGAAGAATCCTCGCTCGCCTCAGAATTGCAAAAATATTTCGCAACGATTGAGAAAATGGAGACGGAACTGAAATCTTATATCCACTCCGAGGCTACCGGTAAGAAGAAATTATTGGAGCTGGAACGAACGTTGCGCTCCAAACAAGACCAGCTCGGCAAGACCAAGGATGAGCTGGGCCTGATCCAGATTGAGAAAGCAAGATTAGAAGCCACAATAGAAGGAGTAATTTCTGAAGTTCGCAAGAATCTTGGCAACGAATATGTCGAAAAAGTTCGAACCCAGCCCGCCCCAAATGAAAAAGACCCAGGGCTTGAGCAGAAGATCAACAAGCTTCGTGCCACACTCGAAATTATCGGCGGCGTGGATGAGTTGACCCTGCAGGAATATAAAGAAACTCAAGAGCGATATGAATATTTGACGAGCCAATCTCGCGATTTGCAGAAGGCGGTTAATGACTTGCGCCAGGTGATTATCGAACTGGATGGAGTCATAAAAAAGCAATTTCAGAATGGCTATGAGAAAATCAATACTCATTTCGGCGAGTATTTCCGAATTCTTTTCGGAGGTGGTCGTGCGGGTATGACCCTCATCTACCAGAAACCAGAAGCACCCCCCCCGGCAGAAGATCAAAAAATAGAAGAAGACGACCAAGAAGAGATCTCCCAGGAAACCCCGACGAAGACGACAGGCAGGGAAGAAATGGTCGGGATTGACATCAAGGCGACCCCTCCCGGCAAGAAGCTTGCCTTGCTCTCTGCGCTATCGGGCGGTGAGCGTACGATGACAGCGATTGCTCTCCTTATGGCCATGCTGACGGCGTTCCCTTCGCCGTTTGTGGTTCTGGATGAGGTGGATGCGGCATTGGACGAGGCTAACTCTATCCGTTTCAGCAAAATTCTTTCGCGACTATCGCACCAGACTCAATTCATCACAATCACTCATAACCGCGAAACGATGAGGAATTCAGGAGCGCTCTATGGCGTGACTATGGGGGAGGACGGTATCTCCAAGGTATTGTCGATCAAGCTGGAAAAGGCAGTTGAGCTGGCTCAACAGTTATGAGCTAAGTGATTCCCCAATCCTTGACCTGCTGGGAAATTCTGTTATACTTCCTCTGCGCTCAGAACAACATATAATATTTACAATCGTATCAATCATGCTTATCATCCGTTTGCAAAGAACCGGCAGTCGTAATGCACCTGATTTTAGGCTTGTCCTGGCAGAAAAACACCGCGCCGCTTCCAAGAAAGTCCTCGAAGTATTCGGTGAATACCACCCGGTCAGCAAGGAACTCAAACTGTCTTCCGAAGAGCGCCTTCAGGGCTGGCTTGGAAAGGGTATTGTTCTTTCTCCCACCGCACACAATCTGCTCGTTGAGAAGAAATTTCTCCAAGCCAAGAAGGTCAAGGCTTGGCGACCGAAGGTGAAAGAGCAGGCAGAAGCCCCCGCTCAAACCCCACAGAAATCACAAACACCCGCCGAGGCTCCCGCCCCTGCAAGTCCGACCGCACCCTCGGCATAATTAGTCTTTGCTATTTGATAAATCCCCTCATTACCGGGGATTTATTGTTGTGAAAAAAAGTAAAAAACCGGCATTTTCATAACCTTGACTGATCTCCAGGCCCTTGCTAGTGTATGTGCAGATATCCTTGAAATTCTAGTTAGCAAGTAATTATTGAGTCGTAAGAAACGGTCGATTCGGCTCTACTTCATGAATCAGGCGGCGAATAGTCGTCAGCCTGATTTTCTACAAGACTTATGCAAACAGACCAAGAGTTTGTTGATTATGTAGTCAAAGCTCTTGTTGATCATCCCGATCAGGTCCGCACGGAGCGAAATGTAGATGAAATGGGCGTGCTGATCACGCTCCATCTTAACCCCGAAGACATGGGCAAGGTCATTGGCCGCGATGGCCAGACCGCCAAGGCCCTCCGGACACTCCTGCGCGTTGTCGGTGCCAAGTCTCGCGCCCGAGTGAATCTGAAGATCGTCGAGCCCGAGGGATCCACGCACGGCAATGCCAGCCGCCCGCCCCGCGAGGAGGCTGCTCCCGCCCCTGACATGGATGACTTCAAGTTATAAGAGCATCTGATTTTTTGGAGAGTCCCTAAGTGCGGGACTCTCCTTTAGTTCTGGTATGCTGAGCCAACTGTGATTTCGAGTGATTTTTTAAATCCTTTTAGGCTATCAAATATTACCCCATGACTTTCGATATTCTTACAATTTTCCCTCGTCTTTTCGACGGTTTCTGCGACCAGGCGCTGATTGCCCGGGCGATTAAGAAAAAAATCATTCGGCTCTCCCCGCACAATCTCCGAGACTGGACACATGACGCCCATCGTACCGTCGACGGTCGCCCTTATGGTGGAGGGGCGGGGATGGTGCTTATGGTGGAACCGATTGTACACGCGGTACAAGAGTTGAAGAAGAGGCATAGAAGCCGCGTAATCGTTTTTTCTGCGAAAGGTAAGCTATTCACACAGGCCGATGCCCGCCGTCTGACGCGCTATGAGCAACTGATTCTTATCTGCGGCCGGTACGAGGGCATTGATGAAAGGGTAGCTGCTTTTGCCGCTGATGAGGAGGTGTCAATCGGGGAGTATGTGCTCTTCGGCGGAGAGGTGCCCGCAATGGTCGTGATCGAAGCAGTAACTCGTCTACTACCCGGTTCTATCGGCAAACAGAAATCGCTGGCCGACGAGTCATTTGGCGACGCGAAGGGTCTAGCGCATCAGCAGTTAGTTGCCTTCGTAGAGTACCCTCATTATACCCGACCGGAAAAAATTAAACTCGGGGGCAAGACGCGGGCCGTGCCCAAAGTATTGCTGTCGGGTAATCATGCCAAGATTGACGCATGGCGCCGGCAACAATCGGTCCGACTGACCAGACGGCGTCGGCCCGAATTAAAATAGGATGACTAGAAAAGAATTCATTGCGGACCAAGGCGCCGAGCGGATAGATCAATTCCTGACCCGACAGTATCCAGAGTTTTCACGTGCGAAGATTCAACGCGCAATCGCCAAGGGCAATATTGAGATCAATGGAAAAATCGTTTTGGAGAAAAGTCACGTGATTCATTCTACTGATCATATCAGCGCTGTGATTGAGCTGCCCACTCTGATTCCCCAACCGCACCTGGATATTCCCATAGTTTATGAGGACGATTCGATTCTGGTGATTGACAAGCCCCCGGGCATCGCAGTACATCCCAACCCCGGACAGAAAAAGGATAGCATAGCAGGCTGGCTCTTAGGTCGCTACCCCCAATTAGCCGCAGTGGGAGAGGGTGCGTTCCGGCCGGGGATAGTACACCGTCTTGACGCTGACACCTCGGGATTGTTGGTTGTAGCGAAGACGCAAGGCGCTTTCAAATTTTTAAAAAAACAATTTCAATCCCGCACGATCGAGAAAGAGTATGCAGCCTTGATACATGGCGCCCTACATCCTACTCATGGCGTATTCGATCAACCGATAGGGCGGAAGACAGGTCAGGCACGGCTGCAGGCAGGAATTGGTAGAGAGGCACGAACGGAATATTGGGTTAAGAAGGAGTACCGATTGCCGAGGATAGACGGGCCCGTCTCTGCGGGTGGCAGGGCAGGGGGCGAAATTGACATTTTCACTTTGGTTCGGGTACTATTACACACAGGCCGTACTCATCAGATTCGAGTGCACTTTGCCGCCGCCGGCCATCCCGTGGCTGGAGACCTAGTATACGGCGGTAGATTCAAATCACGAGACCGATTACTCTTTCCCCGGCAATTCCTTCATGCCGTCAAACTCTCGCTGCCTCTGCCGGGTGGGCGGAAGAAAGAATTCAAAAGTCAGCTTCCTCAAGACCTGCAGGTCTGTCTGAACCAATTAACTATTTCAAGACCCCATGACTCTCGTTGAAGAAAAAAAAGAACGCTTGAAATCCGATATTCCGGAATTTTCCTCAGGCGATACCGTCAAGGTGCATCAGAGGATCAAAGAAGGCGAGAAGGAGCGCATCCAGATTTTTGAAGGCCTAGTCATCGCCCGCCACGGTAAACAAGGCATCTCCTCGACTTTTACGGTACGCAAGATTGCATCCGGAGTAGGCGTGGAGCGTATTTTCCCCCTGCACACCCCCTCGATTGCTAAGATAGAAATCGTGCGCAAGGGTTCTGTCAGCAAGGCGAAACTCTATTATGTGCGTGATCGCCAGGATAGCCAGCCAAGATTCCGCAAGGGCCCAGCAAAAAAATAATCCTTAAATAAAAAAACGCCCCTGTAGCAAGGGGCGTTTTTGTGTAATTTAGATTAACTTCAGGACTTTCCACCAATTCTCGATATATTCTGCCCGGCGATTCTGATACTTGAGGTAGTAGGCATGCTCCCAGACATCGAGCCCTATGACCGGAACGTGTCCATGGAGGTATGGAGAGTCTTGGTTGGGCATGCCATGCAGGTGCAAATTACCCTTCTCGTCGCGGGCAAGCCACGCCCACCCGCTGCCAAAAAGTTTTACCGCTATGTCGGTGAATTGTTTCTTGAAGTCATCCAGCGAACCAAAGGCTTTTACAATCTCTCCGGTTAACTTTTTGTCAGTCTCTTTTTTCGGCCCCATGATTTGCCAAAAGAGCGAATGATTTGCGTGACCCCCTCCGTGATTTCTAATCGCGGCCTTATCCGTTTCCTCTACCTTAAAGGTGGCCAGAGATCTAAGCAGGTCTTCAACCGATTTCTCCTGAAGGTCGGGGTATTTTTCCAGGGCTGCGTTGAGCTTGTCGATATATGTCTGATGATGTTTCGTATGGTGCAGCTTCATGGTCTTGGCGTCAATATACGGCTCAAGGGCATCATAGGCGTATGGCAGCGGGGGTAGTGTGTGTTTCATATATAAAAAATAATACTTTAAGACTACCGTAAGATTCTTTTGATAAGACGTATGACGACCGGCTGGAAAATAAGAGCGAGGATGACGGCCAATGTCACCACTGATTGAAATGTAATAGGTAGACCGATCCGATGCAGTAGCCAGAAGAATCCCAAACCTCCGAAGATAAAACCGATAATAAGAAGCTGAATCGTTATATATTCTTTGGGAGCGAGGATGCTCACTGTCCTGGGTTTGTGTGGGAGATTGGGCTGGGGGGTATCCATGGAGATTAATGAAATTATTTCTTTATTCGGGGAACATTTGCTTACCGTCGCGCCCGTACACCTTGATTGCAAGCACGGGACAGGACTTGGCCGCAAGCATTACCGTATCATCATCGGCGCCGTTTTGGTTTTTAACATAGGCCTTGTTCTCTGCATTGAGCTCGAACATGTCGGGTGCTACGGCTACGCAGGAAGCCGCGCCGATGCACAGACTCTGGTCAATTTCGACCTTGCTGAATTTGCTATCCGCTTTCCTCACTTCCTGTTTATTGTCTTCGGCCATAGATTGTGTTATGTGAATAATCCCAGCTTAAGTTTGGTCTCTTCTGATATTCTATCAATACTCCAGGGCGGGTCAAAAGTGAAAGATACCTGTACTCGTTCCACGCCGGATCCGGCAAGCTTGTCTTTTATGAGTCCTTCCAATGTGCTGGCGAGCGGGCACATCGGCGTAGTGAGGGTCATCAGCACTTCAATCAGGGCATCTTTGACGGTAACGTTGTAAATTAGCCCGAGTTCGACGATAGAAATGCCGAGATCAGGATCGAGGATTTCGCCGATTTTTTCCAGTGCCTGTTTTTTTGTCATGGAGCTTCACTAGATCTTGGAGCGCGTCGTAGACTAAGAGCGCACATTTTCTCCGTGGCGCGCCGACGCTCGCTCCGAGCAGCCGCAAGGGGATCTCCCGATCCACCCGTTTCACGCGCGCCAGGGATTTTCCTCTGAGATATTCGGTGAAGTGAGACGCGGAAGCGATCGAGATCGCGCAGCCTTGCCCGGAGAAAGCAATATCTTCGATTTTCCCGTTGCGATCAAGGAGAACTTCAAGATCCATCTCATCCCCACACAGCGGATTTACGCGATATGCGCAGTATGTAGCCTTCTTAAGCTTACCAAAGTTTTGGGGGTTTCGGTAGTGTTCAAGGAGTTCTTGGCGATAGAGCGTATCAATCTCCATGGAATTTGTTTTGAATATAGAGCAAGGCCTTGGCCAGCTGGTCCACTTCTTGCCGAGTGTTATACACAGCCAGGCTGGCTCTCGTGGTTGCAGGTTGCCCGAATGCCTCATGTAAAATCTGTGCGCAATGATGTCCAGACCGAACGGCAATTCCCTGCGCATCCAAAAGCGAAGCTATGTCGTGAGCCGGTACCCCATCGAGTGTAAAGCTTATGATCGGCAAACGCGCAGAGGCCCTGTCTGGTCCGTGAAGCCTCAAGCCAGGGATCGCCCGCAATCGCACTAGGGTATGGCGGGAAAGCGAACTTTCATGGGTGATGATATTCTTTAATCCGGTCTGCTCAAGCCACTCCAAGGCTGCCCCCAGGCCGATAACTTCGGCAAGCGGAGCAGTTCCCCCTTCGAATTTTTCCGGGGGGTTCGCGAGCGTAGTTTGATCCTTTGTGACGCGCTTGATCATGTGTCCGCCGTATTTGAAGGGGCGTAGTGATTCCAGGAGATCTCTCTTGCCATAGAGAACGCCGACACCCGTTGGCCCATACGCCTTGTGGCCGGAAAAGGCAAGAAAGTCGCAGTCGAGCCGTCTAACGTCGATCGGAATGTGAGCGACACTTTGAGCGGCGTCCACTACCACGAGGCTTCCCATCTTGTGGGCTGCAGGAATGATTTTTTGCAAGGGGGTGATCGCGCCGGTCACATTGGAAGCGTGCGTGATTGCAACCACGCGGGCGCGCTTGTTAAGCAGCTTGTGGTAGGCATGAAGATCCAGGCGGCCATCAGATTTTATAGGGATATATTTGAGTTTCATTTTACGTTCCGCGGCCACGATCTGCCACGGTACGATATTTGAATGGTGTTCTGCTTCAGTCAGAAGAATTTCTTGGCCGGCTTTCAGCAAGTATTTCATCCCAAATGCGACAGTATTCAGCGACTCAGTCGTCCCCGACGTGAAAACGATCTCGTCTCGCGATTTGGCATTGATAAAGCGTTGTACTCTTTCGCGGACCGCCTCATATGCTTCCGTAGCCTCATACGAGAGCGTGTGTATGCCCCGGTGAATATTGGCGTTACGGGACGCATAAAAATCAGACATAGCCGCTATAACCGGGTAGGGTTTCTGGGCCGTAGACGCATTGTCAAAATATACCAGCGGATGGCCGTTAATTGTGCGTGCGAGGATAGGAAAACCTTTGCGAATATTTTTCAGCTTCAACATTGACAGTACTTTAAATATTTTTTACACTAAGCTCTTGTGAATCAAGGAGGAATCTTGACGATAATGGGAGCGGTTCAGCCGGACGTGCCCCCTGGCTATAGATGCGGGTGGGTGATGGTTGACGAACAGATGCTTGTTGGGTTTTCCTCGTCTTCTTTGAGTACTCGAGCTCGGGAACTGGCCAAGTCATCATCATCGAGTATTCCCTGTACTTTTTGCAGCCAGCAAATCGAAAAAGGAAACCAAATCCTAGAACTGAAAGACCCCTTGGGGAATTTGGCTGGTGTTTATTGCAGCATTTCCTGTCAGCGGCAGGATCGGCGGCGTAACCAGACCAGGCAGGGCTGGTAAAGTAACCTTCTGTTTTTCAGCGCCCAGCAGGACCAAGTCATTAAAACTAGAGTCTTAAGGCCTTAGTAATTGCTAGGGTTTCTTTTTTTGGAAATTCCTGGAGAAGTGACCCTAGGAAGCCTTGGATTATTATACGTTTTGCCTCAGAGAGAGACAAGCCGCGAGACATGATATAGAAAAGCTGTTCCTCATCTATCTTGCCTACCGTGGCGCCATGGCCCGCCCTGACTTCATTTTCCAGGACCTCCAGAGAAGGAATGGCTGTTGCGCGCGCCTTGGGTGAGAGCAGAATCGTGTGTTGCTTCAGATCGCCATCAGCGTTCTTGGCCCCCTTTTCTATTATCACCTTGCCTTCGAAGTTGGCGGAAGCCGTTCCGTCGAGTACGCCGCGAATTAAGGTCCGCGAGAAGGTATTGGGCGCGCGGTGGACGATATTGGTATGGAGTTCCAGGTGATGTTGCGTGCCGAAAAATATGCCCAGGAGTTTCAGAGACGACCCTGGCTGATCCAAGACTGCGTTGACAGTCAGAGATTCGTCCGACTCGCCCAGCCATACTACAGGGTACACAATTGATTGATTCGAGTAGGACGCCAGATTGATGGTGCGCATCTTGCTATAGAATGCTAATAAATGCTAGTATAAGTCCTTGTCTAAGGAGGCATAATGAAAGTACTCGAATTGTCTGGTAGTCCTGAAATTTCCAGCGTAGGAGAAGACGGAGTTCGGCAGGTTTTCGTTTCCTTGCCCGTTATCTTCCCCGAATGGAGAGAACCGTCCGAGAGAACGGGCGAGGGTGATCTGAATGGATCAGGAAAGCCCGATGTTCTTGAGGAAGAAGCACAACTGGTGCAACTATCGACTAGCCCACCCCTGTACCTGTGCATTCTCCCTACCCAAGCCTCGAAGGAATCTATCGAGCGGCTGGGTCAGGAGGCGGCAGACTTCTTGAAGAAAGAACACTTTCCCCACGTGTTCAGTAAGATATCATTGGATCGCGGCGGCATGGTGTTCTTAGGATTCCGCGTATAGCCCAGTAATGGGCTTTTTTTATCCCACGGATCCAGTCATTTCGAGCTGAATGAGCCTGTTCAACTCAACAGCATATTCCAGGGGCAGCTCTTTCACCACAGGCTCCATAAATCCTTGCACGATAAGATTGATCGCCTGCTGCTCCGACAATCCGCGCGACATAAGATAGAATATCTGTTCTTCCGAGATCCGCCCGACTTTCGCTTCATGGCCGAGTGTCACGTCGTCTTCAAACACTTTGATGTAAGGAATAGTATTCGAAACAGAAATATTATCCGGCATCAGCGCATCACATTGGATATGCGACTTGGACCCCTTTGCGCCCTTCGCAATCTGCAGTAGCCCGCGGTAAGTAGAAATACCCCCGCCGAAGCTGATTGATTTGCTGACAATATTCGATGAAGTGTAGGGCGCACCATGAATCACCTTCGCGCCCGTATCCTTGTGCTGACCGGGGCCCGCGACTGCAATATTGAGATGATCTGCACGCGCGCCGCGGCCGATGAGCATGGAACACGGATAGAGCATGGTTTTCTTGCTGCCCAGAGAGCCGCCCACCCATTCCTGAATCCCTTCTTCCTCCACGATTGAACGTTTCGTGTTGAGATTATATACATCCTTGCTCCAGTTCTGCACGGTGGTATACCGGCAGCGAGCTCCGCGCTTGACGAAAATCTCCACCACGGCGGAATGGAGTGAATCCATATTGTAGATAGGCGCGGTACAGCCTTCTATATAGTGCACGCTCGCGCCCTCTTCTACGATGATCAATGTATGTTCGAATTGTCCGCTATTGCGCGCGTTCATTCTAAAATATGTCTGCATTGGCAGCGTCACCCGCACTCCCCGCGGGACGTAGAGTAATGATCCGCCCGACCAGACCGCCCCGTGCAGCGCCGCGAATTTGTGATCAGCGATTGAAACGCAGCGTGTCATGAAATATTGCTCGACGAGTTCAGGGTATTTCTGCACTGCCGTATCTGTATCACAAAATATTACCCCCTTTTTCTCCCATTCTTTTTTGAGATTCTGGTAGAATCCTTCGCTGTCATACTGGCCCACGACGCCAGCCAGAAGATTGCGCTCGGCTTGCGGCACCCCGATCTTACTGAAGATGTTTTTGATGTCAGAGGGCACCTCGTCCCAGTTTTTGTATCTGCCGGGCTCTGTGCGCTGGTAAAAATTTATCTTAGAGAAATCAAGCTCAGACAGGTCAACGCCCCATGTGGGCATCGCTTTTCGTTCGAAAAAATCATACGCCAGAAGGCGTTTCTTCCGCATCCACTCAGGCTCATTCTTAATCCAGGAGATCTCTTCCACTACTCGGCGCGAGAGGCCGGTCGGAAGCCGCTTCACGTGCCGCTCCGGCGCGGGCGAAAAAATCTCGCGGTTTCGAGATGCGATCCCTTGTTTGTCAGCGAGTATAGTCTGGAAATCCATATCTAGCCTTTCTGCTTTGTTTTGATGAATTGGTTATAACCGCCCTTCTCTATTGTGTGCGCCAGGTCTTTCCGTCCGGATTTGATAATTCTGCCGTGATACATGATATGGACGAAGTCAGGCTCGATGTATTTTAAGACTCGATTGTAATGAGTAATAATGATAACGCTCACACCGTTTTTTTTCAGCTTATTCACCTCGCGGCCGACGATCTTAAGGGCGTCAACGTCGAGCCCCGAGTCTGTCTCATCTAACACGACCAGCTTGGGCGCAAGCATGGCCAGCTGGAGGATCTCGGCTTTCTTTTTTTCCCCGCCGGAGAACCCCTCGTTGAGGCTTCGGGTGAGAAATTCAGCCGGCAAGCGCATTGATTTAGCTTTCTGCTTTAGGTTTTTCACGAACGTATCGACACTCACGCGCTCGCCCCGGACCGATTGTGCGACCTTGAGCAGGTTCTGCACCGAAACCCCTGATACACTTTGGGGGTATTGAAACGCCAGAAGCATGCCAGTCTGTGCAATCTTGTCTGTCGTCATCTCATTGAGTTTCGCTCGTCCGAATCTCATCGTGCCGCCTGCGACCTCGTACTTGGGATGCCGGAAGAGCGTCTGGGCCAGCGTCGACTTGCCTGAACCATTCGGGCCCATGATCGCATGCACCTCACCGGGGGCTACCGTAAGCGAGACCCCGTTGAGTATCGGTTTGTGGTCAATGGCTACCTTCAAATTTTTTATTTCTAGAGTTTCCATGCTGTGTGGGGTAGTCTCAGTGTATCAGGCGCCTGTTCCAGACGCAACGGCGGGGACGGGTTGACCCGGTAGAGCAACTTTGAGTTCGTGTTTTGTGCGAGGCGAAAATTTTCTAAACAAAGTTCTTTTAAATTTATAGTTTTTTTGAAAATAGTCTGCTAAATTAAGACCCGCCGCTTCGCATCTCAAAGTTGTCTTACCGGGTTGACAAACCAGTCAAATTTTTCTAGAGTAAAATCAGTATTTTTACCATTAGCAGACTAGTTTTCTACCCTCAGGATATCAAGGTATTTGCGGCAGCAGCAGAATCTCATGGACTCGACATTGAATTCAAGCTTAAGACCCAATTCAATAGATCGACCCCAGCACACCCCGGGTGTTTTTTAGAAATACCCCGAGTGCATCGGCACGCCAAGAATAGCCGTGATTGATATCTCCTGGTATGAAGACAGGACTACGCATATGCAATCAGGGCTTTTATTTATTCTATTCCTTGCCGCGGGTATCGTGGCGGGATACATCATTCGGCGCGTACAGGCGTCGTACCAGGCTGGCTCCGCGGAAGCGAGAGTGCAGCGGGTGTTAGACGAGGCAAAAAACAAAGAGAAGGAGATTTTATTTTCGGCAAAATCCAAAGCATTAGAGATTACTGGACAGGCCAAGCAGGAGGAAGTCAACTTCCGCAATCAGATTATCAAGATCGAACAGCGTCTTG
Source organism: Candidatus Doudnabacteria bacterium RIFCSPHIGHO2_01_FULL_50_11 (assembly GCA_001777585.1). Lineage (GTDB taxonomy): Bacteria > Patescibacteriota > Doudnabacteria > UBA920 > 2-01-FULL-50-11 > 2-01-FULL-50-11. The sequence continues at coordinate 15,071 of MFEO01000018.1, read as the reverse complement.
AGCAGAAGGAGGTCAATCTTGAGAAACTCCGCGCCGACTTGGAGGGCAAGCGCGAGAAAATGGTGCAGAAGGTTGATGAGATAAAGAAGAAAGAAGAGGAAGTTGAAGCTGTTCGCCAGCAGCAAGTCGTCAAGCTCGAGCAGGTCGCAGCGATGACGCGCGAAGATGCAAAAAAGGTGCTCATGGACGCCGTGGAGAAGAACGTCTCCCAAGATCTGGCCGAGATGACGTTTAAGATGCAGAACAAGGCGCGCGAAGAAGCGGATCGGAAGGCGAAGGACATTGTCGCTTCGGCAATCGAGCGCTGCAGCGCCGAAGTGGCCACCGAGACGACCACCACCTACGTGCAGTTGCCGAGTGAGGAGATGAAAGGCAGGATAATTGGCAAAGAGGGCCGAAATATAAAAGCGTTTGAGCAGATGATGGGGGTGGAAGTCATTGTGGACGACACTCCGGACACAGTGGTCATTTCCGGTTTCAACTCCATTCGCCGCCACGTGGCAAAGCTTACTCTGGAGAAGCTGATCAAAGACGGCCGCATTCACCCGGCGCGGATCGAGGAAGCCCACGAGAAGGCCAAGAAAGAGATCTCCGAGGACATCATGAAGGCCGGCGAAGCCGCAGTCTATGAATTGGGCATCAACAATTTTCCGCCGAAGCTGGTTTTTCTGATCGGTCGCCTGAAATATCGGTCGTCCTACGGACAGAATATTCTCAAGCATTCTATCGAGATGGCCCACATCGCTGCGCTCATGGCCAAGGAGCTCGGCGCGGACGTGAATATCACCAAACAAGGCGCTCTATTACACGATATCGGGAAGGCGCTCGACCAGGACATGGAAGGGACGCACGTTGAGATCGGCCGCGAGATCGCCAAGAAATTCGGCTTGTCCGAGAAAGTCGTCAACGCGATCGAAGCCCATCACGAAGATGTTCCTCACAATTCA
>MFEO01000018.1:0-14062 GCA_001777585.1 Candidatus Doudnabacteria bacterium RIFCSPHIGHO2_01_FULL_50_11 | reverse complement strand
GAGCTGGAGAACATCGCAAAATCTTTTGCTGGAGTCGAGAAATGCTATGCGATCCAGGCCGGTCGCGAGATTCGCGTTTTCGTACGGCCCGAGGAGATCGACGATTGGGGCGCGACCAATCTCGCCAAAGATATCGCGGGGCGTATCCAGAACGAACTCAAGTATCCCGGCGAGATCAAGGTCATGGTCGTACGGGAGCGAAGGGTAATCGAATACGCCCGGTAATGTAAAGCTTGTAGCTTGAGAAAATGAAATTCCTTATTTTTGGTGACATAGTGGGAAAGACCGGCCGGAGGGCTGTTGCGCAGCTGTTGCCGCAGTTGAAGCGAGAACTTGCACCCGATCTGGTGATAGCCAACGGCGAAAACGTCGCCCACGGCGTCGGTATTTCGATGAAGACAGCCCAGCAGCTCTATGACGCCGGAGTGGAATTTCTCACGACTGGCAACCATGTCTTCGACAAGCAGGATCAAGTGGACCAGGTGTTTGCCGCCCATACCGGGAAGATCATCCGCCCGGCAAACTTCGAAGGCACCTACCCCGGCGACGGCTGGGCCGCGCTCAAGGCAGCCGGACAGACCGTCGTGATCGCGAATTTCAACTCGCAAGTCTTCATGGAGCATCAGTTCCAGGGTCTCATCGCCTCGCCCTTCACAGCCTTCGACCGGGTTTTGCAAGAAGCTCCGAAATCCGCCATACTATTGGTGGATTTCCACTCGGAGGCAACATCGGAGAAGCGCGGCTTCGGTTTCTATCTCGATGGCCGGGCGACCGTGGTCTGGGGCACGCATACTCACATTCAGACCGCCGATGCCCAGATTCTGCCGGGCGGCACGGCATATATCTCAGACGTCGGTATGACAGGTGCGGCGGACTCGATACTGGGAGTAAAGAAAGAAGCGGCGCTTACAAGATTTCTACAAGGCAATGGCGCAAAACTGGATGTTGATGAGGGAAACGAGGCGGAAGTAGGGTATATAATAGTGGAGGTAGACGACAAGACAAGAAAAGCCCGATCTATCACCGCCCGGCTTGAACGGATAAAGCTTAAATAAAATCAGTGTATGAAAACACAAAGATTCATTGATCCGGAACAAGTCTTGGTTAATGGAGGATTGAAACCCGGGATGGTGTTAGCCGATCTGGGGGCAGGCAACGGATTCTTCGCTATCCACGGCTCTCATATTGTCGGTGATCGGGGATTCGTGTGGGCCGTCGACATCTTGGAGGAGGCACTCGGGCATGTCATGTCTCAAGCCAGGCTCGAGCGGCGCAAAAACATCCGGACCATCCGCGCCGATCTTGATCGGCCGCAGCCTTCGGCGATACCGGATTTAAGCTGCGATTTTGTTTTTATCGGCAAACTATTGCCCCAGCTGAAACACCCGGAATATGCGATCAGGGAAACCTGGCGCATCTTAAAGACCGGCGGGCTGATTCTGATCAGCGAATGGCGGAAGGATGCCGTAGCATTTGGCCCACCCGCGGAAGAACGCCTGACCGCCGAACAAGTCAAGGAGATGTTTGGACGCCAAGGTTTCAAGTATGTCCGCGAGTACGATACTGATCACTATCATTTTGCCGTACTGCTCCAGAAGTGATCCTATAGAATCCGCAGCCGTTCAAAATTAGAGAATTTATAGGCTTTTCTATACCATGTCCCGTTATCTATCTTCGGAATTTCTTTTCAGAGTCGCACCCGCCCTTACCCGCGCCGATCAGGCGCTCTTTATTGCGTTCGTCACCCTTCTGCTGCTAGCAGTCTCTTTCCGGATCTTTCAGTCAGTTGAGAAGCGTAAGGTCGTGCTGGCCAGGTTTTTCTCGCGCTGCTTCAACGGGCTTTTAATCTTCGCTTTGATCGGGGGCCTCTGGTCAGGCATCAGATATTTGGTCGTGCCGATCTTAGGAAGTCATTTCGTCGCCCTGCTGATCCTGGCAGGCCTTGCCCTCTGGCTCTTCTTCGTACTCAAATATGCTCTCTTCAGGCTGGCTTCCGAACAGAAGGCATGGGAGCAAGATCAGGTGAAGAAGAAGTATTTAGCTTCTCGTTGATCAACAGGTATGCCGTGGTGGCAGGCGCTTATGAGGCGGAGCGGACTGGGCCAGTGGGGTGAGGAGCATGTCGCGAAATTGTATGAACAGCAGGGCTTCCAAGTTATCGCCAAAAATTACAGAGCGCAGGGCGGCAAACAAGTGGGCGAGATCGATCTTATTGCACTCCGGGGCCGGGAGCTGGTGTTCATTGAGGTAAAAACCCGGACCAATCAAGCGTTTGGCACGGGCGCCGAGTCGGTGACCGACGCCAAGCAGCGCAAATTGGTCCGCGCCTGCAAGCACTATCTTCAAAAACACCCGGAATTCAGTGACTATCAGTACCGCATCGATGTGGCGATCGTTACTTCCGATCTTGACAGGCAGGACGCATCTGTTACAATACTCCCGAATGCAGTGGATGACCGGAACTGATTGACAACGAGTGCGGCAACGCACTTTTTTTTCACCCAAGCATTTCAGGTTCTTATATCTGTAAATAATTCGTATTTTTTAAATCAATGAATGAACAATTTGAACAAGCACTAGACCAGATCGCCGAAGAGAAAGGCCTGGATCGCGACGAGATCATCAAAATGATCGAGGGCGCGCTCGCCGCCGCCTTCCGCAAAGACTACGGCAAGAAAGAGCAGAATATTATGGTTGAATTGAACGCCGACAATCTCGGCACGAAAGTTTTCGACGTGAAGACCGTTGTCGCCGATGACGTCCCCGAGGAAGAGTTCGACCCGCAGAAGCAGATCAAGCACGCGGATGCAAAGAAGCACAAGAAAAGCATCAAGATTGGGGACGAGATGAAGACGGATATTACACCCAAGGAAGGCACGAACTTTGGCCGTATCGCCGCTCAGACCGCCAAGCAGGTGATCGTCCAGAAATTGCGGGAAGCCGAGCGGGAATTGGTTTTCAAAGAATACAAAGGCAAAGAACGCACCTTAGTTTCCGGCATCGTCCAGCGGGCTGAAGGCGATACCGTATTGATCGATCTCGGCCGCGGCTCGGGCGTGCTCTTCCCGTCCGAACAGATTCGCGGTGAACAGTATCGGATCGGCTCCCGGGTGAAGCTTCTGATTCTGCACGTGGAACCCACGCCGAAGGGCCCGAAGATCACGCTCTCCCGCTCTCATCCGGATATGGTGCGGCGCCTCTTTGAGATCGAGGTGCCCGAGGTCCACTCCGGCGTAGTGGAGATCAAGTCGGTCGCCCGCGAAGCCGGCAGCAGGGCCAAGGTAGCCGTGTGGTCCAACCAGGAAGGTATCGATCCGATCGGCTCCTGCGTGGGACAGCGCGGCACGCGAGTGCAAACCGTGATGAGCGAACTGGGTGGAGAGAAGATTGATATTATCGCCTGGTCGGAGGACCCGGTGAAGTTCATCGCCAACGCGCTCTCGCCCGCGAAGATCATCAGCGTGGAACTCGACGAGGAGAATAAGGAAGCCAAGGTTTCTGTCATGGAAGACCAGCTGTCGCTCGCGATCGGCAAGGCGGGGCAGAACGTGCGCTTGGCCGCGCGCCTGAGCGGTTGGAAGCTCGATATCAAAGGCGCCAATCTCGCCGGGGAAGAAGAGAAGAAAAAGGAAGAAGCGGCTCCTGAAGTGGCACCCCAAGCGCCAACAGAGACAGCCGTTGAGACAGAGTCACCAGAAGCAGAAAGCACTGAAGCGCCGGTGGAGCCAGAAATAGAGACTGATAAAAAAGCTGAATAGTTTCTTTCTCGCACGACTTCCTTCCGAAAGCACTTTTTAGCACTTGACTGCCGAGAGTGCTAAATATATACTGACGGTGAAGTAATCTTTAAATCAGTACATATGCCCCTGGTCCCAATGGTGATAGACCCCGATAGTAGAACCCTAGGTTCACTACGGGGCGAGACGAGGCTCTAGCGGTATTTATCCTTAATTCTTACACCAAACTCTATGCCACTTGTGCCTATGGTAATAGACAAATCGCAGTTTGGAGAACGCGCCTATGATATCTACTCGCGTTTGCTCAAGGAACGGATTATTTTCTTAGGCGAGCCGATTGATGACCATGTCGCCAATATTATTATCGCCCAGCTCCTATTCCTCGACGCAACCGATCCGAAGAAAGAGATCAAGCTTTACATCAATTCGCCTGGCGGCTCGGTGACGAGCGCGATGGGCATCTACGACACCATGCAGTTCGTCAAGGCTGATGTGGCGACGATCTGTATTGGTCAAGCCGCTTCCGCGGCCGCGGTGCTACTGGCGGCAGGAGCCAAGGGTAAACGTTTCACCTTGCCCAATTCTCGAATCATGATTCATCAGGTTATGGGCGGGTCAGAAGGCCAGGCGACAGACGTGGAGATCCGCACGCGGGAGATGCTCCGGGTGCGCGACCAGATCAACAAGATTCTCGCGAAGCACACGGGCCAGCCGATGGCCAAGATTCAGAAGGACACCGATAGAGATTTCTTCATGGAAGCGGACGAGGCGCGAAAATACGGGATCATCGACAAGATTATCACATAGCGATTTTCCGGCTCCGAACCCAAAAAAGCCCGCAGCTGCGGGCTTTTTATTATTCTTCCGAAAGTTCAGAGGGCCGCGTAGTATGCTTTCGTCGTATCGCGGCAGATCTGCTGCAGGTCGGGGCTCAATATATCACAGAGCGCATAGCCCGGCTTGTCCGAGTGAAAATAGGAGATAAAGTCCTTGACCGCGCCGATAATGCAGTTGGACCTCTGCTCGTAGCTTGTGCCCAGATCGCAGGTGGCGGCAGTCTGTTGGGCATTACTGGTCGAGCGACCCGATGCATCGCGTCCGAGACTCTGGAAGCAGGTATAGCGCCAGCCGGCCTCAGAAACGGTGGCGCACTCCTCGAATACTTTGGCAAAACTTCCATTGAGGACTTTGAGCATATAGGAAGTCTGCATCAGGTAGCAATCGTTCTTGTATTTATCGTCCACGGCGTTGCAGGGGTAGAGCGGGTCGTCGGGCTTGAGATATTTCGTGAAATGGTTCTTGTTGTCCACAATTACGTTCTCCATGTAGACTCCGCCGTAGCAGGATGAGCGCTCCCACGAGCCTTCCAGCCTGTCGCAGAGAGCGAGCGAGTCGAACAACTCGATATTCGTGTATGCCATGACGCCATGGCCGAGGCCGTGGACGCAATTGAAGTAGTCGAAGCTGTAGCGCTCGCGGCCTTCGACATTCGCGCAGATGCTATTGAGCTGGTCGGGCAGTTCCGACCTTCCGATCTTGCCGATGATGCCTTCCATGACGCCGTGGTAGTAGCCTGACCAGCAGAAACTATCGCCGTGGGTGAAGGCTTCCGCCACAGTCGGATACTTCTCGGTGGCGGCTTGTCCCAAGATATGGGTCAAGGGATGGCATTGGGCGCGGATGTAGTCATTGTTGGGATAGCGGGCCTGAAGGTCCGCAAACGTAGCCGGCACGCCCGCACTTCCCACAAGCGTGCGGTAGTAGCCTTCGTAGCAGTCAAAATTCGTCCGGTCGCTCCCAGTGCACGGCTCAGTGTCGGGCTTGGGAAGTGGGGGCTGCGCGGGCGGAGGATTGGAAGAGGGCACGAATTGCTGGGGAGTAGTCGTGGCGGTCTCCTGATCCGGCTTGGCTGGATCACGGACGGCAACATCGCCGTTTGCCGCACTCGGATTGGGGGAGATTGCCGGCGGTGATAGAGGCGAGAAGTACCAGGCCACAGCCGCGATCGCGGCGGCTGCGAGGCTCACCAGTATAATTTTTTTTGCGAGAATCATAGAGTTTGATGGCGCATTTTATTGTATCGCTGGTATTGATTTTTGAGACTGATAGGCGGACTTGACAGCATTTGCGTCCGGAGGTACTATTATAAAGTAGTTTTTGAGTATTTAAAACTAAACCCGGCAAACATTATAGCTTCCTAAAGCAACGTGAGTCGAGAGGGATATGGCACGTGACTTAGCAGAACCGCGTGTTTTTTATTCGCCAGGGAGCGAGGGAAATGGAGTTGCGCCGCAACTACATTTCTGAGCGAACGCCGTGAACAAAGACTGGGCCCTCTTTATTCGCTGCCACGCCTCGTGTGCGGGAATCTAGTTCCCCCACGAGGCGTGTCTGCGAGCAGGCCGGCACGCCCGTACTTTACCAACTGAATAGACAAAGATTGACCATTGAATAGTGACAGGAACGTCCCGGCGGAAACGCCGGGGTAAATAACGTCAATTCAAAGGTTTGCAGATGACCTTGCTCGCGCATTGAAACGCGAGCAGAATATCTGCGCCAAAGTTTTTCTGAATCACGGTGATTCGGACTAACTCATCAGTATCTTATAAGTTAGTGTCCGAGGCAGCGGATTTATTCCGAGCCGAGGACTCCAGCCCCGTGAAAAATGCTTTAGCATTTTTCAAAAAGATACTTCAATGAGAGTTTGATCCTGGCTCAGGATGAACGCTGGCGGCGTGCCTTATACATGCAAGTCATACGGGTGTCGCAAGACACCAGTGGCGAACGGCTGAGTAACACGTGGGAACGTCCTTCAAGTTCGGAATAACTCACCGAAAGGTGAGCTAATACCGGATGTGATCGCAAGATCAAAGCCGCAAGGCGCTTGAAGCACGGCCCGCGCACCATCAGGTAGTTGGCGAGGTAATAGCTCACCAAGCCTATGACGGTTAGGGGACCCGAGAGGGTGTACCCCCAGACGGGGACTGCGACACGGCCCCGACTCCTACGGGAGGCAGCAGTAGGGAATATTGGACAATGGGCGAAAGCCTGATCCAGCGACGCCGCGTGGAGGATGAAGGTCTTCGGATTGTAAACTCCTTTTGCTCGTGAACAATTTCTGAGCGTAGCGAGCGAATAAGAGGTTGCTAACTCTGTGCCAGCAGCAGCGGTAATACAGAGACCTCAAGCGTTATCCGGATTCATTGGGCGTAAAGCGTTCCGATAGGTGGTTTGGCAAGTTTTTCGTAAAAGCCCGCGGCTCAACCGCGGAAGTGCGGCAAATACTGCCAGACTAGAGGGGCGAAGAGGTGCTTGGAACGAACGGAGTAGCAGTGAAATGCGTTGATATCGTTCGGAACACCAAAAGCGAAGGCAGAGCACTGGGCGCCACCTGACACTGCTAGGACGAAAGCGTGGGGAGCGAATGGGATTAGATAAATCCCGTCACCGCGTTCCGGTTTTTTTGCCGGGACAATAAATAGTGACGAAGGGTGTCCCTCCCGACAGTAATGTCGGGATGCGCACTTGGCTATATCGGTGAACTCCATGACATATGGGTTAACTACTGGCTCGTTATGGACAATACCGAGGGAAGTCGGTCAGAACTTTGTTCTGAAATGACTAATTACCTAATTACTAATTTCTAGATTTAGAAATTAGATCAATTAGAAATTAGAAATTACAGCCGGAGGCTGGCTTGATCCCGTAGAGACTACACGCCGAGCTCGCCGAAGAGGCGAGATGATATAGTCCGATCCTCCCAGTAATGGGAGTTGTAACCACCCAAGAATCTTCGATTCTTGGGGCCCGGTAGAGAAATTCCGAGCCGACTTGTTCGGGAGGAATTTCAACAACCTGGGAAAGTTGCACAGAAGAAAACCGTAGGTTGTCTTCTGAATATGACCCCAGTAGTCCACGCTGTAAACGATGCTGACTTGTCATATGGGAGTGTCGACCCTCCTGTGTGGCGAAGCTAACGCGTTAAGTCAGCCGCCTGGGGAGTACGGTCGCAAGACTAAAACTCAAAGGAATTGACGGGGACCCGCACAAGCGGTGGAGCATGTGGTTCAATTCGACGATAAGCGAGGAACCTTACCAAGGTTTGACATGCAGTTGCATGCTGGAGAAATTCAGCAGCCTTCGAGGGTATTGCACAGATGCTGCACGGTTGTCGTCAGCTCGTGTCGTGAGATGTTGCCTTAAGTGGTAGAACGAGCGCAACCCCCATTATCCGTTATATCGTGTCGGATAAAACTGCCAGCGTTCAAGCTGGAGGAAGGTGGGGATGACGTCAAATCAGCGTGGCTCTTACACCTTGGGCTACACACGTGCTACAATGGGCAGGCTACAAAGGGACGCAAGATCGCAAGATGGAGCAAATCCTGAAAACTGCCCCCAGTTCGGATTGAGGGCTGCAACTCGCCCTCATGAAGTTGGAATCGCTAGTAACCGTGAATCAGCCTCGTCACGGTGAATACGTTCTCGGGTTTTGTACACACCGCCCGTCACGTCATGGAAGCCGTTAGTACCCAATACTCGCTCTTTGAGCGGATTAAGGTAAGAACGGTGACTGGGACGAAGTCGTAACAAGGCATCGGTAGCGGAAGCTGTCGATGGATCACCTCCTTTCTAAGGAGTTATACCTTAGCGGATTTGTTTGATGATGCAAGGGCCAATCCACCTTGAGTGGACTTAGCCAACCGGTTGTCGGACAAGTTCGGTATGTCGACGCATGAGCATTTCTTAGGAAATATCATGCAAAACGTTATTCCTGCCTGCCCCGCACACGTCTCTCGCAAGAGGAACGGATGTGGGAACAGGCCTCAGTGGTACGAGTAAGTAAAAACATTCGTGTTTTTCTGAAAGTGCTGCTGGGGTCACTATTCAAGAAGTCAATCAAAAGAACACCTAGAGATGGGTGTTCTTTTGTGCGATTAAGTATTTTCTGCTGCTCTTTACAAAAATCCTAAATTGTAGTAAACTATCTCCCGGATCGAAAAGGAGGACAATGAAACCTACTCTCAAGCAGGTGCAGTTCCTGACTTCGCGCGGCATCACCATGCCCAGAAGTAAGACTCTGGCATTCAAGCTCATAAGCTTCCTCAAACACGGATACCATCCCGACTCTCTCACTGACGAGTCGAGCAGGATTGCGTTCGTGAAGAGCACGCAGGCCAAATGGCTGGACCAGCGTATCATGCATTCCTGCGGCCCCGGCCAAGTGATATCAATCTCGGCCAGAACGATCGAGGAGCACGCTGAATGGACTGATATGCAGCAGCAGCCTGTTCACGAGCCGGTACTCTTGCTTGTCAGGCTGGACGAGAAACGCAGGGGCAGAGTTTTTTTGGCTTCGCCCTGTCTGCTCACGCTCGTGGCTGAGCCAGTGCCCGCCTAAATTCCCTTCGGGGAATTTTTTATTGGGTTTTTGTTACGGCGGAAAGAAGCTACACCAACATTCTCACATTCTTGAGAATGTTGGAATGTGTGGGGGGCGGGGCGGGGCGGAAAGGCCGTGATGCCCCGTAGTGTCCGCCTTGGCGGACTACTACTGGGGGTGTAGAATAAGGCCAAGAATACATCCGCGCGTATATACGTAACCTATAATAATTAACTGCTAGCTTTTATGAACATCTTCAGGGATCATGTCCTCACCTGGTGGCAGGTGGGCATCGTAAAGCTGTGCCTGCTCAGCATCGGCATCGCGGTTGGCGCGCAGTGGCACGAAGTCTTCGCGCCGTATGTCATGGTACTCGTGGTGGTCGGGATCGCGACCGGCGTCTATCTGGCCGCGGCCTGGATGATGAAGCGGTAGACTAGCCCACACCACGTCATTCTTACATTCTTGAGAATGTAAGAATGAGGGAAGTATGTATTTAAATACGTATTTAAATATGAACCGAAAAACTTCGCAAAAGAATATCAGAAAAATCCAAAAAATGGGCGGCACGAGCCTGGGGCTGACGCTGCCGGTGGAGCTGGTGCGCGATTTGCGCTGGAAAGAAAAACAGAAGGTCAGGATTAAGCGGGTCCGCGCCGGCCTGATGATTAAAGATTGGAAGAAATAGAATTTTAGTTCGAGCTAGTCAAGCTTGAATTAGTTATTTTCTAGGACTTTTAGAGCTGTTGGGCATTTAATGCTAAAATGATAGTATGTACGATAACGTGATTGCACAAAAAATTGCCCATCAATACAAACAGCAACCACTGACTGATTTTGCAAGCGTAAAACCAGAAACCCGGCTCGATACCCTGAATTTGAACTGGCGTGAACGTGATCTACCAGAGTACCAAAGGACAAAGCATGTTCATCGTTTACATCCTTATCTCGGCAAATTCATCCCTCAACTAGTAGAGATTTTTTTAAGAAAATATAGACCAAGACTTGTTTATGACCCCTTTGCAGGAAGTGGAACAACCTTAGTTGAGGCAAGTGCACTCGGTATAGACTCGATTGGCACAGATGTTTCTGCTTTCAATGTTTTGCTCTCAAAAGTAAAAACTGCGGACTATAATATACCCCTTCTAGAAAAAGAAATTTATGGTATCCTAAGCCGTCTCGATACTTACAAAATCAAATTCTCCAAAGACAGGAAAGTAAATAAGCTTTTTTTAACCAAAAATAGGTATATTCAAGATTGGTTTGCACCAAACACACAAAGAGAACTCTTGTGCTATTTAAGATTGATTAAGGATTATACTTATCAAGATTTACTTAAAATAGCCTTGTCGCGCTCGGCGCGCTCGGCGCGACTTGTCACGCACTACGATTTAGATTTTCCGAAGGAACCACAAGCAAAACCATATTACTGTTATAAGCACAACCGGACATGTCAGCCGGTTGAAGAAGCGTATAAATTTTTGTCGCGTTATACCATTGATACTCTAGATCGCGTCAAGGAATTTTCTAAAATTAAGACAAAGGCAAAAGTTGTTGTAAAGCATGCAGATTCGCGCGAGGTTGAACTACCAAAAGGAATTGACATGGTTTTCACCTCGCCCCCTTATATTGGTTTGATTGATTACCACGAACAGCACAAATATGCTTACGAATTATTAGGTCTAAAAAATAATGAGACGCGCGAAATTGGTCCCGCAAAGAATGGACAATCACAACAAGCAAAACAGGACTACATCAAAGGTATTAACGATGTTTTGCTCCATACCCGCAATTATATGGTTTCCAAGGGCTTGGCACTCGTTGTGGTGAATGACAAATATGGTCTTTATAAAGCAGAAGATGCTGGATTTAAAGAGATTGGTCGCGTTGAGCGTCATGTAAATCGCCGGACAGGACGACGCGAGGGTGCATTCTATGAAAGCATTTTAATTTGGCAAAAGGCATGACAGAAAAACAGGAAATGAAAAAGGCTATCCAGTCTGTCATAAAAATCATGATGGATAGAGTTATGAACAAAGTCTTAGTTGAGGAGCCTTTTGTAAAAGAGGAACATAAAGCAAAGAAGCCTCTCTACGCGGCCTTAGTGCCAGACGAAATATTTAAGGGCTCTCATTTTGAGCGACGCTTTGTTACACCGTTTGGAGGTGCTTGGGAGAAATTAGCAATAGTAGCGGCGAATAAGGGGCTTGGGTACGGTGAGAAAGGACGAACCATAATCGGAAAGGTAAATGCCGAAAGGTTACGCAGGATTCAAGAGGTGCTTAATAATCTTGAGCATGGAGAAAAAGGAAAGAAGCGCGTTAGGCCAGACTGGGATAATGAGTTGAAATATATCTTACAGGGAAAAAGTACAAAACTCATTCCTGTTACGGTTATCTCGGACGTCTATGCGGAAGATAAGAAGAACAAAAAGAAATATACCTTCGAGCTAAAAGCACCATTGCCAAACAGCGACCAAACAAAGGTAAGTAAAGAGAAAATGCTTAAACTTTATAGTATGGAGCCGTGCCAAATTGACGGTGCTTACTATGCCTTGCCGTACAACCCTTTCGGAAAACGCGAAAATTACTCTTGGGCATTTCCAGCGCGATGGTTTGACATGAAAAATGACAGGGCAGTTCTTATTGGAGATGAGTTTTGGGAAAAAATTGGTGGCTTAGGGACTTATAAGGCATTTATTGATGCAGTGAATGAGATTGGAAAGGAATATAAGGATAGGATATACAGAGAATTTTTAGGAATCGAGCCACCCACCCATTTAGATGAGGGCAATTTGTAATATTTTATTTAATTACCATGGCCAAAATAAATCTTGATGCCTTAATTCAGAGAGAAGACTTCGAAATTGCTGGTACTACTAACTCTGGAGGTAGAAAAGCATCCATAGCAGAAGTTGATCTTGTGCCAGGAGCCTTCTTCTTTTCTAGTCTTCGAAAACCCGATTTTCAAAGGGAAACTAATGAATGGGATGGTCAAAAAATAGCCGACTTTCTAGAAAGCTTCCTCGACGGGGATTTGATACCAGCTATCATCCTGTGGCAGAGCCCTTCCCCAAATGTCTTTATCATTGACGGCTCACATAGACTGAGTGCTCTGAAAGCTTGGATAGACGATGACTATGGTGATGGAAAGGCTTCCAAGTCATTCTACGATAGTATGATCTCAGAAGATCAAGTATCCGCTGCAGACAGGACACGAAAAATTATAAGAAAGAGAGTCGGATCATATGAAGACTTTAAATTAGCACTAACCAATCCTGAGAAGGTGGATACGAAAATTGTGGACCGTGCAAAAAGACTTGGCGCAGCAGCAATCCCTCTTCAGTGGGTAGAGGGAGATGCTACTAAGGCTGAAAATTCTTTCTTTAAAATTAATCAACAAGCCGCTCCGATTAATCCAACAGAGCTTATCTTGCTTAAATCAAGAAAGAAACCAAACTGCATAGCAGCAAGGGCAATCATCAGAAGTGGAAGAGGTCATAAATATTGGTCAAGATTTTCCAAGGATAAGCAATCAGAAATTGAAAACTTGGCCAAAGAGGTAAACTCTGTTTTATTTGCGCCACCTCTTCACTTGCCTATCAAAACCCTAGATATCCCTATTGGCGGAAAGATTTACTCTGCACAAACCCTGCCCCTAGTACTCGGCTTCATTAATTCTGTAAATAGTGTTGCACCTGATTTTAGCGAAAGCTTAGAAGATGATGTCTCAGGAGAAACTACAATTAAATTTCTTGAAAGCGCAAAAAAATTAGCGTGGAGAATAAATAGTACCCATCCATCTTCCTTAGGACTTCATCCCATAGTTTACTTTTTCTCTTTAGATGGGAGACATAAGCCGGCATCATTTTTTGCGACGATAGCATTTGTAATGCAATTAGAGAAAAGTAACCTTTTTAAAGTTTTTATTTCTATCCGTCCCAAATTTGAGGAATTTTTATTGAAATTTGACTATTTAATACAACAAATTTTCAGAAAATACAGAAAAGTCTCTGAGAGCTACGAGCACATCAAGGATTTTTACTTTGCAGTTATGGAAGAGCTCAAACATGGGAAGACTCCAGCTGTTGCCGTTGAGACTCTTATAAAGACCCCAAAATATAAATACCTCTCTTTGCAATCTAATGGAGACGAGGTGACCTCTGAGGAATTTACTAGAGAAAGGAAATCAGCTGTGTATATTAAGGAAGCACTTTCCTCTGCTCCTAAATGCAACATATGTGGCGGATATATTCATACTAACTCAATAACCATTGATCATAAAAAAAGAAAGGAGGATGGGGGAATTGGATCGATAGAAAATGGACAGATTACGCACCCCTATTGCAACACAACGCTTAAAAACTAATTTAATAATAAGCAATAAGTTTACTTTAAGTTTCGGTACCTCAAGCCATCCTGGATGCTTTATACACAGCCAAATTTTCTAAAATAATTTACATATTTAATTACTCCGATGGCGATAGCATGCGGGGTAAACGTAATTACTCCAAATAAAAAAACGGTCGGGAAGTATTTATTCCTTGGCCGTTTGCGCAGCGGCAAACCATCTGCGAATGAGCGCCTGCTGCTCTGAAGTAGGCGGAGGGCCCAGTTTGCTCATGAATTTTGCAGACTGCCCCTGGAAGGTCCAGCGGACAGACTCCGCAAAGTCGCCTGCGCCAAGAAGGTAGTCGCTGCACATGTCGCATGGATACCAGGGCTTGTTCACAGGGATGTTCCGCATCGCATACCATTGCGCGCGCCTTTCAGGTGTCATGTACAGGAAGTCGAACATGTGTCCCAGCTCGTGCGCAATAGTTGCCGCGACTTGTGAGGGCGTCTGACCGGGCCGAATCCATATGTCTATCCGATCTGTTTTCGGATCAGACGCGCCCAGGTATCCAGGTCGCCCCGGGCCGAAAGAAATCTGGCAGCGAGCCCAG
>MFEO01000017.1:29990-45566 GCA_001777585.1 Candidatus Doudnabacteria bacterium RIFCSPHIGHO2_01_FULL_50_11 | reverse complement strand
AAGCTAAGCGCATACGTCGAAAGGCCGCAATCCGATCCAGAGTGCACGGCACACCTACTCGGCCCCGGCTTTCGGTATTCCGAAGCCATAGCAATATTTATGCGCAGCTGATAGACGATAGCACCGGCCGAACTCTTGTGAGTGCTAATTCGAAGATTGCAGCGGGTGTCGCTGGCAAGAAAGTCGACCTGGCTAAACACGTGGGAATAGCGCTTGCACAGGCAGCCAAGAAGGCCGGCATTTCCGCCGCGAGTTTCGACCGAGGCGGGTTTCGATACCACGGAAGAGTGAAAGCATTAGCAGAAGGGGCCCGAGAAGGCGGGCTGAAATTCTAATATATGCAAAGACAGAAGAATCAGCGCCGTGAAGATCGGGGAGAGCGGCGGGAATTCGAACAGACAGTCGTTGAAGTCAGTCGGGTGACCCGCGTGGTGGCCGGCGGCAAACGTATGCGTTTTCGCGCCCTGGTTGTGATAGGCGATAAAAAAGGACTGATCGGCATGGCTGTCAAAAAAGGCGCTGACGTGAGTGAAGCCGTCAATAAAGCCGTCACCGCCGCGAAGAAACACATGTTCAGGGTTCCTATGGCCGGCTCGACTATTCCACACGAAGTCCGGGCGAAATTTAAGGCAAGCAAGATACTTCTCAAACCAGCCCGTCCGGGAACAGGGGTTATTGCTGGCGGTTCAGTCCGTGCGGTAGTTGAAGCGGCTGGAATTTCCGATATTTTGAGTAAGATGCTCGGATCATCGAATAAGATAAATAATATCAAGGCAGTGTTTGAGGCGCTGAAGACATTGAAAGCCCCGCGTCAGGCTAAGAAAGAAGAAGCGCGACAATAACTTATGATACTCTCTCTCAACAAACTTGGAAGCAAGGTTAAGCGTAAGCAGCGAAAGGTTGTGGGTCGCGGAAGCGGATCAGGGCATGGCACCTACTCCGGCCGCGGGATCAAAGGCCAGCACGCGCGTAGCGGCGGTTCTCATGTCCCCGGATTTGAAGGCGGTCGCACTACAATCATCATGCAGACGCCCAAATCGCGCGGGAAGGGATTTCGAACCAGACAGCCTGAATTCGAAGTGGTCAGCCTCGGCGACTTGAATAGATTCAAAGACGGGGATATTGTTACCTTAAAGTCCTTGCGCGCCGCAGGCTTGGCTTCTGACCGTCCTGTGAAAGTCGTCGGCGGGGACAAACTTAGCCGCAAATTAGACGTTCGAGTTGCGGTTACGGCGAAGGCAAGAGAAGCGATCATCAAAATCGGCGGGACTATTCCGGAGCCAAAAGCCATATCTTCAGAAGAGAAGAAAGTAACGAAACAGACGTGAGAAAATTTCTATTGCTCTTCAAATTACCCGATCTTCGGCTGAAGATTATTTCTGTTGCGCTGCTTCTGGCGTTGACGCGGGTAATGACGCACGTCCCCATTCCCGGGATTAACAGCGAGGCGCTGCGAGAATTTTTTGCCCAGAACCAGCTCTTCGGTCTCCTCAATATCTTCTCCGGCGGCGGGCTGTCCAATGTGTCTATAGCTATGTTGGGACTCGGTCCCTACATCACAGCGTCGATTATTATCCAGTTGCTGACGATTCTAATTCCGAAGTTGCAGGAATTGCAAAAGGAGGGCGGTGAAGCAGGAAGGGCGAAGCTCAATCAATATACTCGTATGATAACCGTACCGCTTGCCGCCCTGCAGGCATTCAGCACCATCTCGCTCTTCCAGCGGACGACCAGTGGCGCGGGAGCGGTGATTTCCAATCTTGACGCGTTTCATTGGTTCATCACGATACTTTCGGTGAGCGCTGGCACGATGATCATGATGTGGATCGGCGAATGGATCACGGAGTACAATATTGGCAATGGCATCTCGCTGATTATTTTTGCGGGAATTGTCTCAGGGATCCCAACTTTCGTCCAACAGGGCATCGCTACCTACGACCCCACCCAGCTCCTGACTTATCTGGGATTCCTCGTCGTTGGAATTATAGTCATCGCCGGCGTTGTGCTGATCTCGGAAGCCCAGAGGAATATACCCGTCTCCTATGCCAAACGGGTGCGGGGCAATAAATTATACGGGGGCGTGAATACGCACCTTCCGCTTCGGATCAATACGGCTGGCGTGATTCCGATTATTTTCGCCATTTCCGTAATGCTTTTCCCGGGCATCATTGCGAATTTCTTTGTCCAGGCCCAGAACCCCACGGTCGCGAGCTTGGCCCAGAAGATCGTTGATTTATTCCGGAATCAGAGTTTCTACGGCGTGTCCTACTTCATTCTTGTTGTCCTCTTCACCTATTTTTATACGGCGGTAGTCTTCAATCCTGACGAAGTGGCTGAAAATGTTCAGCGCCAGGGCGGGTTCATCCCGGGTCTGCGGCCCGGCAGTCAAACGGCGGAATTCTTGTACAAAGTGCTCAATCGGATCACTCTGGCGGGCGCGGTTTTCCTTGGTCTGATAGCGGTGATGCCTTTCATTTTCCAAGCCTTGACTCAGACCCAGAATCTCACCATAGGAGGTACGAGTCTTCTGATCGTCGTGGCAGTGGTCATTGAGACAGTGAAGCAGCTGGACGTACAGCTCGTTGCGCGCGACTACGAAGGATTCTAGAATATTTGGAAAATTATCAAGCCCGCTCAAAGCGGGCTTTTTAAATTCAAAAAAAGCTGCCGGTGGTTCACATAGGCAGTGTCGAGCAGGGAAGCGACATAAGCGACTGGGCTGGCAGCGATCCCCAACGGGCGCCCGTTTCGCTCGCTTTTTCTTCGACTTCTTCCAAGCGGAGAGAAAGCGCCACTGGTATTATTTGCCAACCAGCTTGAGCGAGATAGTCGGCGATTTTGCCGAAATGCTTGGCACGCCTATCGAGTTCGGCGACAGTCTTGCTAAAGTCCAGGGTGAGAGTGTTCGGCAGGCTTACCGCGTGCCCCTCGGCCGAGAAACGCGTTTTTGGGCCCGCAATGAAGCGCATTGAGAGCTCCGGATGATCATCGCTGAGGTGCTCGCAGAGGTTCTGGACGAACTGTTCGATCCCTCCTCGAGTAATCACGCCTTTCGCCAGCAAGCGTGTGAAAGCCGGCAGTAACTGTCCCGAGTTGGGATCAGTGCCCGTCGATAAGAGCTGAGCCAAATTCCCACGCGGGGTGCGAATGGTCACTAATTCTACCATGACTTCAGACCCCTCCTTTCAGTGTGGCTACATTAAAGCACGACTGCTACATTGCGTCAATCGGCAGGCAAATCAGGCTGTGCAGTTTACAAGACAACTTAACGCTGGTACACTCACACCATGCATTTTGATTTAATCTCTCTCATCAAGGCCGGCGGTTATCTCGCCGTCTTCGGTTTCGTTTTTGCTGAGTCAGGACTTCTTATCGGCTTCTTCTTGCCCGGTGATTCACTCCTTTTCACTGCTGGTTTTTTGGCATCTCAGGGCTTTTTGGATCTTCCACTTCTGCTCGTTGGCAGTTTTATTGCGGCAGTCTTAGGGGACAGTGCCGGTTATTGGTTCGGCCATAAGGTCGGGCCCTCGATCTTTACCCGTGAAAATTCTTTAATCTTCAACAAACGTTACCTCGAGCGCTCCCGCGAATTCTATGAATTGCATGGAGGCAAAACCATAATCATCGCCCGTTTCATGCCCATCATTCGCACTTTCGCTCCAATCCTAGCCGGCGTCGGACGCATGCACTACCGCAAGTTTTTTGCGTTCAATGTCATCGGGGCACTGATCTGGGCGGTAGGCACGGCAACGCTCGGTTTTTTCTTGGGCGCAGTGATTCCTAACGTTGATCGGTATCTGCTGCCGATTCTCATAATCATCATTGTTGTATCGATTGCGCCGGGCGTGGTGCATATTGCACGCGACAGGGATAGTCGAGAGAGGCTACGTTCCTGGTGGATGAGCAAGCGTTAGCCGTTAATTTTTTTTGCAATTCAGATGACTATTCGGGGGAAAAAAGTGGTTCTCCGGCCCGTGCGTTTAGACGATGCGCCCCGTTTTGTCGCCTGGTTTAATAATCCCAGTGTCAACCGATATCTGCATATCCGAAAACTCACACTTCCCGAGGAGAAGCAGTGGGTTAAAACGCGTAAGAAAGAAAGGCCTCAGACCACTTTTGCCATAGATACTTCTGAGGGCATACATGTAGGCAGCACGAGCTTGATATTGGACAAGCGCAATAACAACGCATCTTTTGGTATCATGATTGGAGAGCCGCGATACTGGGGACGGGGCTTGGGCAGCGAAACGGTGCAACTCATGCTGGACCTAGCGTTCCGAAAAATGAAACTGCACAGGGTTGAACTTAAGGTTTATAGCTACAATCCGCGAGCGCGGAAAGTTTACATCAGGGCAGGGTTCTGCAACGAAGGAATCAAGAGGGAACATGTCCGCTTCGGGGGAAAGTACCATGATGTTCATATGATGAGTATTTTGCAACGCGAATGGCTCGAGTAGACGAATAAATGAAATTTGACGGTTACAAATCTCTTCCCGGCATTCTCTTGCTGCTGGCGGCGATAGCAGGTATATTTATTATAATCGCGCGAGTAAGCCACCGCGCGCCGCAGATACAACCGCAAAGCCAATCTACTATGAAAATAATTTCTTCAGCTTTTCAAAATCGGCAGCCGATACCACGCAAGCATACTTGCGACGGAGAGGAAATCAGCCCGCCGCTCTCATGGTCCGACGTGCCCGAAGGGGCTGCGAGCTTGGCTCTTATCGTGGATGATCCCGATGCGCCATCGGGTACCTGGGTGCATTGGGTGGTGTGGAACATTGATTCCCATGCAGAAAGCGTGCAAGAGGGCGTGGTGCCTCAGGGCGGCATTCAAGGGATCACTTCTGCCGGCGAACGAGTTTGGGGCGGACCGTGCCCGCCTTCGGGTGTGCACAATTACTTTTTTAAGCTGTACGCCCTGAATATTATGTTGCAGTTGCCCCTGTCCGCGACTAAAGCAGACTTGGAACGCGCGATGTCAGAGCACATACTAGCTTCCGCTCAGCTTGTAGGTATATATTCAAGGAAATGAAAATCAGCATACGACCCGCACGGTGGGGTGAGATGCCGGCAATCATTTCCCTTATTTCCCACTATCCGAAAGAATTAATACAAAAACCTCTTCCCAAGCTCCGGGATTTTTTTGTCGCAGTCCATGGGGAAATCATAGTCGGCTGCTGTGCCTTAGAAATCTACTCGCGTAAAATCGCTGAGATTCGCAGCCTAGCCGTAGCCTCTCATTATGGAGGGCGGAGGATTGGTTCCCGGCTGGTCTCAGCTTGTGTACGCCGCGCCCGAAGCCGCCGGGTTCGGGAAGTGTTAGTCATCACCGAAAGCGATAGGCTTTTCAGCCGCCTTGGTTTTCGGCCGTTCCATAAGCAGAAGTTCGCGCTCTTTAGGGTTTTCTAGTAGACTTTGTGTTGTATGGAAGACCGAGAAATCGAAGTAAAATTTCTGGAGATCGACAAAGAAGCCATGAGAGCGCGCTTGCGAGCGCTGGGTGCAGCAGACCGCGGCGAAGAATTGATTTCCGAGATTATTTTCTACGATCCCGACAGGCGATGGATTACTGAAAATAAATTCGTGCGTATCAGGCAAGCTGCACGTGGAGCACGCCTTACCTATAAAGAAAGCGATGAAGAGTCGGTAGACGGGACGATCGAGATTGAGCTGAGCATTGAGAGCCTAAATAAAGGAAAAAAATTTTTACAGGCCGTGGGTCTGGTAGCGTCTCGGGAGCAGGAGAAACGAAGGCACAGCTTCGTTCTTGATCAAGTGATGATCGATATCGACACGTGGCCGCAAGTCCCGACATATATTGAACTGGAGGGTGAATCGGAGGCCGCACTCAAGGCTGTTGCCGAAAAGCTTGGGCTGGATTGGAGTAAAAAAGTAGTCGGCACGGCTGGAAAGGTGATAGAAGAGCATTATGGAATTCCTGTAAGGAGCTATCAGTACTTCACTTTCACTCGCTCAGGGCCATGAAAAATCTCATGACACTATCGATGGCCTACCAGCCCCCCAGAGTTATGCTAGGATACAAAAAACAAGGCATCGGTACGGGGCGGCTGGTTGGATTCGGAGGAAAAGTGAAGGGACAAGAGACGATAACCCAAGCTATGATCAGAGAAATGAAGGAGGAGGCGGGCATCGTTCCTGAAGTTTACGAAAAAACAGGGATTTTGCACGTCCAGAACGACAAGCTCGATGAGCCTCTGGAGATTCACGTATTCAAAATATTCAACTTCTTAGGAACTCCGCGGGAGACGGCAGAGATGCGGCCCGGGTGGTATGACCAGAGTAATCTTCCGTATGATCAAATGTGGCCGGATGACCGGATCTGGATACCGTATTTCCTTTCCAACAGAAAGTTCATAGCGACATTTAAGCTCATATCAGGAAACGAAATTGATAAGCATGAAATAAGGGAAGTACAATCATTTCCCGAATGAGTAAGGATGGATACCCGTACATATGATATATTATTAGCTGAGCGGGGGATCTTCAACCAAAAAACGAATTATGGTATATGGACGCAATTGATCCAATCGTTGACTTTCTTTTTGAGACCGGTATTTTGGCTAAGACACCGCGTTCGGGTTTTTATTTTCTTGGCAGCGGCTCACAATCGGTGGCCGAGCATATTACCCGGACGGTATTTATAGGGTATGTGCTGGCTTCTATGGAAGGGAATATCGACAGGGCGCGAGTGCTGAAGATGTGTCTGCTGCACGACCTTCCTGAGGCTCGCACATCCGACCTCAATTACGTGCATCAGAAATATGCCAAGGCTGAGCCGGAGAAGGCGGTCAATGATCTTGTGAAAAC
Source organism: Candidatus Doudnabacteria bacterium RIFCSPHIGHO2_01_FULL_50_11 (assembly GCA_001777585.1). GTDB lineage: Bacteria > Patescibacteriota > Doudnabacteria > UBA920 > 2-01-FULL-50-11 > 2-01-FULL-50-11. Next base: position 38,735 of record MFEO01000017.1, on the reverse strand, counting down.
TCTTTCTTTCGGGCAGGAGATGAAGGCATTGATTGAAGAATTTGAGGAACGCAAGACGGCAGAATCGATAGTTGCCAAAGACGCAGATAATCTAGAGTGGATACTCTCTCTGAAGGAACAGGTTGATATTGGTAACAGCAGGGCCCGCGAATGGATGGAAATCGGTATCAAGCGGCTCAAGACTGAAAACGCGAAAAAACTTGCTCACAAGATTAGAGAAACTGATTCGAATAATTGGTTCTTCTCTCAAAAAGACGACCCCTGGTGGGTCAATCGCTATAAGACTTGACCATGCACGCCTGGCTCTACCGAAACAAACACCGGATAGTGAAAATAATCATAGTTATTGCAATACTGGCTGTCGCCGAGGCGGCGTGGTATTTTTTGTTCGTCCGCAATCTGGTTCTACCCCAAATATACAGCGTGCCAGGCAGTATTCCGGCATCGACCCCGGAGCGTGGCGCGCACGCCGATGAAGAGGGCGCACCATCGTCTCCCAAGCCGCAGGTCAAATTCAAAAGCGACCGACTGCCTCAGGATGTCACAACTACCGTCGACAAGATAGTCGTCCCGTAGTAGTTGGGCCTCCCCTGGAGAGAGTTTAATGCTTTGATTCCGTACGGTATTTGCAGGGAGTTTTATTTGAGCGAACAGGAGACGAAAAACTGAAAATGTATCTATGCTAAGCTATGTTTCTAAGAATTTTTGGCGGACTATCCGACAGCCGATTTTTGCCTTGGCCCCGATGGCCGATGTAACCGACACGGCTTTCCGGCAAATGTTTGCGAGTCTGAGTAAGCCCGATGTTATGTTCACTGAATTCGTCTCAACCGACGGGCTGTGTTCTGAGGGTCGCAAAAATGTTTTGCGCGAGCTTAAGTACAAGCCTATCGAGCACCCGATCGTAGCCCAGATATGGGGCACTGATCCGGCAAAATTTGAAGAATCAGCCCGATTGATCGAATCTTTAGGTTTTGACGGGATTGATATCAATATGGGTTGTCCACAGCGCAAAGAAATCGTCCATGGCGCGTGCGCCGCTCTCATACGGAATCCGGACTTGGCAAAGCAAATCATCGCCGCGACTAAAAGGGGAGCGAGCGGACTTCCCGTTTCAGTCAAGACTCGTTTGGGCTACGATACTGTGGAAACCGAGACCTGGGTTGGCCATTTGTTAGACGCCGACCCTGATGCTATCATCATCCATGCCCGTACTAAAAGCGAAATGTCGAACGTGCCAGCGCATTGGGATGAAGTCGGACGGGCCGTTGAGCTTCGGAACAGGAGGGGGAGTAAAATGTTGATTCTTGGAAATGGCGATATCAAGTCTCTGGAAGAGGGCGATCTGAGGATTGCAGAAACTGGATTAGATGGGGTGATGATCGGGAGGGGAGCTTTTGGCAATCCTTGGTTTTTCAGTCGCTCCAGGTCGCGCGAATCAGTCTCACTTGCAGATCGGCTTGGGGTAATGTTGGAACACGCTCGACTGTTCGAAGAAGAATTTGAAGGCGAGAAGAACTTCGCTGTGATGCGAAAACATTTCAAGGCTTATGTAACTGGATTCCCAGGTGCCCACGAGCTTCGGGCCAACCTGATGAGTGCGGTCAATGCTACCGAGGTTCAGCGGATCATAGAGGATTTTTTGAAAAACAACAAGTCTTTTGCTCCAAACCCTGTTGATTCACATGCAGGGTTAGTGCCCGTTGTATTCAACAAAATACTGTGAGACTATTTTCCTTCAGTATTTTTTTTGCAGTATTGGTTGCGGGGGTGGTTTTTTTTGTGACCAGAATTCAATATTTTCCGCCTACAGCTATCACACAAGTGCAAACACCATTACATTACTCTGCATATAGCCAGAAAGATTTTTTCGAGAAAGCGTTTGCCGCCGCCACGCCAGCTCTTTTGGATGCCGCAACGCAGCGGATTGAAGGCATCGTGTTCAATCACCACCTGCTCGCGCCGCATTTCATAGCGCAAGCATTGAGTACAGTGGCAACCACTAGTCCGATTACTATCGTGCTTATAAGCCCGAACCATTTTAACGTGGGCCGGGGGCAGATATTGACGTCGCGCTACTCATGGAGCACGCCCTATGGGATCCTGGAATCCGACATCAAGCTCATAGACCAACTTGTTGGAGGGGGCTTTCTGACTCTTGACGAACAGCCGTTTGAGAAAGAACATGGAATAGCAAATGTTGTCGCTTTCATCAAGCGCTCATTGCCGCAGGCGAAAGTTGTGCCTATTATCGTCAAGGATGCTCTTTCAGATAAAAAAACCGATGAGTTTGCGGCTTCTCTTGGTTCAATCATGCCAAAAAATTTTCTTGCTGCAGCGTCGCTAGATTTTTCCCATTATCAGACTCTTGACGTCGCAAACCAGCACGACGAGGTCAGCTTGTCGGTACTCAAGACCCTTGATTGGCGGGGGACAAGCGGCTTAGACATTGATTCCCGGCCAGGATTAAGAATGTTTCTTAAGCTCATGACGCAAGTCGGGGCGACGCGTTTTCATTTATTACAGCACTCCAATTCCGCGATCGTAAGCGGACTGCTGAGCGTAAGCTCGACAACAAGCTATATTAACGGTTATTTCTCAGCCCCATAAAGGGGTGCTATACTAAAGGCACTAAGGTCCGGTTTTTATGGAAACAAATACTACACCACCTCAGCCCCAGCAGCCTGGCCCAGAGATTCCGCCAAAGCAGAAAATGATTTCTAAGCCGTTTGTCATTGCCTTGGGAGTTATTTTGCTTGCAGCCGGGGGTACTGCGGCGTATTACGTGATTAGACAGTCATCGAATCCTGATACAAACGTACTTCCTCCCGGCGGTAACATTGTAGATGATAGTAACACGCCCGGGGAGCCGACTGATCCTATGGCCACAACAACGCCTCCAACGGGTCCAGCGGATAAGGTTTGCGAAAGCTATACGCCGACTACGAGGCAGCTTTCCGGAGAGGTCTCTTGGAGCAAGCCTGGCAAAATCGCATTGCCGGATATTTTTGCAGCGCCGAACGAGCAAAATGGTAACGCCTACACCTCTCAAAACTCGGTCTTCTACACTGTGGGTGTAGTCAAGAGCGGAAAGTACAAAGGCTACGATGTTGTACTCGCCGATATGGCTCTTGAGGGGCCGGCATTTTATCCTATTTACTATCACTTCTTGAAGAAAGGCGACGCAGTCGTACTTCTTGCGAAGAACTCAGGAAGCTTCGTTGACAGCCCTGACGATCAGACTTTTAATAAGTCGAAGGTTACCATTGACTCCGCGTATGCTATCGCTGATCTGAACTATCTTGAACAATTCAGAGGAATGAATGCCAAGGAAGTCTTCAAGAAAAATCAATACGACACGTTTGAATTTTGCGGCGACGGCTTGAGGAAAGTCTTCAGTGACGGGGTCTTGGGCGATGTATACACCACCGGCACCGATGGCGCAAATGGTGGAAAAGATTTTGCCCGTGGGACGAGCAGCTACGGCTTCTATCTCGCTGCTCCTGACGGTACCGCAATAAGCTATCAGCTGGTGATTGATTTTGTAGGTACCGACAACGTTCCGCATCTGACCTGGAGCGACGGCACGGCGAATACCGCAGAGTATAAATATACAGATATTGGCGGGTGCGGCAGTGTGAACTATTTGTCGGTAATGGCACCCGACAAGATCGATAGGGCCAATGACCTGGTCAAGGCGGGCAAGAATTCCTTTGGCGAAGATATTTATGTTCTGAAAGACATGAATCATCCAGTGCTTCGCGATATCTACGACAATCAATACTTCGTTTATCAGGGCGAGAAAGTTTCGTATGACGAATTCACCAAGTCATGGCCGGTATTTTTCTGGATTGATCCATTCGGAGATCTGGTAAAGTTCCAAAACGCTAAATTTGTTCCATTGGCTGAGTGTGGCAAGCCGGTTATCTATCTCTACCCCCAGACACGCGAACAGGTCTCAGTACGCTTGGCGCCCCAAGATGGCTTCTCTTACACCGAGCCGGAGTACGGTACGGGTTGGGACGTGATTGCCGACCCGAGCGGAGTCCTCGTCAATGTGTCAGACGGCAAATCCTATCCGTATTTGTTCTGGGAAGGCCGGGGCGGCATGTACCAGGAGCCTACCAAGGGTTTTGTGGTCGCAGAAAACGAAGTTCATAGCTTCCTGCAAGAAAAGCTGGCTCTCCTCGGTTTGAATGCAAAGGAGAGTGCGGATTTTGAAGAATTCTGGGAGCCGAGAATGAAAGGCGCCCCTTATTATTTCATCAGCTTCCTTGGGAATTCGGTTATGGATCAGCTGGCGCCGCTGAGTATAACACCCGCGCCCGATACAGTCATTCGAGTGCTGATGGATTTTCGTCCACTGCAAGCACCCGTTGCCTCAACAGGCTACCATATGAAAACCCCAGTCCGCCGCGGCTTCACTGTAGTCGAATGGGGCGGGGTATTGCGGTAAGAAGACAGTAAACCACTTTTCGACACAAACTAAAATTCCCTCTTGCGCAGTGCAAGAGGGAATTATTATTTCAGCTTAGAGCAAAGTAACGATGAGCAGCGCCACGACGTTCATGATCTTGATGAGCGGATTGATTGCCGGCCCTGCCGTATCCTTGTATGGATCACCGACTGTATCGCCAGTCACCGCGGCCTTGTGGGCGTCAGAGCCCTTGCCGCCATAGTTCCCGTCCTCGATGAACTTTTTCGCATTGTCCCACGCGGCACCTCCAGAAGTCATAGAGATCGCCACGAATAACCCCGTGACGAGCGATCCGATGAGCAAGCCTCCCAGGGCCTGTGGGCCTAAGAGGAGGCCCACGGCAATTGGAACAAGCACGGGGATGAGAGCGGGGATGATCATTTCCCGTATCGAGGCGCGGGTAACAATATCCACCGCGCGGGCGTAGTCCGGCTTGGCGGTGCCCTCTAGAATCCCTTTGATCTCGCGAAATTGTCTGCGCACTTCTTCCACGACGGCACCGGCCGCCGATCCCACCGCGCGCATGCAGATTGAGGCGAAGATGAATGGGACTGCGGCTCCCAGGAGCAATCCCGCGAGTACATTGACCGAGGAGAGGTCGAAACTAATGTTTTTGAATTTTTCTATCATATGGAGTTCTTCCATATAGGCTGCGAAGAGCACGAGCGCAGCAAGTCCCGCACTGCCGATGGCGTATGCTTTGGTCACTGCCTTGGTGGTATTGCCGACTGAGTCGAGTTCATCGGTCACTTCGCGCACCGACTCGGGCAGTCCTGCCATTTCCGCGATTCCGCCGGCATTGTCCGTGACTGGCCCGAACGCATCAATAGCCACGATGATTCCGGACAGCGACAGCATAGCAATCACGGCTAGAGCTGTTCCATATAAGCCCAGCAGGCCATAAGAGACGAGAACGCCGGCAACGATGACCAGGACTGGCAGGAGTGTAGACTCCATCCCCACGGAGAGTCCATAAATGATATTCGTGCCGTGTCCGGTAGTAGAAGCATGGGCGATCGTTTGAACAGGCCGGTGCGCCTTGCCAGTGTAGTAGTCAGTGATAAGCATCATCAATCCCGTAATCACGATCCCGACCGTCAAAGACCAGAAAATTTTTGGCGCAGTTAAACCCGAGATCAGTGCGGCTTCACTCAGCTGGTCCGCTAAGAAGTAAAAAGCAATGATCGCGAGTACTGAGCTGACCCATAATCCATTGTAGAGGGCTTGCATGATTTTCTTATTTCTCCCGATGCGCACTATAAGCGATCCTGCGATAGAAGCAACGATGGATACCCCGCCCACTATCAAGGGGAAGAGCAACACTGGAACAGAGCCTTGGTATAGAGTAGACGCCAGCACCATCGCCGCAACGGTTGAAACAACGTAGGTTTCAAAAAGATCGGCGGCCATGCCGGCGTCGTCGCCCACATTGTCGCCGACATTGTCGGCGATTGTACCTGGATTGCGCGGGTCATCCTCAGGTATGCCTGCCTCCACCTTGCCTACCAGGTCGGCCCCGACGTCCGCAGCCTTAGTGAAGATGCCCCCGCCGAGTCGGGCAAACATACTGATGAGTGATCCGCCAAAGCCTAAGCCCACGAGCGCCCTGAGTGCGTCAGGCGCATCCTTCACGTACCAGTAAAAGCCGGTGACTGAAAGAAGGGCCAGTCCCACGACAAGAAAACCAGTGACAGCGCCTCCTCGAAACGCTAAGCGGAAAGCTGCAGGTAACCCGGATTTGGCAGCTTCAGCAGTGCGAACATTTGCTCTCACCGCAACTGACATTCCGATATATCCGGACAGAGCGGAGGCTACTGCCCCTACGATGAAGCCGATCGCAATCTTGGGCCCAAGCGTAGATAGAAGAATAATGAAAAGAACGAAAGCGACGATTGCGACCGTGCGATATTGCCGCTTCAAGTAAGCCCTAGCGCCTTCTTGAATGGCATGAGCGATGGACTTCATTTTCTCGTCGCCGTCCGGCTGGCGGCTGACCCACAAGATGAGCACCAGCCCGTAGGCGAGCGCGGCGAGCGCGGTGATCAATGCGAACAGAAGCGTGAAGTTTTCTGACATGATGAATCGATGAATTTAATATTTATGTCGGTCTAATTCTAGCGGAAAAAAATGGGGAACGAAAGGAGTGTGTGGATAAGTATGGCGGAGTTTTCTTAGTTTTGGTACACTGAAGACAGATGTCACCAATGCTAAAAAATTATGGAGTGGTTGTCGGTACCATCCTGCTCTTAGTAGGTATCTTGGGATGGATTTTCCGGGATGGGTTCGGGCAGATTCCGCTCTACCTTCTTATCTTCAATATCATCGCCGGGATATGGGGTCTTGTTTTCGGATTCTTCAAGTCTGAGGCCAAGGAATAGTTTTTCTCCGAATAACCCCGCTCGGGCTTGAAGAGCAGGGTTTTGCATGGAAATATCTTCAGGCAAGTTCATCTAGGGCTTCATGGCCGAAGCCAACCTGATCTGGATTTGCTGGACCGCTTCATTGAAGCAGCTCTTGATTAGGGGGCCAAGCTGCGACGATGGCAAGGTAGAAGAAATGGTCAATTCTTCGACGACAAGTGCGCCATTCATGATAAGCTTGATGCCATCGTGTTCGACTGTGGTCCGCTCTTGTTTTATTTTATCCTGGAGCTTGCGCAGCTCGTTCATCTGCTTTAGAAAATCCAACATATTTGTTCGGCTACTATTCTTCTAATAGTGTATCGTAAAGAACTGCCCGTAACAATTCTGCCTAAAACAAACCCAGCCCCGTGAGGGGCTGGGGTCGTATAGATACGGACTAGAACGTGCCGTAACCGGAATTGCCGCCACCTGAGCGGCGGTTGAAGCCTCCACCTCCGCCACCTGAGCGGCGAGGGGGGCGTTCGGTCATCGGACGAGCAATGTCCACGCGGACCTTGCGGCCTTCGATCTCATTGCCGTTGAACATTTCAACAGCCTTGTTCGCCTCTTCTTCCGTGGCCATTTCCACGAAGCCGAAGCCTTTCGATCGACCGGTCATCTTATCCATGATCACCGAGGCTGAAGTCACATTGCCAGCTGCGGCAAATGCAGTTTTCAGCCCGTCGTCGGTGGTCGTATAAGGGAGACCGCCAACGTAGAGTTTGGTTGCCATGTAGTAAGTACACTCCTCAAATTACTAGTATACTTCGTTTCCGACCTGTTCTCGGCACACTAACGAAGAGTGTACTTGGGCTTTCGCCATAAAATTCGAGAAACACTTAACGAATTGACCCCAGTATAGCAGACTATCCAAATTGTGTAAATAGCCCCTATATGTAGCGAGATTTGTCCTTGACTTTATCGAGGAGGTGCATAGAATCATGTTAGCAACTGAGAACCACAAGGAGGCAGTATGCCGGATTTTCAGCACTATTCGACGCGGTACCGATTTGCGGCCTCAGGCCTTGAGGGACGGCCGGGGGAGATTCCGCACATCGCGATACGCGATCAAGATTCTTTGCCCTCTCTTGAGTACTCAAACTTCATCGGGATCAATTTTCTGTCCCAAGACCTTCCAACCAGCACGCTTGGGATCGCATGGACTACCGATTCCGGAGTCATCCTTCGCTGGTGGGGGAAGGCCGATGATGCCCGGCTCAAGGAAGAGTTCAAACGCAATCCTCAGCTCGCCCAGGGGATCATCGCACTTCTGATGAAGGGACGCGAAGATCGGCAGAGCATCTTTCATAAGAGAGAGACGCCGCCGATCACGAAGACAATCGCATTGGCACATGCCCATGTTCCGCAGGAGTTACAAGGGCCTGCCCAGCGCGTGGAAGGATGGCAGGAGTTCATCAAAGCGCATCAGAGAATACTTTTGTATCACCCTACCACTGTGACGGGTGATGAGCATCTCGTTCTCGGCATCACTTCGGGTTGCCTGCTCTTCAACCGCTCCGTGGAGTTCGAAGTCGCATACGGCGCATTTGATCCCCAAGGACAAGCGCCGACCATCACAGAGAGTGAGATCTACTGGGAGCTGTGGGACAAGAACATAGTCGTGGTTGTCCCGCATCAGTCCGCCGATGAAAAATTGGCAAAGCACTATGGATATCTAGAGCCCTGGCGCTCCTACCTAGATGGAAAAAAGGTAGAGCGCGAGCACTGGGACGAAGTGTGGAGACGAAACTTTCAGGAAGAGAGACAAAAGGCCGTCGCGGCGCAGGAGAATCTCACGAATAGTCTTCTTACGTAAGTCATCAGAGCAGACTACAATGCGCTTTTTTTATTTGCGAAAACCAGAAG
>MFEO01000017.1:17630-29942 GCA_001777585.1 Candidatus Doudnabacteria bacterium RIFCSPHIGHO2_01_FULL_50_11 | reverse complement strand
TTATTTGCGAAAACCAGAAGACCCCGGGCTTGCCCGGGGTTGAATGAGCCCGCCTGAGGTACTACCATTAAGTCATGGAATATCATATTTCAGGCCATGGCGTCTATTACCTTAAGTATCACGTGGTGTGGGTCGCCAAGTACCGAAGGCGGATCCTGAAGCCTGGCGTTAAGGAATATCTGGAGAAATTGCTTTACGGCCTGCTCAGGAGCATGCCTGGAGTAGGAATAGAGCTGATTGGCTGCGATCTCGACCACGTTCACTTAGTCATGGACATTCCGCCAAAGTATGCCGTCAGTGACGTCTTAGGACAACTCAAAAGCCAATCAGCGAGTCGCCTCCGAAAAAAGTTTTTATGGCTTGAGGACGTGTATTGGAAAGAGGCTGTTGTCTGGTCTCCTGGATGCTTTGTTAGCTCAGTCGGGATTGATGAAGAAACCATCAAAAGATACGTGGAGTATCAAGGGCGCCAGGATTCAGGTCAGCAGCGGCAGCTGCTGTAAGGAAAAAGAACCACGGCTTTAGCCGTGGGTATCTATTGCAAGCATTGCTTGCATGACGCGTCCGGCCTTTGCCTTATCCGGGTCATTGAGAAGCTGTGGCAGCGCTTTCGGAATAATCTGCCAGGAGAAATCATATTTGTCCTTGAGCCAACCACTTTGTTGGGCCTTGGGATCCCCACCCTCCGAGAGCTTATTCCAGAAATGGTCGACTTCTTCTTGCGTTCCGCATTCAACATACAACGACACAGCGCCTGATGGCCTGAAAAACGGGCCGCCATCCAGCGCCATGAAGGGTTGCCCTTCCAGCTCGAAAACCGCAGTTAGAACCTTTCCTTCCATCCCTCTTATAGGTTCTTGTAGCGGCCCATCGGGATAGCGGTGAATACTGACGATCTTTGAATCCAACTTTTTTGCAGGGGAAGTTTGAAAAACAGAAACGTAGAAATTCATCGCTTCTTCAGCATTTTTATCGAACCACAAGAACGGAGTGATTTTTTGCATGTTTTTACTCCTTAAACTATTCAGTTGCTTTTATTTTATATCAGTTTCAAACTTCCAGTCCATCGGCATCAAAGTCAGGTTTATTGGATGATTGAAATTGTTATTTTTTTTCCACTTAGATAACTGATTTTTTATGTCATTAAATAAAGATTCTCCATCTGGCACTTTAGTCGCACTTATTTGTACAAAGATTTCAATAGGGGCAACCCTTACCTTTATGCGTGGGCTGTTTGCGTAGACAAAAGTGTCTTCTATTCCAGTGATACTGGAAACTATTTTCTGAATAGAGTTAGATAGAAGCAATATCTCGCTATCTTCTAACTTCTTATCATCATAATCAATACGAATTGTAGGCATAAGAAGATTTTCAATAAAATCGGTTGCCGCTGGCTAGCGATCAAATGTTCTCCTGACCCCTTTCCCAAAGTTCGAATCACTTCAATTTGGAACATGTCGATGGCATTTTGGTCACCAACAAGTTACAACTGGGGAGGAAGGATTCGGACCTTCGGTGTCGCCTCCAGAGGGCGATGCCTTACCACTTGGCTACTCCCCAATAATAAAAAAGAAAATCTTGAATCGCTAGGAAGTGTAGCAGGAAATTTTCCCTCTTGCAATGGTTGAGATTTTGTGGTATAATTATATAAGATGAACCTATGAACATTATCTTAAAAATCGTCCTGTTCCCTATTTGGATAGTTTTTAAGTTATTTGGAGTCGATATATTCGAAGACTAAAGTCCGTTCGCCAAGTGAAACAAAAAAACAATTAAATACCCTCTTCTGCCGCAGCAGTGCGGCAGTTTCGTCATATCATGGAGCTCCACGTGGCTTCGCAAAAATTGTTCGGCTTCACGCTGCACCGCCATGTGCACCGCCATTTGAAAGACCACTTCATTCCTCATGCAGGCAATGGGTATTTGCCTCATGTCCTGCATCATCGCGCATTGCGACTCTATAGCGCGCTCCTGCTCTTGATGAAGCTGGTGGCCTTAGGTTCGCCGCTTCTCCTGCCATACTCGATCACCCAGGCGCTTGCGCTTACTCCTGATAATGTTATCGAACTGACCAATCAGTCCCGGCGCGATTATCATCTGGCCGAGCTTCTGCCTTCCGCCAAGCTTGCTGTCGCTGCCGCCAACAAAGCGCGCGACATCATGGACAAGTCATACTTCGCTCATTTTTCTCCCGGCGGCGTCAGTCCTTGGTACTGGATTACTCAGGCTGGATATACATATACGCACGCGGGGGAGAATCTCGCGATCCGTTTCACCTCCGCCGAAGGCGTCAACGAAGCGTGGTTGAATTCTCCGACGCACCGGGCGAATATTCTGTCGGAAGATTTCAAAGAGATTGGGGTTGCCGTGCTCACAGACAACTTCGGCCAGGAGGGAAGCGCGACGATAGTGGTTCAGATGTTCGGCTCACAGGATCAACCTGCAAAACAACCAATAGCAGCATCTGTCTCACCACCGATTCCCGCACCACAACGTCCAGTAGCGAAGTCGTCGTCTATACTGCCGGCGGTGGCGGCAACGAAAGTGAGTATAGACTATCCGCTAATGAATTCTTATGTGAAGACCGGCTCCTTCGATATTCTCGGCACAGCTGCCAAGCTTGCGAAAGTCCGGGTATATGTCGATAGCTCGCCGCCTCAAACTGTGCTGGCGGATTTTAACGGAAAATTCTCCTTGCGCCTGGCGAGCGAATACACGCTTGCCGAAGGATCTCACCTGCTCCGGGCAGTCGCGGAATCTTCTGGCGGTTCAGTCGAATCTCCGGCTGTGAGATTCCGGGTTGATTTCGCGCCGCCTTCGATTGACCGCGATTCGTTCTCTATTCTCCCGGCGATGGTGCCGGGAAAGTACAATGTGCGCGCTCAGGTGGCTGAAGACTCGGTACGTACGATAGTGACCGTCGGGAGGGATAGCGTCGCTCTCACAAAGCAAGATGGCAATTCCTGGACCGGCACGCTGCAGGTGTTGCAGTCCCTGAGTGTCGAGCGGCTGCCGATAGAAGTCTACGCTCAGGATATGGCGGGCAATGAAGCGCGGGTGAGAGTCGGAGAATTGGTACTCGGGCAGGTGAAGGGACTCTATAGTTTCGTTTCAGGCGATGCGTCGGCGGCCAACCCCTCTTTTTCTTTTCTCGGAGGTTTGGTAAAAGTTGGTGACCTGGATTTCGCCTTGAAGAATTTCTATCTCCTCTTCGCCGCAGGCCTGGGCTTTGCCTTGATACTCAAGATTGCCATTGCCAGACACGTGCAACACGTGAGGGCGATTGCCGGCGGCGCAGGAGTGATGATGCTGGCGATGATTCTGTTCGTGCTTTGATCGTTAGACTTTAGTTTTTCTAAAACAGACCGATCAAAATTATTAATATATAAACCTCGAGCCTGTGGACATTGATTTCTTCGGGCTTTTTGAAGTTTTTCTAGTGCTCTTTGGGTAGAAGAAGATGCTATACTATCTATATTATGTTAATTGACGAAGTCAAAATCACGGTCAAGGGTGGCGACGGCGGCGACGGAGTCGTCTCTTACAAAAACGCCATGATGGAGAAGGGCCCCACGGGTGGCGACGGCGGACGGGGCGGCAACGTTTATTTGGAGGCCGTCTCAGATCTTTCGGCTCTGCGCCAATTTCGCCATCAGAAAGACTTCACTGCGCAAGACGGTGACGCAGGCTCCAATCGCAACAAGAAAGGCGCGGACGGAGAAGACCTGATCTTGAAAGTGCCAGTCGGGACTGTGGCGCGCAACCTTGATCTTTCGCAAGAACTTGAGTTGACCAAGGTGGGGGAGAAGGTGATTATCGCGCGGGGTGCTTCGGGCGGGTACGGCAACTCGCATTTTCGTTCTTCCACGAATATTTCGCCCCGGCAATCTAGCCCGGGACACGCGGCACGGCGTTTTGATTTCGTATTTGAACTCAAGCTTATCGCCGATGTCGGCCTGGTTGGCCTCCCCAATGCCGGCAAATCTTCCTTGCTCAACGAACTGACGCGCGCCAAGAGCAAAGTAGCGAATTATCAATTTACTACTCTGGAGCCGAATCTGGGGGCATATTATGACTTAATATTAGCGGACATTCCGGGACTGATAGAAGGCGCGTCGGGAGGGCGGGGCTTGGGCATCAAGTTTCTGCGGCACATCTCGCGGTGCACGGCGCTCTTTCATTTAGTACCGGCTGATTCAGAGGATGTAGTGCGGGACTATAAGATCATCCGGGAGGAGCTTAGCACTTACGACCCGAAACTTGTAGAGAAACCCGAGTATATTTTTCTCTCAAAATTCGACAGTGTTGATCCGAAGGCCGCATCGGAGAAACTCAAGCAGCTTCGCAAGATTGACAGTAAGACTATCGCAATCTCTGTCAATGACTGGGAAAGCATTGAGCAGGTGAAGAAAATTTTGAACAGCATCGCCAAAAAGAAAACGACTACGTCATGAGCACCATTTTCACAAGACATTCCTTGAAGCGAATGAGGAAACGCAATATCGGACGAACGAGGGCGTCAGCTCTCACTCGAGGGGGCAAATACTTAGGCTCGGGGACCTATAAGACAACCAGAAAGTCGTCGGGTAGGGACATCACCGTCATCTATAAGAAGGAGGGGAGCAAGAGAATCATCAAAACCGCATGGAAAGAGTAGAACAAGAGCATGTTCGCTTGCGGGTTCACTTGACTGGCGCGGTTCAAGGAGTGGGATTGCGTTATTTTTCTAAGCGCGAGGCTGAGAAGCGGAGCTTGGCCGGTTTTGTCCGCAACGAACGAGACGGCTCGGTCACGATCGAAGTAGAGGGCGCACAGAAGCTAGTAGACGGGTTCGTGAAATGGCTAGAGAGCGAGTTTTTACAAGGCGCAATTGATGGATTGCGCAGAGAGGGAGTTCATCTCGAGGGCGGGAAATTTTTTGTGATCAAACATTGAGCGCGTCTGGGCCCTTGACCGCAGCATTCTTCACTGATAGAATAATTTTCACCCCAACCCAAAGGAGAGACTTTACAAGATGCACGTTCCAGCCTGGCTTCTCTTACCCCTCGTACTGCTTGCGATCTGGTCAGTAGTGATCACCGCCTTCCATTTTCTATGGAATCCGTTGCCATACCCCGATCTTGGTTCCTGGATTTTCGTCGCCCCAAGCAAGGAAGCGCAGCTTGCGGTCATTGGGATGCTGAGAAATTTTGGCCACAAGCCTCGCTTCAGGGCAGATTCGCAAGATATCAAACGAGCGATCTATCCCACAGGCGTAATCATCAACACTGTTTTGCCCCCTATTGCGTGTCAGCTAAAGGGCCGGACTTCGGGACTCGCAATAGTTCATCCGGATCCGCCAGGTGCCGCAAAGGAAGCAGTTGAGTATTTGGAGCGAGAGGGCTATGAAGCAGATGTGTGGGAAGACCCGGAACCTAGTATGGACAAGGGTTCGTTTGCCTTCGTGATCACTTCTGCTCTTCCCGGTACGGTGCTGGTTTTCCGCAAGCACATAGCCAAACTCGGGCCGCGGCCACCACGCTGGCAGACAGTTGACTATGCGCGGCGCTATTCTCTTCCGGGTGTCTGAAAGACAGCCGTTTTTTTATTTCAGACGGTGAATTCTCATTTGCCAATTAAGCAAAAAATGAGTACAATAAATCGACTTTTCTTCTGTAAACGCTCGTCACTATGAGACAGAAACAAAAAAAGTTGAATCGTTTAAGCGATATGGGTGGTCTGGTTGCGCGGATGACAGACCGGGAGTGGAAGCGACTGCTGGAAAGCCGCATAGTGAAATTCCGACCTCATAGATTCTCGTCCGCCGCGCCTCGGGATCTTCGTCAGATTCTGTCTGCACAAGCCTCTGGCCAGCCAATCATTTTCGAAAATGGGGCTTTTGTCAAAGAGCCCGTTTCTCATACGTTGCGCTATGAACGGTTGGCGGGTTTCTTCTCAGAATCGGTGATAAAAACTCGAGAACTAATCGAGAGGTGTTACGTATACCTTAGGAGTATCCTACGGATTGACCCAAGAATTTTGAGAACTCGCGCGCCCTCGCTTGCGGTATTTCTGGGCATCGCACTCCTGACACTTTCCGTCTTTCCGCTACTGCAGGGTTTCGAAAATAAGCGTCTTGCTTCTTCACAGGTCATGGGTGCAGCCACAGAAGCGTTTGAAGACTTGCAATCAGGAGGAGTATCAATGTTAAATGCAGATTATGCTACGGCGCACACCGACCTGAGCCGCGCTTATGACGGATTCAGTCAGGCTGTCGAATCCCTTCAGGGCCTTGGATCCCTGATAAATGCCATGCCGCAGACTGAGGAGGGAAGAACTCTTTTGCTGGCCGGCCAGGACGCGACTCTAGCACTTCAGTATCTCTCGGCCGGCATGGACAATTTTCAATCTTTGAGATTGGGTCCCTCAGGGCTTGTGTCTGAGACAGATCGTTCCCCTGACCTGATCGCGGGACTGCAAAATTTCCAAGAAGCGTTGAAGTATTTGACATCCCTAAAATCGGAGTTGCAGAGCGTCCGTCTTGACTCGATCCCACAAGAGTATCGGGATCGGGTCGCCAGCATGACCCAGATGCTGGATAAATTGACCCCAGGGATTAGTGAGCTTATCAAATTGCATGAACTTCTGATCGGTTTTCTCGAAGGGGATAAGACGTATTTGATGCTCTTCCAGAATTCTCGCGAATTACGAGCGACAGGCGGCTTCATTGGCACATACGGCATCATCTCTCTGCACCAGGGACAGATCGCCAATCTTAAGATCGAGTCGGTCTACAATCCCGACGGCCAGCTGAAAGATCGTATCGTTCCGCCGCTTCCTCTGCAGCAGTATTTGACGACGCAGTGGGGGCTTCGGGATAGCAACTGGTTTTTCGATTTTCCCCAGTCCGCGAGGGAAGCAGCTGATTTTCTAGATCGCGAAGTTGGCCAGAAGGTTGACGGCGTGATGGCATTTACTCCCGCGCTCTTCGAGCGGCTGATGCAATTGGTCGGTCCCATCGCCATGCCCGAGTATGGAGAAGTTTTGACTGCAGAGAACTTTACTGACGTGGTTCAATATCGTACGAGCGTGGCGTATGACCGGGTGCTCAACCAACCGAAGAAATTTTTGGCGGACTTTGCGCCTCGGCTTCTCTTACGCCTCAACGGACTCACAAGCGACGGATGGCTGCAATTTCTGGATATTATCGTGCAGTCGCTCCAGCGCAAGGATATTCTGCTGACGAGCTTCAGTCCCGATGTTCAGGGCAAATTTTCGGAACTGCGATGGACCGGAGCGGTAAGAGAAGCACCCTCGGATTATTTGGCAATCGTAGACAGCAATGTCGGGGCGGGTAAGACCGACCAGAATATTAGCGAGGACATCACCTTGGAGTCGCAAATTCAGTCTGATGGGAGTGTCGATCATCGATTGCACATTCACCTCACTTACCGCAAGGGCAGTGAGAAGCTGTTTCCAGTCAATAAGACTTATGCTCGAGTCTATGTCCCCAAAGGAAGCTACGTCCTGTCCGCGGTCGGCTTTGATGCGCTGCCTCACCCTGCAGCTAACTCGGGAATTCTGGACCCGCAAGTGGCTCTATTGGAGTCGAATATGGAACAGCATGAAGGCAACGTGTTTGTATCGGAAGAGTCGGGTAAAACGGTGTTTGCCGGTTGGATTATCATGACACCCGACACTGCTCGCGATCTTCTGCTGGTATACCGCACGCCGAAAATTGCATTGAAGAGCGGCGATCTGTGGTCTTATAGCATGTTGTTCCAGAGACAGCCGGGAGGAAGAGGGCGGACCTACCATGCGAATATCCAGTTGCCAGCTGTAGCTTCCGTATTGAAGACGTATCCTGACGCGGTCGCGACTGACGGGAGCCTGCGTTTTGAAGGGACTCAAGACTTCGACACTGCTTGGGGCGCGGTTTACCAGTAACGTTGCTTAAGATTTGTCCATGAAGAGGACCGACCAGATCGCGCTTTCGACAGCCACGATTCTCATCGCGGTTTTTTCTTTGCTGTCCAGGGCTGCGGGCTTATTGCGCGATCGGTTGCTCGCGGCCCGTTTCGGTGCGGGCGACGCGCTTGATGTCTACACCGCGTCATTTCGGGTTCCGGATTTTCTCTATAATCTCTTGATCCTGGGCACTCTCTCGGCCGCTTTTATTCCAGTCTTTACCGAGTATGTGCGTCGTGACCGTGATGAAGCCTGGGCGGTTGCCCGTACCATTCTCAACACGACGATCGCCGTGATGGGAGCCCTCGCGGTCATACTTATGTTCTTTTCTCCTATACTAGTAGCTCTGCTCGTTCCAGGATTTCCACCAGCGAAGCAGGCATTGACCGTCACTCTCACGCGCGTGATGCTTCTCACCCCTTTGTTGTTTAGCGTATCATCAGTCTTCTCCAGCGTACTAAATTCGTTTCGCAGATTCCTACTGGTTGCTTCGCTGCCCGTAATATACAATTTGGCGATCATTGGGGGCATACTTTTCCTCGAACCTCGTTTTGGCCTTATCGGTCTTGCCTGGGGTGTAGTGGCTGGGGCGATATTGCACATGTCTCTACAGATTCCCGCTGTCTTACGACTGGGTTTTCGTTTCTCTCTGGGATGGGATTTGCAACACCCGGGGGTCAGGCGCGTGATACGGACTTTCGTGCCTCGCGTTTTCGGCATGGACCTGGGCCAGATCAGTTTCTTCATAAGTTCAATCATTGGCTCAATGCTCGCTTCCGGGAGCGTGGCAGTCTATTCTTTGGCTTTTAATCTTGAGTCAGTACCCATCGGGATTATCGCGATTGCTTTCGCTACGGTTGCGTTTACTCTTTTGTCTGAGGCGGCAGCTTCGGAAGACAAAGAAAAATTCAGACAGATTCTGCAGTCGAATTTCAGCCAGATACTCTTCCTGATTGTTCCCATGGGCATCTTGATGGTAGTGCTTCGAGCCCAGATTGTGCGTATTGTTCTTGGAAGCGGACATTTCTCCTGGGATGACACACTCCGGACAATCGAGGCTTTGGGGTATTTTGGGATCTCCCTCTTTGCTCAAAGTTTAGTGCCCCTCTTGTCCCGGGCTTTCTATGCGATGAAAAACACCATTATACCGGTCGTCTGCGGTCTTACCGCCGCAGGCATCAATATCGTGGCGGCGCTTCTGCTCGTCCCTCATTATCAAGTAGCCGGCCTCGCGCTGGCTTTCAGTATTGGGTCACTCGCTAATCTCATTTTACTATTTGTAACATTTGAAATGAAGTATGGAAATATTGTTGACGCCCCGCTTTTTCTCAAGCTTGAAAAGATTGCGGTCGCGGCCGTCTTGGCAGGCATCGCAGCTTACGCCGGGCTCTACATTATAGAGCCGTTTGTTGCGACGTCGACCGTTATTGGTTTGCTGATCCAAGCCGTAGGAGCGTCTCTGGCGGGAGGTGGGGCATATCTGCTTGCGGGGATGCTCCTGGGTATTTCAGAAAGCCGGCATTTGGCTAGCAACATGAAAGTCTGGATGAATCGTTTGCGACTGGCGTTCGCCCGTTTTCCGGGGCTATTCCAATAATCCTTCAATCCAAAGTGTGAGTATGCTAGGATATGAGCTCGCAACATATGGATCAAAAATTTATCCGCAATTTCTGTATTATCGCCCACATTGACCACGGCAAGAGTACGTTAGCCGACCGGTTTTTGGAGATGACCGGGACCGTAGAGAAACGGCTCATGCATGAGCAATATCTGGACACGATGGAGTTGGAGCAAGAGCGCGGGATCACGATCAAGCTGCAGCCCGTGCGGATGACCTACAGACTACAGACCACAGACTACATCCTGAACCTGATCGACACGCCGGGACATGTGGACTTCACTTATGAAGTTTCGCGCGCCCTGGCGGCCTGTGAGGGGGCGATTCTGCTTGTGGACGCGACGCAGGGCATACAAGCGCAGACATTGGCCAATCTGCACTTGGCGCAGGCGCAGGGATTGAAGATAATTCCGGCCATCAACAAGATCGATTTGCCCAACGCGGAAGTGGCGCGGGTGACTGGCGAAATCGTGCGGCTTTTGGGTTTTAAGGAGCAAGAGGTTTTGCACATCTCAGGCAAGACGGGACAGGGAGTCTCCGATTTGCTGGGGGCCGTCATAGAGAGAATTCCGTATCCCATGGGAGACGGGCACGCGCCCGCTCGCGCTCTGGTATTTGACTCAACCTATGACAAGCACCGAGGCGTGGTTGTTTTCGTCCGCATGGTAGACGGCAGCATCTCCGACCGGGAACAAATCGTACTTTTGGGCACACAAAGCAAGACGCATGTTTTGGAACTCGGACACTTCCGGCCGCAGTTCGTCAAAGCCGCCAGCTTGTCCGCTGGCGAGGTGGGATATATCGCAACGGATTTTCGAGAAGTGTCCAAGGCGAAGGTAGGCGACACGATCACGACGCTCAACGAAGGCGCCGAAGCCCCGGTCAAACCCTTGCCGGGATACCGCGAGGTCAAGCCGATGGTGTACGCGAGCTTTTTCCCGGCAAGCGGGGCAGACTATCCGAAGCTTCGGGACGCTATCGGCAAGCTCAAGCTCTCTGACGCAGCGCTAAGCTTCGAGCCGGTGACTGTTCCCGCGATTGGGACGGGATTCCGCTGCGGATTTCTGGGCCTTCTGCATCTGGACATTGTGCAGGAGAGGTTCTTCCGCGAGTATGGTCTGGACTTAGTCGTGACCTCCCCGACAGTTGAATACAGGGTTGTCCTCAAATCAGGCCAAGAGGCGGCCATCCATTCGGCTGCCGAGCTTCCCGACCCATCGCATATCGAGTCAATGGCAGAGCCGTGGGTCAAAATAGAGATTATTACTCCCGCGCAGTACTTAGGTAGCTGTATGGAGCTGCTCAATGCTCGAAGGGGAGTCCAGAAGAACATCGAATACGGGAGCGAGTCGCGCGTGCTCATAACCTTTGAGATTCCCCTGGCAAATGTGATTGTGGATTTCTATGACAAGCTCAAGAGCGGAACCTCAGGGTACGCGTCCATGAACTATGAGTTCATAGACTTCCGACCTTCCCGATTAGTTAAGCTCGATATCATGATTGCCGGGGAGCGGGTTGAAGCTTTTTCCAATGTTGTTTTCGAAGATGATTCGATGAAGATCGGTCGCGATATCCTGATCAAGCTGAAAAGTCTGATCCCACGACATCAATTTGCCATTGCCCTGCAAGCGGTGATTGGAGGCAAGGTCATTGCGCGCGAAACCATTAGCGCGTTCCGCAAGGATGTGACAGCCGGACTCTATGGCGGCGACGACACGCGCAAGAAAAAAGTGTTGGAGAAACAAAAAAAAGGCAAGAAACGCCTGCGCCAATTTGGCCGCGTCAGCATCCCACAGGAGACTTTCATCGAAGTCTTCAAGCGATAAAAAACACAACGCATGAGCGTTGTGTACAAATTTACTCTGGGTTGCGGGGTCTAAGCCGTGACGACGACTGGCCGGATGTCTCGGCGATATTGCATGCCTTCAAAATTCAAGTTGGTTAGACGGATCAGCTCATATGCGTGCTCGCAAGCTGTGAGCGGATCGTCTCCGCGGCAGGTCACACCTAACACCCGCCCGCCAGTTGAGTAGAAACTTCCCATAGCCATTCCAGTTCCTGCATGAAACACTTTGCTGTTGGGGTACGTTTCTGCGATTCTCAGATTCTCGATATACCGGCCCACGACCGGCTTATCAGTCTCACCGTAGCCTTCGCTTGCCAGCACTACGCACGCCGCTGCACGTGGTGCTGTCAGACCGATCCCGCTGAAGCCCTGGCTCCCACAACAGGCATACAAGGCCTGCGCCAGATCGCCTTCTAGGCGCATTGCAATCGTTTGCCATTCTGGATCTCCCGCTCGGCAGTTGGCTTCCAGAATCTTCGGTCCCTCTCGGGTCAGGATAAACCCCAGGTATAGGAAGCCGCGATAGGGCATTCCTTTGTGAGCAAGCGCTCTCACCACACCCTGAGCCGCAAGACGCATGATCCTTCTCTCGCCTGCGCTGACGTCAGGAACGTCGGAGTACGCACCCATGCCACCGGTATTGGGACCGAAGTCGCCATCGAACAAACGTTTGTGATCGCGAGTAAGTGGGAGCTCGTATATGTTTTGCCCGTCAGTAAGTGCCATGTACGAACATTCGCGGCCGTATAGGCGCTCTTCGATGACTATGGCGCGTCCGCCAGCACCCAACCGGTGTTCCTTCAAGATCCAATGCGCGGTCGCCAGGGCATCGGGCAACGTTTTGGGAAGGAAGACTCCCTTGCCGGCACAAAGACCTTCGGCCTTGATAACAAGCGGTGCA